>JBFJTN010000074.1:0-14552 GCA_041625325.1 Oceanococcus sp. | reverse complement strand
GAGCATCGATGAGTCCTTTTCCATCGGTGTCGAAGGCTTCGGCATCGACGGCTATATCCGGGTGGATTTCGGTTTCCTCGATGAAATCAATCCCTTGATCGGCATCGGCGTGCCCCGACCGGAATTGCAGGGAGTGGTGGATACCGAGCCTGTGCCACCCGGCAATCCGAACTGCCAAGCCTTCCAGGATGGCAGCATTCGAGCCGGGCGCGGCCTGGGGTTCTGTCGTGTTGAGTAGGCGCGCGGGCGCTGCGCTGCTGTTCGCCCTGGCGCTGCTGGCGCCGGCGCTGGAGGCGAAAACCCGGATCCAGGACCTGCTGCCGCCGCATGCCATCAGTCACGATTTTGGCACCGGCGCCACCTTCAACGGCCTGCCGCTGGGGGTGTTCGGCTTCGAGGTCGAGCAGTCGGCCGAGCGCACCCTGGAATGGTATCGGCGCCTGTGGGGCGACGAGGCGGCGGAATCCGAGTTCGCGGGCTGGCGCCAGATCAGCAACGTGGTGGACAACGTGTTCGTCACCGCCCAGATCAAGGAGCAGGCCGGCATCACCCTGGGCCGTCTGCTTCTCAGCGACGGCCGCCAGGTCGGTCAGGTCGCGCCACCGCGCACCCTGCAGCCCGGCGGTACCTTGCTGGCCGATCTGCATGCCCCGATCGACCGCACCGAGGGCCGCCTGGTGATGTACAGCCACCCGGGCACGGCGGAGGCGGTGGTGGGCTGGCACAAGGACTTCTGGCACGAGCTGGGCTATGCCATGTCCGATGACCGGATGATCGCGGATCCGGCGCCCGGCCAGATGCTGAGGTTTGTCAACGGGCGAAAGACAGGTACTGTGGTGGTGCGGCCTACAGGGCAGGGGACCCTGGTGCTGGTGCTGGATGCCGCGGGGGTGAATCTGTGAAGCGGCAGGGGGGGCAGGCCATGGTGGAGTACATCATCGTTGCCACGAGCTTGGCACTGGTGCTGTTCGCGGTGGTCGGCTGGCCGCTGCCGGATGGCAACGGCACGACCGGGACACCGACGGTCTACAACGCCCTGAAGGGCGCGCAGATGGGCTACCGCAGCAGCGTATCGGCCCTGCCGACCTACGATCCGGACGGCAACTTCATCGAGTTCTGCCAGCAATTTCCCGACGTGTGCAACTAATAAGAGCCAAAGATCATGCAGCATGGGGCACGTAACTTTATTCTGGCCGCGATTTTCGCGGCGATCGCCGCCGGCCTGGCGGCCGTATGGCTGAAGCAGCGGGAACGGGCAATCATCCTGCAGTACGCGCCGAAAAAGGTCGCCAGGACGAACGTGATCGTGCCCAAGCGCTTCATCGCGGCCGGCGAATACCTGTCCGCGGAAAACCTGGCCGGCCGGCCGATCCCGGCCGAATTCGTGCCCGACAACGTGGTGCTGGCCAAGGACTTCCGCACCGTCACCGGACGCCTTGCGACCATGGACCTGGCGGCCGGCAAGGTCGTGCCCTGGGCCGCGGTGCTGGGTGAGCGTCAGCGCGAGTTCTCCGACACCATCGCGCTGGGCCGCCGGGCCAAGACCATCCGGGTCGGCGCCATCGAATCCTTCGATGGCATGCTCCGGCCCAGTGACCGGATTGATCTGTACGGCACTTTCGCCACTGCCGCGACACCGTATTTCGAGGGTCAGGATGAGAATCGGCCACCCCAGGTTCTGGTGCCGGTGCTGCAGAACGTGCATGTCATGGCCACCGGCAAGCGCAGCGCCGACCTTGATGCACGCGCCGTGGCGCAGGATCCGTTCAACCGCGAGAGCGCTTACTCCACGATCACGGTCAGCGTGACGCCCAAGGAAGCGGCCAAACTCACCCTGGCCGAACGGACCGGCGAGCTGACCGCCGTATTGCGCAACTCGGAAGACGCTGGCGCGACCAGCTTCGAATACGCGACGACCTTCGACGTGTTCAGGGACAGCGAGGCCGATTCCACCGAACTGGTCTATGACCCCGCAGGCAATCTGGTCGGTCGCCTGGTCGGCGACAAGGTGGTCAATGCCCAGGGCCAGGTCGTCGCCAGCATGGCGGGCGACCGGCTGGTCTCCACCGATGGCAAGGATCTGGGCGCCGCGCTGGTGGTCAAGGACGAAGGCGACCCGGTTTCGGTGGTGCTGGATCGCAACGGTGAAGTGATCGGGGTGCGTCGCGGCAACGTGGTCTACGGCAACGACGGCGAGGTCAAGGCACGCATCGTCGATGGCCGCGTGCTGGCGCTCAACGGTACGGAACTGAATGACCACGTGGAAACTGCCGTGCTCAAGCATGAGCAGACCGCCGTGCTGGATGCATCCGGCAAGGTCATCGGCCACCGGGTCGGCGACAAGGTGGTGAATGAGGACGGCAAGATCGTAGGCACCCTGGCGCGGCGGAATGTCAGCGATCAGCCGGTCACCGTGACCGGCGCCAACGGCGAAACGATCGGCAAGGTGGTGACCGACCCGGTCACCGGCGAGGCGCGCATCGTGGACGATCAGGGTCGCACGGTCGGGATCGTCGAAACGGACCCGGAAACCGGCGAGCAGCGCATTCTGGATCTGAACGGCCAGGTGATTGAAGGCAGCCAGCTGCAGGCTCCGGTGGGCGACATCGTGCTGGTCGACCCCGAAACCGGTCAGGTGCTGGCCGAGGGTCTGGCCGCCGAGCGGCGTCCGGTCGGCGACCTCACCGCGCCCACCCAGGTCGTTCTGGACGAACAGGGCAACCCGCTGGGCACCCGGGTGGGCAACAACGTGATCGACAGCTCGGGCCGGGTGATTGCGGAGATCCGCAATGGCAAGGTGATCGGCAAGAACGGCAATGTCATCACGGACAGCGTGACCACGCGCAGCGAAGCCGGTGGCACCAGCTTCACCCGGAAGTTCATGGAATACATCGCGGGAGGCAGTTCCAATGGAGGCATCGCGGAAGTCAGGAAGATCCCATTGAACGCGGCCGGAGACCAGAAATGAAAAAGGCGCTTGCTTGTCCCGCAATGGTCATGCTCTGGGTCCTGATGACGGCCCCGGCCGCCGCCCAGACCCTGGAGATGTTCGTCGGCAGGGCCGAAACGCTGCCGGTGCGTGATGTCTCCAGAATCATCGTGGGCAATGGCGGCCTGCTCAGCACCACGGTGATCGATGGGCGAGAGCTCGTGGTGCTGCCGGAAAAACCCGGCTACACCAACCTGATCGTGTTCGAAAAGGGCGGGTATACGGCCCAGTACGAGATCGTGGTCCACCCATCCGATCAGTACCGCGAGCAGGCGGAGATCCGCCGCCTGGTGCGCGGCATTCCCGGCATCGAGGTCTCTACCGTCGGTGGTCGGGTCATCCTCAGCGGCGATGTGCCCGCGCGCTCCCTGGAGCGGGTCAATGCCATTGTCGGTCTCTACCCGAACGCCCAGTCCCTGGTCCTCGCCCGCTCAAGTTTCGAAGAGCCCATGGTCAGCCTGGAGGTGAAGTTCGTCGAGGTGAACAGCGAGGAAATCGAGGAACTCGGCGTCAACTGGTCGACCCAGATCCAGGGCCCGGCCGGCGCCTACGGGCGGATCTTCAGCGGCGACCTGCAATCGCGCCTGGCCGGGGTCAGCGGCTTCGAGGCCGCGGTTCCCAATCCGGATGGCTTTCCATTGGTGCTGCCGCCGCGCGAGGCGATTATCGACGGGGAACTGACCGAAGTGCCGATCACCTCCCTGCGTCAGTATGGCGTGCTGGGACTGGCGACGGCGATCAATTCCAGCATCGAATACCTGGTCACCACCGGCGCGGCCGTGCTGCTGGCCGAACCGCGCCTGAGCGCGGTCAGCGGCGGCAGCGCCGAATTCCAGGCCGGCGGAGAAATTCCCGTCGTGGTGACCGGCGGACTGACCGGCAATTCCATTGAATTCAAACCCTTCGGGATCATTCTCAAACTCATGCCACAGGTGGGAAGTGACCGTCAGATCGTGGCCAGGATGGAAGCCGAAGTGAGCACCATCGATCCCAGTAGTTCGGTGGCAGGGGGCACACCGGGCTTTCTCGTGCGCAAGACCTCGGCCGATGTGAAACTGACCGATGGTCAGACGCTGGTGGTGTCCGGTCTGATCTCCAACGAGCACGGCGATGCCGTCACCAAGGTGGCGGGGCTGGGTGATCTTCCGGTGCTCGGGCCGCTGTTCCGCTCCCGCAGCTGGCGCGCACGCAAGACCGAGTTGCTGGTGTTGATCACCCCGCATCTTGACCAGAATGCTGGACCGGCTGCGGATCCGGCGCATGTCCGCCGGGTCTCCGACCGCCGCGAGGACTTCGCGCGCGCCTTCCTCAACGCGATGCGGCGCTGATTGATTACCGTGTTCGAGATTCAGCTCAACCCCGCCGCCCGTAATGCCCCCCCGAGCATTCGCTGCACCGCGGACAGCTTCCTGGTCGGCGCCTCGCCGGACTGCCTGGTCAACCTGTCCGGCTGGCGGGTGCCGCCACAGTGGTTTCGGGTCGCGCTGGCCGATACCGGCATCGAGATCCGGCCGATCACGGACAAGGTGCCGGTCAAGATCGGCAACAAGGTGGTCAGGTCGCCGGTGATCGTGTCTTCCGGCACCGAGGTGCGTGCCGGCAAGCATCGGGTGGTGATCGCACTGGCCCGCAGCGCGGAGGATGAAGCGGAGGAAGACGCCGAGCAGGGCAGCGCCCACACCAAATGGGTCCGGCGTCTGCACAAGGCACTGCTCGCCGAACTGGACCTGCAACGGGTGGATGTCTCCAAGCTGCGCGAGGATCAGCTGCGACTGGAGGTGCAGCGGCTGCTGGAGGAAGTGGTGGCGGGGCAGGCGGACCAGCTGCCGGACAGCCTGGACCGCGACCGGCTCAAGAACGACGTGCTCAACGAGGCCATCGGCCTGGGGCCCCTGGAGTATCTGCTGTCGCAGGCGGACATCTCCGAAATCATGGTCAATCGCTACGATGACATCTACATCGAGCAGGGCGGCCGCCTGAAAAAATCCGAGATCGTGTTTTCCGGTGACGACGCGGTCCGGGCCGCGATCGAACGCATCGTGTCCCCCCTGGGACGACGCATTGACGAAAGCTCACCTCTGGTCGATGCCCGACTGGCGGATGGGTCCCGGGTCAATGCGGTGATCCCGCCGCTGGCGTTGCGCGGCCCCTGCATCACGATCCGCAAGTTTTCGGCCAAGAAACTGCAGGCCGAGGACCTGATCGAATTCGGCGCCGCCACCAGCCAGATGATGGCGTTTCTGGAATTCGCCGTCCGGGCCAAGCAGAACATCGTCATCTCCGGCGGCACGGGCTCGGGCAAGACCACCTTGCTCAATGTGCTGTCGAACTTCATCCCGCCGGGCGAGCGCGTGATCACCGTCGAGGATGCGGCGGAACTCAAGCTGGCCCAGCCGCACCTGATTTCGCTGGAAGCACGACCGCCCAACATCGAGGGCAAGGGCCAGGTCACGATCCGCGATCTGGTCAAGAACTGCCTACGCATGCGACCGGATCGCATCGTGGTGGGCGAGTGCCGCGGCGGCGAAGCGCTGGACATGCTGCAGGCCATGAATACCGGCCACGACGGCTCGCTGACCACGGCTCACGCGAACAACCCCTCCGACCTGATGTCGCGCCTGGAGGTCATGGTGCTGATGGCGGGCATGGAATTGCCGGTGCTGGCCATTCGCGAGCAGATCGCCTCGGCCGTGGACATCGTCGTGCAGCAGTCCCGCTTGGCGGACGGCTCGCGCAAGATCTCGTCGATCTGCGATGTGCTCGGGCTGGATGATGGCCGTGTGGTACTGAAGGAGATCATGCGTTTCCGGCAGACCGGTTTCACCGATCAGGGCCGGGTGGAAGGGGTGTTCGAATCAACCGGGCATCAGCCGGCTTTCGTGGCCGACCTGGAAACCCAGGGCGTCGCGGTGGACCGCGCGGCCTTCGGCTGGACCTGAGCATGTCGCTGTCGCTCATGCTCCTCGCGGCGGCCCTGATCTGCGCCTTCATGGCCATGACCCTGGGCTTCCTGCCTCTGATCCGTGCCCTGGACGAACGCGCCCAGCAGGCCCGCTCCGCCTTCATCGGCGCCGACGAACCCTCAATCGCCGACGTGGCCAGCAACATTCCGCCGGAAAGCCTGACCGTGCCCACCGCGCTGGCGGTGATCGGTTTGCCCATCCTGCTGTACTGGGCCAGCGGCAACCTGATGATCGCCCTGGGCATGGGGGTGCTGCTGTCGATGCTGCCCGGCATGATCCTGCGCAGCATCACCCGCAAGCGACGCAAGCTGTTCGTGGAACAGATGCCGGACACCTTCCAGATGCTCTCTTCCAGCCTGCAGGCCGGCCTGAGCCTGAATCAGGCGATCGAAACCGTGGTCCGGGAGGCGCCGCAACCGACCGCCTACGAGTTCGCCCTGGTGCATCGCAAGCTGCGTCTGGGCGGTGACTTCGATACGGCCACCGACCTGCTGCTGAAGCGCATGCCGAACGACGTGCTGACCGTGGCCATCTCCGCCATGCGGGTGTCGCGTCGCATCGGCGGCAACCTGATCGTGCTGATGGACGATCTGTCTGCCCAGATGCGCACCAAGGCGGAGATGGAAGGCAAGATCGCCAGCCTGACGGCGCAGGGCCGGGTGCAGGGCAAAGTCATGAGCTTCCTGCCCGTGCTGCTGATGATCGCCATGTATTTCCTCGATCCCGTGTCGATGACCCACATGTTCACCACGCCGGTCGGCTGGGGCGCGCTGGCCATCATCGGCATCCTGCTGGTGCTCGGTTTCATCAGCATTCGCAGCATCGTGGCCATCGATGTCTAGCCCGCTGTTCACGATCTCGGTGCTGGCCGTCTTCGCCGCGGTCGCCTGCATCGTGCTCGGTGCCGTCGCCCTGGCCCGGGGCGTACCGCGGGATGACCGCAAGTTTCTCGATCCGCTGCCACCGCAGCTGGAGCGCCTGTGGCCGGCGGTCAATTTCATCCGCTTCTACCTGGTGTCGGCGTTGCCCGAAAGCTTCCATCGCAGCGCCGAGGCCACGGTCTCGCGTTCCGGCCTGAAGCACCTGCTGCGCGGTGACGACCTGCTGGCCATTCAGGCCCTGGGCGCCCTGTTCTTCGGCTTTCTGGCCTGGTGGGCCGCCAGCGTGCTGCAGCAGGCCAGCGTCCTGCCACTGCTCGGTGGGCTGATGCTCGGCGGCGTCCTGCCGCGCATCAAGCTCTCCGATTACCACAAGCGCCGGCAGGGGCAGATCATGCGCCACCTGCCGATCTATCTGGATTACCTCCACCTGTCCGTGGGCGCGGGCCTGAACCTGTCAGGCGCCATCAAGCAGGCGACGGATTACGGGCCGGACGGTCCCCTGAAGAATGAATTCATGGTGGTGCTGCGTGACATCCGCGCGGGCGCCAGCCGTCGTGACGCGATGAAACGGATGGGGGAGCGGGTGAATATCCGCATGCTGACCCAGCTCGTCCGCGCCATAGACCAGGCCGACCGGCAGGGTACGAGCATGGCCAAGGTGCTCAGAATCCAGTCCGAACAGATCACCAAGAGTCGTTTCCAGCGGGCCGAGAAGCAGGCCATGGAAACCCCGGTCAAGCTGATGGGCCCGCTGGTCCTGTTCATCTTTCCGACCACCTTCATCGTGCTGCTGTATCCCATCATCCTCAAAGTGCTGCAGGCCACCTGAATGAAGGACGGACTGACGCTGCTGGACGCGAATACAGGCAGGGCGCTGGGGCAGGTTCGGCTGGCGGATGATCCGCTGTCCCGCCTGCGCGGCTTGCTGGGCACCCGCGAGCCCCCGCCCGAATGCGGCCTGCTGCTGAAGAACTGCCGCTCCATCCACACCGCGTTCATGGCCTATGACATCGCCCTGGTGTTCCTGGATCGCCACTACCGGGTGCTTGATATCGCGCCCCGGGTAGCTCCCTGGTCAATCCAGGGGCGGCGCAGGGCGCGGCACGTACTGGAACTCAGCCCCGCGTTCCTCGATGCCGATCCCTTCTATATCGATCAACTACTGAAACTGGAGAGTCGCCGTGCCCATTAGAAGCCGAACCGTCTTCCTCGCTGCCGGACTCCTGGCCCTGCTGTCCGGCTGCGCCGCCACCCCGGTGCCCGAGCGACTCAGCCTCAAGGAAATCGACAGCATCCTGGCCGAGGCCAACGATGCCCATGCGCGGAACAACTGCGCGCGGGCGATTCCCCAGTACCGGCGGGTGCTGGACAAGGTGCGCAATGACGCCCAGACCCTGTTCCGTTATGGCAACTGCCTGGCCATGCTGGGCGATCGCCGCGGGGCCGAGGCGGCCTGGTCGCAGGTGGTCCAGGTCGACCCGAAACGTCGCGACGCCTGGTACAACCTGACCCTGGCGCAATTGCACACGGCGGCCGCCACCCTGGTCGAGATGCGCATGGCGCTGAACCAGGACAATGCGGAAGCGCAGGAGCTCGACGCCATCATCGACAAGATGTATGCCGCGCTGCAGAGCGCCGAAGTCCAGCCCAAGGAGGCAGCGGCAGCTGTGGCAGCCGGTGAACCGGAGCAGGCCGATGCCTCTGACATCGGGACCGACCCGTCAGTGACCGACAGCCGTGATATCCCCGCCCTGGCGCCGAAGTGGAGCAGCCGCAGGTAGCGGCGTGGGCGCATGATTCCGTGCAGGCGAGGGCGCGCTTCCCGCCGGTTGGCGGCATGAGCCGGCAAGGCGCGGGCGGCCAGGCCATGACGGAAATGCTGATCGTGTTTCCGGTCCTGCTGCTGACCTTTATCGGTGCTTTCGAACTGGTGCTGGCTTACCGCGCCTATGTCACCTTCGATGCGGCGGTGCAGGAGGCCACCCGCCTGGCGTCCATGAACAACGGGCAGGCCCCGGCCATACGCAAGGGGCTGATCCGGGGCATCGCCCCGCTGTACACCAACAGCCCGGCCGTGACCGGAGTCGGCCGCACCCGCTCGATGGGCCTGGGTTTCGCTCGCGCCACCTATGAAGTCGACAATCACATGGAAGTGAGGCGACTGAATCCGGTGCCGGGCGCTTTCTCAACTCGCGCATTCGGCGAGACGATGACGATCAACGATGCGCCCGTCACCGCGATTCCGAACTCCCATCTGATCTTTCGCGATGCCCGGCCCGTGGCCGGCTATTCGATACAGGATGCCAACCTTCTGCGGCTGGAGGTGCGCTGGTGTTATTCCATCGCCGGACCGCTGCTGGCCCGGCTGTTTGCCCTGTTCGGCAATGAGGCCGTCACCGTCGCCGATCCGGCCGGCGATCTGGATGACTTCGGTGAACTGTCGGGTTCCCGCAACAGTCCGCTGTGCGTGCTGGGCGCGGCACCACCCCCCGCACACGGCGCCACCGAAGCCAGCGATCCGCGACGCAGGATTGGCATCACATTCAGAACGGACGGACTGGCGCGCATGCAGTCACCGATTATCGAGGACTGCAATCCGGACAAGCCGGGAAATTCCGAAGACTGCCTCTGAGCGCGCGGCGGTCTATTCAGAGACCAGATGGAAGCTGCGGGGATTGAACATCCTCAGCGGCAAGTCGACATCGAAAGCCACCTCGTCGATCAGCAGGGTGGTCTCTGTCCCCTCGCGCGGGCTGACCGCCCTGATCCGCTTCGCCCAGTATCGTCCGTCGCGCTGCGCGATGTCATCCGGATGATCGATGCTCACCTGCTTGACCAGCCCCTCCGCGTCATCGAAGCGGGCATCGACGACCAGGCAGGACTGCGCATCGAAACGCAGGACTACCGAGCGATAGCCCGGATCGAAGGCAGGATCGATCTGCACCTTCACTTCCGCGGTGCGTCGACCATGCCACCGGCCGCTGCCGGCAAATTCGGCCTGCTGGTAGTCGAACAGGCCACGGAACAGCTTGAGATCTTCGTAGCTGAAATCCGTCCCCCAGAGCGGCTCGCCGGACATCGCGCCCGACACCTGGCGGATGCGCTGGATCGACGGCAGGTAGAGATACATCAGGTCTTCGATCTGACCCATGCGCATCAGAAAGACGGCGCCGGCCAGATCAGGCGGCGCGAGAGCCTCGACCCGGGTGCCGAGCTCGCGCTGCAGGTCCATGTGGCTCATGCGCAAACTGAGCTGCTTGGCACCTTCGGCATCGGTGGCGATCATCCGCAGCGTCTGCACCATCGATTTTTCAGGAGCGTTTCGGGCCACGCAGCTTCGCAGGTCCGCGACCGAACCGATCGGCTCGCTGGCCAGCGCGGGCAGGGCCAGCACGGCCAGCAGGCCGCTTGCGAATCTCTTCATCGTTCCTCTCCGGTTTGAGGCGAATGGTCGGGCAGCCAGTCCGACCTCGGCAGTCGCCCCCGGCCGCGCCGATCCCGCGAAGCCCGCTCATAGTGGACTGCCCGCAGGCAGATGTTCAAGCCGGCTGGCCACCGACACGGCCATCCTGCGACACAGGGCCATGCCCGGCCCGCGCGAGACCGAAGGGACAATTGGCGTCCTGAGTCGCAGTCCGCTACTTTGCGCCCTGTACCAGCAGGGTGGGGGGAAATTGTCCGGCACGACCGCAAGAGGAACTGAAGCTGAGCCACTGGCCGTGGAGGACGGCCTGAGCCCGGCGGGCCTCTACGGGCGCCTGCTGATCGTTCTGCTGCTGAGCGGGTCGGCACTGCTGCTGTTGTTCCCCCAAGGGCGACTGGCCCTGCAGGTGGATTCCTCTCCCGCGGCTCTGGGTCAGGCGCAGCCCAGGGATGATCAGGAACAGATCATCGTTGCCGGGTTCTCGGCGGACAGGCTGGGCATCGACGAGATTCACGCGCTGGCCGCCATGGAGGATCAGCTTCGAAGCGTGGCTGGGGTTCGCGCCACGCGCTCGCTGGCCAGCATCAGGCTGCCACTGGCCAGCGGCGACGAGATCGAGCTCAGCACCCTGCGGGAGCGCCTGCTGGCTGCTCACGGTCCTGCCGACCCTCAGGCCGCACTGGATGCCCGCCTGACCGACCCGCTGCTCGTGGGCCTGCTGGTCAGTCATGACCTGCGGGCGGCCGCCATCCAGCTGGACCTGCGGGGAAGCGCGGATCAGCGTGGTGAAGCGGCACGGCAGCTCGCACAGCGCGTGCTCCAGCAGAACGAGGGGCCGCTGCAGTGGCAGCTCACCGGCGCGCCGCTGATCAGCGATGCCATTGGCGAGCTGATCCTGGAACAGATGGCGCTGGTGCTGCCGTCATCCATCCTGTTTTTCTGCGCGCTGGTGTTGCTGGCCTTTCGTCGTCTGCTGGTCATGTTCGCCGCGCTGGCCAGCACCTTGCTGGCCTTGCTATGGACGCTCTCTGCGGCCGTGGCGCTGGGCTGGTCCCTGAACCTGGTGACCATTGTGGTGCCGCCTCTGGTTCTGGCCCTGGGCGTGTCCTACGGCATGCACGTGATTGCGGCCCATGCAGACCATCAGAATCTGAGACGGGGCCTGCACACGATCCGCGGGCCGGTGGCGTTTTCCGCCCTGACCACCGCGATCGGCCTGGGCGCCCTGTCCATCAGCTCGCTGGAGTCGGTGCGGCAGTTCGCCATCCTCGGGGTGATCGGTTCCAGTGCCGCGGCCCTGGCGGGCTGGTGCGCGCTGCCGCTGATGCTGCATCTGTCCTCACGACCACCGGTGCTGTGGCCGCCCATCGAGTCCGGCCTGTCGCGCCTGGCCGGCGGCATCGTGAGCGTGGTCGTGAGCCATAGCCACCAGGTGATCGCCGCGGGTTGCGGTCTGCTGCTGCTGTGCCTGATCGGCGCCAGCCAGGTCGTGCCGGGAGCCCGCTATGTGCGTGATCTGCCGGAAGACATGCCGGTCCGGCAGGCCTACGACAGGATCAGTGCGGCATTCGGCGGGGCCAACAGTTTTCACATCGAACTGATCGGTAGCGCGCCGGAATCGCTGCTGGCGCCCTCGGTTCTGCAAACCATCGAGGACTTGCAGGCGTGGCTGCTGGCGCAGCCGGAAATCGGTGGTGTGCGCTCCATCAATGACTTCATCAAACGGCTGCATCAGGACTTCGTCGGCGGCGGGCAGGCACAGGCCTACCGCCTGCCGAACAGCAGCGCGCAGACCAAACAGTTGATCTATTTCGGCGCGCCCGGGGAGATCTACCGATATGCCAATCGCAATTTTTCCCGGGCACGCCTGGAAATTCGCAGCCCGCTGACCGACACGCCGGAACTGCAGGCCCTGATGAGGCGCATCGAGGACCGGCTCGATGCGCTGCCGCCGGGACTGGATGCCGCCCTGGGCGGAAATTCGGTGGCACTGGTCCAGGTGACCCAGAGCCTGACCGGCGGACAGCTGCGTTCGCTGGCCATCTCGGGCCTGGTCATCTTTCTGCTCCTGTCCCTGCTGTTCGCCTCGCCCCGGGTCGGGCTGATGGCGATGCTGCCCAATGCGCTGCCGGTGGTCGCCTATTTCGCACTGCTGGGCTTTACCGGTACGCCGCTGAGTCCCACCACGGCGTTGGTCGCCTGCATCGTGCTCGGGATCGCGGTGGACGATACGCTGCATCTGCTGGTGCGCTTCAACCGTCTGGCACGGGAACTGGCCAACGAGGAAGAAGCCTCACGCGCGGCGGTGAAGGAGGTGCTGCGGCCGATCACCCTGACCACGCTGGCCTGCAGCCTGGGCTTCCTCACCCTGACCGCCAGCCCTTTCCACAGCCAGATGATGTTCGGTCTGCTGGCAGCGACCACCCTGCTGCTGGCCTGGATCTCCGACCTGCTGCTGGCACCGGCGGTCAGCGCCCGCTCTTCCATCGTGACCCTATGGGATCATCTGCGTCTCGACCTGGGAGGCGCCCCGCACAAGACCATCCCGCTGTTGCAGGACATGAGCGAAAGCCAGGCCCGCCAGTTCGCGCTGAACAGCAGCATCCGCGCGGTCAGCGCCGGGGAGGATCTGATTCGGCAGGGCGAAAACGGCAAGGACATGTACGTGGTCCTGGATGGCCAGTTCAGGGTCTGGACCGCAGAGGAGCAGCAGCTGGCAGAGGTCGGGCGGGGCGCGACCCTGGGCGAGGTCGGTCATTTCTCGGCGCGCCGGCTGGCCACCGTCACCGCCATCCGCGATGGCCGGGTACTGGTTTTCGACAGCGGAACCCTGGAACGACTGCGTCTGCGTCATCCGCGCATCGCCGCGCTGGTCTACCGCAATCTGAACCTGATTCAGGCCCGCAGGGCCATCGACAATTCCCTGGGGCAGTCGGAAATGCTGGCGGCCGAACCGGGCTGACGCGTCCGGCCCGCGACCGCGGCGGACCTGTTCCGGCCGCAGCGGGCGGATCACAGTTTGTGCACCATCCCGGCCATGGCGGGGGAGATGGCGGGGAGCCTGACGCGGGCAGGGCGATCGATGTCGCGCGCTGCGCCAGCTTGAGCCTCTGCCACCGACGCCGCGCCGCACCGCTCATCGGCAGCACAACCGCCGGGCGTGAGGCCCCTTCCTGCTCGGTCAGTCCCCCGCGACCGGTTGCGTCGGCAGGGCGTCTCGCTCGATCAGTTCCCGGGTTTCCTGCAGCCATTCGATCAGGTCCCGGGCATGGCGAATGCCGCGCCGCAAGGTGAGATAGGGCAGGCGCATGCGGCGGCGGCCGCTCTCACCCAGGCGGAAATAGTCCGCTTCGCGGAGCCGGTAGGCCGCCAGAATCTCGCGCTGTCGCAGCAGCTGCAGGTCGAGCTCCGACAGCAGATCCTGCTTGTCGGCCAGGTCACCGGCAAACACCTTGATCAGCAGACCGTCACGCAGCACCGGAGACCTGACCGGCTCGCGCATCCAGCGGCGCAATTCTGTGAGGCCATCAGGCGTGATGCGGTAGACCTTGCGATCCGGCTTGCCCTTCTGCGCTTCCGTCTCATGGGCGACCCAGCCTGCCTCGCTCAGCGCCTTGAGCTGTTGATAGATCTGCTGATGCGAGGCGCGCCAGAAATTGCCGATACCCTGGTGAAATCGCTGGGCCAGGTCATAGCCGCTGCCGGGCTCACGCTCCAGCAGGACGAGAATCGCGTGTTTGAGTGACATATGCAAAGTGTTGCACATGGTGACGGACTGCGCTATACATATGCAAAACATTGCATAGGAATGCCCGCATGAAACGTACCGGCCGTCGCTACCGCAGCTCTCGCGCGGACAGCCACTACGACGTCATCGTCATCGGCTCCGGCATCGGCGGGCTGTGCAATGCCGCGTTGCTCGCCAAGCTGGGCCGCAAGGTCTGCGTGCTCGAGCAGCACTATACCGCTGGCGGCTTCACCCATTCCTACGAACGCAATGGCTATGAGTGGGACGTGGGCGTGCATTACATCGGTGATGTGCACAAGCCGCACTCTCCGCTGCGCCGAATCTTCGACGTCATCACCGATGGCGAGCTGAAGTGGGCGCCGATGGACGAGGTCTACGACCGCATCATCGTCGACGGTCGCCAGTACGACTTCCGCGCCGGCCGGGAGAATTTCAAGGCCATGCTGGCCGAGCGTTTCCCCGAGGAAACCGACGCCATCGAGCGCTATGTCGAACTGGTCAACAAGGTGTCCGGCTCGATGCAGAAGTTCTTCATGGGCCAGGCCAT
>JBFJTN010000073.1:0-14552 GCA_041625325.1 Oceanococcus sp. | reverse complement strand
GATGTGGCCCTGTACGGCCGCGACAGCTTCGGCCCGCCCCAGGTGCGCCGTTTCACCTCCAGCGATCCGTATTTCGTCAGCCTGCGTCAGGCCTGGCAGGCCAATGTCAGCCAGGCCTTCGGGAATCTGCCGCCGCTGCCCCCGGAAGGGTGAGCTACAGGTACATTTCCACCACGCCGCTTTGCAATGCGCGACATTATCTTTGGCCTGGGCTAAAATGCCGCCCCCAAAGCGCTCGTAGCTCAGTTGGATAGAGTGTCGGTTTCCGAAGCCGAAGGTCGCAGGTTCGATTCCTGCCGGGCGCACCAGGTTTTTCTAAGCGGTTCCAGGTTTCGTGTGCCCCGGGCGAACCACTCGTCCGGGGGCCGGTTTGTTCGGGTGCTTCCCGCGGGGAGGCAGCTTCCTTGCCGCCGCGTCATGCGGCCCAGCGGTTAGAGACATGTCTGAGAAGAAAGCAGTAGTCGAAGATCACAGCCACGACAGGGTCTTTGTGGTGACCTTCCTTGCCGTTCTGGCGGTGCTGGTGGGCATCGCGGTGGTCATCGGCATCGTGGCCAACATGATTGATCCCGAAGAGTCGGCCGAGAATCCCATCCGGGTGGCCAAGGTGGCCGAGCGCATCGCGCCGGTCGGCCAGGTCTATACCGATGCTTCGCAGGTGCCGGTGCCGGCCGCGCCGGCGGTGGCCAAGGACCGTGATCCGCAGCAGGTGCTGCAGACGGTCTGTGGCGCCTGCCATACCACGGGTGTGCTGGAAGCGCCCAAGGTCGGCGACAAGGCGGCCTGGGACCAGCGTCTCGAGGCGCTCGGCGGCATGGACGCTCTGGTGGCCGCGGCCATCGCGGGCAAGGGGGCGATGCCGCCGCGTGGTGGCGATCCCAGTCTGAGCGACGAGACCATGCGCAAGGTCGTGGAGCTGATGGTCAAGTAAGGCGTTGCCGGGCCCGCTGGGACAGGGATTGGCAAACTCTTTGCATTTTAGAAAGTTGTAGCGAAATCGTGTAAGTTTTGCAGTACACTGTGCGCGGCTGACGGCGCGCCTGGCGTGCGGCACTAACATTTAATAAGTCATTTCAGAGGGAGTAGTCTGATGAAAACCTTGAAGGCACTTGGTGGCGGAATGAGTTTTGCCGCTTTGACGCTGGTGTCGTCGATCGCCCACGCGGAGCTGACCGGGAATATCGGCATTGCTTCCGAATACGTCTTCCGTGGTCT
This sequence comes from Oceanococcus sp., assembly GCA_041625325.1. GTDB lineage: Bacteria > Pseudomonadota > Gammaproteobacteria > Nevskiales > Oceanococcaceae > Oceanococcus. Next base: position 13,337 of record JBFJTN010000073.1, on the reverse strand, counting down.
GCCCAGCAGCGGCAACGGCGCTGCCGTGTCCGGTGGTCTGGACTGGAGCAAGGACAACATCTACGCCGGCACCTGGCTGTCGAACGTCGGCGATCAGGGCACGGGCAACGAAGTCGACGTCTATGTCGGCATGAACGCCGGCAACCTGGACATCGGCGGTATCGCCTACCTGTTCCCGGGCGATCCGGGCCTGAAGGGCGGCGTCAACCGTATCGTCGAAGCCTATGCCGGCTACAACAGCGGCATCTTCTCCGGCTACGTCTGGTACGGCATCGACACCTATCCGGAAACCGACGACGACTACGTCTACCTGGAAGCCAACCTGAACGCCCCGCTGAACGACGGCATCGAGATGGGCTTCCACCTCGGCTACACCATCTACATCGGCGACGACTACGACGACAACGGCCCGAGCCCGACCGACGACCAGGTCGACCTGGGCGTGACCGCCAGCTACGGTGGTCTGTGGATGAGCGTCACCAGCATCCTGGACAACGACACCAGCTTCGGCGAATACCAGCGGCCGCGCGTCAACATCGGCTACACCTGGAACTTCGACAAGCTGCCGATGCCGAACTTGCGTTCTATGTAATCCTGTATAATACTTTGTGAAAAGGCCCGCCTCGGCGGGCCTTTCCCGTTTTGGGGGACGCATTTTGTGCGACGCACATGGCATGGGCGTTGCGTGTAATATGCACCCATGCATTTTGAGGCTCGCGCGCGATTGGGCGGCGGGCCGTTTTTGATTGGCAGATTGGTGACATTGATGCTCAGAATTCGATGCCTCGGAATCGCTGCGCTGGCCCTGCTGGCGACTCCGGCGATGGCCGACACCCTGGATTCCGCACTGCAGACGCAACAGCGGATGGACGTGGCGGCCAAGCAGTCGCAGGACAAGATCAACCGCCTGGACGATGACACGCAGCGCCTGCTGACGGACTACCGTTACACCACCCGCGAGACCGACAGCCTGAAGCGTTACAACGCGCAGCTGGAGCGGCAGATTTCCTCGCAGTTGACGGAAATGCAGTCCATCCGCACCCAGCTGGAGCAGATCAACGATGTCAGCCGCGAAGTCGTGCCGATGATGCTGCGCATGATCGACACCCTGGACAAATTTGTGCAGCTGGATCTCCCCTTCCTGATGCAGGAACGCACCATGCGGGTGCAGTCGCTGAAGGACATCATGGACCGCGCCGACGTCAGCACCTCCGAGAAGTACCGCCGCATCGTCGAGGCCTATCAGGTCGAGATGGAGTACGCCCGCACCATCGAGGCCTATCAGGCCGCGCTGCCCGGGCCGGAAAAGCGGACCGTGGATTTCCTGCGGGTCGGCCGCGTGGCGCTGATGTACCAGACCCTGGATGGCGAGGAAACCGGATTCTACAACTCGGAAACCGGCCAGTGGGAAGAGCTGAGCGGCAGCTATGAAGCGCCGGTACGCAACGGTCTGCGCATCGCCAAGAAGCAGGCCGCGCCGAACATCCTGATAGTGCCGGTCGCGGCAGCCAAAGATCTGTAAGGCGGGATTCACGATGAAAGCACGTATTTTGATGATCGCCGCGCTCGGCCTGTTCGCCGGGCAGGGTCTGGCCCAGCAGGGCGACCCCCTGATGCAGCTGCTGCAGGACACCAAGAACGCCCGGGCCAAGGAGCAGGCGGAAAACGCCGAGCGCGAGCGCCGCTTCCTGCGCGAGCGTGACCAGCAGGCCGGCCTGCTGCGCCAGGCCAAGGCCGACAAGGCCGCGGCGGAAAGGCGTTCGGAAGAACTCATCGCCGAGTTCGAGAAGAACGAGAAGGAGCTCTCTGAACTGGAGACCGCCCTGAACCTGAAGATCGGTCAGCTGGGCGAGATGTTTGGTGTGGTGCGTCAGGTCGCGGGTGACCTGCGCGGCATCACCGGCGGTTCCTACGTGTCCTCGCAGCCCGACACCGCCGGCCGCGAAGACTTCCTCGAGGAGCTGGGCCGCAGCAAGGAGCTGCCCTCGATCGAGAAGCTCGAGCGCCTGTGGTTCGAAATGCAGCGCGAGATGACCGAAGGCGGTCGGGTGGTGCGCTACACCGCCCCGGTGATCAATCCCGATGGCACCGAGGTGCAGCGGGAAGTGGTCCGTGTGGGTGCCTTCACCGCGGTCAGCGAGGGCAAGTTCCTGATCTACCCGCCGGACACCGACAAGCTGACCGAGCTGGAACGCCAGCCGCAGGGTCGCTACCTGGGCATGGCCGAGGATCTGGAAGAGGCCGAGCAGGGCCCGGTACGCATGGCCCTGGACCCGACCCGCGGTGCGCTGCTGTCGGTCATCGTGCAGGCGCCGAGCATCGCCGAGCGGATCGCGCAGGGCGCGGAGATCGGCTACATCATCATCTTCCTGGGTCTGGTCGGTCTGCTGCTCGCCATCGAACGTTTTGTCTCCCTGTTCAGCATTGGTCGCAGCATGGCCGCCCAGCGTGGCGTGCCGGCCCGGGATGACAATCCTCTGGGTCGGGTGCTGCTGGCCTATGAGAAGGATCCGGCCGCTGATCTCGAAACCATCGAATCGCGTCTGGACGAGGCCATCATCAAGGAAACCCCGCAGCTGGAAAAATGGCTGTCGATCATCAAGATCTTCGCCGCGGTCGCCCCGCTGCTGGGTCTGCTCGGCACCGTGACCGGCATGATCGTGACCTTCCAGGCCATCACCCTGTTCGGCACCGGCGATCCCAAGCTGATGGCGGGCGGTATCTCCCAGGCCCTGGTCACCACGGTGCTGGGTCTGGTGGTGGCGATTCCCATGGTCTTCCTGCACAGCGTCCTGGCGGCGCGCAGCAAGGCCCTGGTCCAGATCCTGGAAGAAGAGAGCGCTGGCCTGGTGGCGCAGCGCTCCGAGAAAGCCGGAACCGCCTGATGGAAGTCTTCGCGGCCATTCGCGACTTCCTTGAAGCCGGTGGCGGGGTCCTCTGGGTCATCCTGATTGCGGCCATCGTGCTGTGGGCGTTGATCCTCGAGCGGCTGAGCTTTTTCCGCCGCGAGTTTCCCGCCTATACGCAGGATGTCATCGCCCGCTGGCGCGCACGTGAGGATTACAGTTCCTGGCAGGCGCGCCAGATCCGGCGCCAGCTGGTGTCCGAAGTCCAGCGCATGGCCAGCCAGAACGTCGGCGCGATCAAGACCATCGTGGCTCTGTGCCCGCTGCTCGGCCTGCTGGGCACGGTCACCGGCATGATCCAGGTCTTCGACGTCATGGCGGCGCTGGGCACCGGTAACGCCCGGGCCATGGCCTCCGGCATCTTCAAGGCCACCATCCCCACCATGGCGGGCATGGTCGTGGCCCTGTCGGGTATCTACTTCGGTACCCATTTCCCACACGTCGTTCGTCGGGAGACCGACTACCTGAACGACGAGCTGGGCGTGCACGAGAACCACTGAGATGAGACGTAAACATCACGGCACCACGGAAGAAGCCGATATCGACATGACCCCGATGCTCGACATCGTGTTCATCATGCTGATCTTCTTCATCGTCACCACCAGCTTCGTCAAGGAAACCGGCATCGATGTCAGCCGGCCGAACGCGAACACCGCCGAGCGCAAGGAACGCGGCAACATCCTGATCGCGATCAAGCCCAATGGCGATGTGTGGATTGCCAAGCGCAAGGTCGAGCTGCGCGCGGTGCGCGCCAACGTCGAACGCCTGCACGCGGAGAATCCGGAAGGCACCGTGGTCATCATCGCCGACAAGGAAGCGCAGACCGGCACCCTGGTGGAGGTCATGGATCAGGTCCGCCTGGCCGGTGTCTACAGCGTATCGATCGCGGCGCAGAACCCGTAGTCTGCAATGTCCCGTTACCTGACATCCCTTGCCGGCGCGGTCGCCATAGGCCTGTTCCTGTTCTGGTTCATGCATGTGCTGATCACCCAGACCGGCAAGGGCGTGGACAAGACCGACGATCTCGGCGGCATCGAATTCGTGCGCCTCAAGCGCGACGAAAGCCTGGAAACCCGTTCCCGCGAGGTGCCCAAGAAGCCGCCGCCGCCGAAGAAGCCGCCGCCCCCGCCCAAGCTGAAGATGGCCCAGGTGGACAAGCCGAATCCGCAGCCGCAGCAGATGAACATCCCGAACGTGAAGCTGCCGGTGTCAACGGGCAGCGGTCCGTTCATGGGCAGCTATGCCAAGGCCTCCGATTTCACCGGCGACGGCGAGCTGATCCCGCTGGTGCGCATCGCGCCGCAGTACCCGCGCAATGCCGCACGCGACGGCATCGAGGGCTGGGTGAAGATGGAGTTCACCATCAACAAGGACGGCACGGTCAGCGATCCTGACGTGCTCGAATCCGAGCCGCGCCGCGTGTTCGACTCCGCCGCCCGTCGCGCCATCCTGAAATGGAAGTTCAAGCCGCGTATTGTCGACGGCAAGCCGGTGGCGCACCGTGGCGTGCAGACCATTGAATTCAAGATGGGGGGCGAGTGATGAAGAGCAAGCTGCTGGCCCTGTTCGCGATTGCGCTGTGCGCCCTGCACGGCGTGGCCGCGGCCCAGACCCTGTCCGAGATCACCTACAAGCGACTGACCAAGATTCACGAGCTGATCGGTGAGGAGGCCTACAACGAGGCGCTGGAGCGGCTGGACAAGCTGACCGACTCGGTCAGGCGCAATGCCTACGAGCACGCCATGGTGCTGCAGACCTACGGCTTCATCTGGGCGCAGCGCGGCGACTACCCCAAGGCGGCCGACTATTTCCAGAAGGCCATCGATCTGGACGCGCTGCCCGAGCATCAGGTGGCCCAGATGAAGTACAGCCTGGGCCAGTTCCACATTGCGGTGGAGCAGTACCGCAAGGGCATCAAGGTGCTGGAGGAGTACTTCGCCACCACCCAGCAGGCGATTCCGCCCGAGGCCCGCGTGCTCCTGGCCACCGCCTACGCGCAGATCCAGCAGTACCGCAAGGCCCTGCCGCCGCTGAGCCAGGCGATCAAGGAATCGAATGACCCCAAGGAGTCCTGGTTCCAGCTCAAGCTGGCCCTGCACTGGGAGGACAAGGACTACCGCAGCTGCGCCGATACCCTGCTGGACATGGTCGGGCGTTTCCCGATCAAGAAGGAGTACTGGAAGCAGCTGTCCGGCATCTTCATGGAACTGCGCAAGGACGCCGAGGCCCTGGCCATCATGGCCCTGGCCGAACGCAAGGGCGTGCTGGATGAAGGCAAGGAGCTGAAGAACCTGACCAATCTGTTCCTCTACCTGGACATCCCCTACAAGGCGGGCAAGACGCTGCAGGACGCGATCGGCGCCGGCACCGTGCCCGCCAGCGTGGACAACCTGGAGCTGCTGGCCAACGCCTGGCTGGGCGCGCGGGAAACGGATCGTGCGATCGAGGCGCTGGAACAGGCGGCCAAATCCACGGAGGACGGGGAACTGGTGCTGCGTCTGGCCTATCTCTACGTGGAGAAGGAAGCCTGGCGCCAGGTGATCCCCACCCTGGAGAAAGCGCGCCGCCTGGGCGTCAAGAAGCCGGGCGAAAGCGCCCTGCTGCAGGGCATCGCGGCCAGCGAACTGGGCTCGCACGAGGAGGCGATCAAGGCCTTTTCGATCGCGCTGAAGTACGAGGGCACCAAGGAACAGGCCAAGGCCTGGCTGCAACACGCGATCGCCGAGCGCGACGCCGCGGCCGAAGCCCAGTCCTGAACAGGCCGGCAATGCCGGTCCAGCGCAGCTGAGCATGTGGAATTTCGCCCTGGATACGTTCATCACCTTCTTCGTGGTGATCGATCCCGTCGGCCTGGCCCCGGTCTTTGTCGGCCTGACTTCCGGTGCCACCGCCGAGTACCGGCGCACCATGGCGATCCGGGGCGCGCTGATCGGCGGCTGCATCCTGCTGGGTTTCGCGGCGGCGGGGCAGCTGTTGCTCGACGCCATGGGCATTTCGCTGCCGGCGATGCGCATCGCCGGGGGCATCCTGCTGTTTCTGGTCGCCATCGACATGCTGTTCGCCCGCCAGTCGGGTCTGCGCTCGACCACCGAAAGCGAAACCGAGGAAGCGCATTTCCGACCGGATATCTCGGTGTTTCCGCTGGCGATTCCGCTGATGGCCGGGCCGGGCAGCATCACCACGGTGCTGCTGCTGGTCAGCGGGGCGCAGGGGGACTGGGTCCAGATCAGCCTGGGCATGGCCATCGTCCTGCTGGTCGTTGGCATGGCCCTGGTGGCCCTGCTGCTGGCCACCGCGCTGACCCGCCTGCTGGGCGAGATCGGCTCGAACGTGATCAGCCGCGTGCTGGGGGTGATTCTCTCCGCACTGGCGGTGCAATTCGTAATCACCGGCCTGGCCGCGCTTGGCTTCGGCACCGGGGGAGGATGAGATGAGGAGATGGACCGCGGCCCTGGCCGCTCTGCTGCTGGCCGGCGCCGCCCTGGCGAGCGACCTGCCGGATGCGCCCTACCACGCGCAGTACGCGCAGCGGCTGGATGAACTGGGCGCAGGCAGCACCCAGGGTGGTTCCCGGATCAAGCGCATGATCGGCTTCATCGGCGCCGGGGGCGGCGCGCGGGATGCCAGCCAGACCCTGGACCGGCTGCTGCAAGCGCACTGGGCCTGGACCATGCAGATCAGCCCGGAATGGGCCACCATCGTGGGTTATCCCGGGCAGGATCATCGCTGGTCCGATCCGCGGGTCGAGGCCGTCAAGGCGGCCCAGGCACTGCAGCGTCGTACGCTGCAGATCGCCCGCGCTATCGATCGTGCCGCGCTTGCCCCGGCGGAACAGCTCAATCTGGATCTGTTCCTCTACGAGCTGGAGACGGATGTGGCCGGCCATGCCTTCCCGGGCGAGCTGCTGCTGGTCAATCCCATGTACGGCATCCACACCGGTCTGGCCCATACCCTGAGCGCCATGCCGCTGTTCACGGTCGATCAGCTGGACAACTTCCTCAGCCGGCTGCGCGGCGTGCCCGAAAAGCTGGCGCGGGGCACCCTGAACCTGCGTGAAGGCCTGGCCCGCGGCGTGACCTGGCCGCAGGTGACCCTGGACAAGGTGCCCGCGCAGGTGGACGGCCTGATGCCGGAAGACGATGCGGACAGCCCGCTGCTCAAGCCGCTGGACAAGCTGCCGGCGGAGCTGGCCGCGAAGGGCAAGGCGGAGGCGCTGGCCATCTTCCGCGAGCAGGTGAAGCCGGCGCTGGCGGCATTCGCCCGCTTCCTGCGCGAGGACTACATTCCGGGCGCGGTGCAGGCCACCGGTCTGAATCAGCTGCCGCAGGGCGAGCAGTGGTACGCCTGGCGGGTCCGCCAGATGACCACCACCGACCTCAGCCCGCAGCAGATCCACGATCTGGGCCTGGCCGAGGTGGAGCGCATCCGCGGCGAGATGTACGCGGTGATGCAGCAGGCCGGATACGACAAGCAGGACATCCGCGGCTTCGCCCGGCATCTGGCCCGCGACCAGCGCCAGTTCTACACGGACGCGCAGGCCATGGTCCGCGACTACCGTGCGATGGCCAAGCGGGCGGACGCGGAACTGGTCAAGCTGTTCGGCCGCTATCCCACCCTGCCCTATGGCATCGAGGCCATCCCGGATCACGAGGCCGCAGGCCGCTCCGGCGCCTACTACCTGCGTGGCTCGGCCGAGAATGGCCGCCCCGGCATCTTCCGGGTGAACACCTCGCGCCTGCCGGAGACGCCACGCTACGAGATGGAGGCGCTGCTGCTGCACGAGGCCGTGCCGGGGCACCATTTCCAGCTGGCCCTGACCCAGGAACTGGGCGAACTGCCGCCCTTCCGCCGGCATGGTGGTTTCACCGCCTATATCGAAGGCTGGGGCCTGTACGCGGAAACCCTGGGTGAGCAGATGGGCTTCTACCAGACCCCGGCCGACCAGTTCGGCGCGCTCACCTTCGAGATGTGGCGGGCCGTCCGCCTGGTGGTCGATACCGGAATGCACGCGCTGGGCTGGAGTCGCGAGCAGGCCATGGCTTTCTTCGCCGAGAACACCGGTCGCGGTCCGGAGCGCATCGAGGCCGAGGTCAATCGCTATCTGGTCATGCCGGGCCAGGCGCTGGCCTACAAGATGGGCCAGCTCAAGATCACCGAATTGCGCGAGCGTTCGCGCGCCGCGCTGGGCGAGCGTTTCGATATCCGCCGCTACCATGACTTCGTGCTGGGTGAAGGTGCCCTGCCGCTGAAGCTGCTGGACGCCCGGGTGAACCGCTGGATCGAGGAGCAGAATCAGGCCGCCACGGCGCCCTGAGTCCATGATGATGAATCGCGAAGAACGAGAGAGCGCAAGCCATGACTAGCCTATTCCGCAAAGCCGCCTTGCTGTGCGCCCTGAGCCTGGGCCTGAGCGGGCCGGTGGCCGCCGAGGAACTGGCGGCCAAGCAGGTCCTGCACAAGGGCAACGGCGCCGAACCGCAGACCCTGGATCCGCACAAGGCCGAGGGCGTGCCCTCGTCCAACATCCAGCGGGACCTCTACGAAGGCCTGGTTGGCGAGGCGCCGAACGGCGACCTGATTCCGGGGGCCGCGCAACGCTGGGAGATCAGCGAGGACGGCACCGTCTACACCTTCCACCTGCGGCCGCAGGCGAAATGGTCCAATGGCGATCCGGTGACCGCCGCTGACTTCGTCTACGGCCTGCGCCGCAGCGCGGACCCGGCGACCCTGTCCAAGTATTCCCAGATTCTGTCCTCGATCCAGAACGCCGAGGCCGTGATCGCCGGCGAACTGCCGCCCGAGCAACTAGGGGTGCGGGCGATTGATGACATGACCCTTGAGGTCACCCTGAAGGCGCCCACGCCTTATTTCCTCGGTCTGCTGACCCACTCCTCCACCTTTCCGCTGAACCGCAAGAACGTGGAGAAGTTTGGCGACCGTTTCGCCCGTCCGGGCAATCTGGTCTCCAACGGCGCCTATCGGCTCACCGACTGGGTGGTGCAGTCGCATATCGTGCTGGAGCGCAATCCGCACTACTGGGACAACGCCAATACGGTGATCAACAAGGTCATCTACTACGCCACCGAGGACCAGTCCTCGGAGCTGAAGCGCTTCCGGGCGGGCGAGTTGCACTACACCAATGAAGTGCCCACCGGTCAGGTCGAGTGGATCCGCGAGAACATGCCGGACGAGTTCAATGTCGCGACCTATCTCGGCACCTATTACTTCGGCTTCAATGTCACCAAGCCGCCGTTCAAGGACAATCCCGGGCTGCGCCGGGCCCTGGCCATGGCGATCGATCGCGAGATCATCGTCGACAAGGTGACCAAGCTGGGCGAGCGACCGGCCTATTCCTGGATTCCGGACGGCATAAGCAACTACACCAGCCAGGTGCCGGAGTGGGCCTCCTGGCCCAAGGAAAAGCAGCTGGCCGAGGCGCGCCGGCTGTATGCCGAGGCCGGTTACGGGCCGGACAATCCCCTGCGCATCGAGATCCGCTACAACACCAGCGAAAACCACAAGAAGGTCTCCATCGCGCTGGCCGCGATGTGGAAGCAGAACCTGGGCGTGCTGGCCACCCTGGTCAATCAGGAGTGGAAGGTGTTCCTGGAGACCCGCAAGCAGAAGCGGGTGACCCAGGTCTTCCGGGCCGGCTGGATCGGCGACTACAACGATCCCTATACCTTCGCCGAGCTGATGCATTCCAGGCACGGCATCAATGACCCGGGATACAACAACCCGCGCTACGATGAACTGATGCATCTGGCTTCGGTCGAGACCGATTTCGACCGGCGCCGCGAGATTCTGGAGCAGGCGGAGCGCATCATGCTGGAGGACCAGCCGATCATTCCGGTCTACTTCTATGTCAGCAAGCACATGGTGAGCCGCAAGATTGCCGGCTATGAGTCCAATATCATGGACCACCAGTATTCGAAGAACTGGCGGATCCTGAAATGATCGCCATAAGAGAGCGCGGGCACAGCCGCGCCCCGGGGAGCCCAAGACTATGATTCGTTACGCGCTCAGGCGCCTGGTCGGCGCGATTCCGACCCTGCTGGTCCTGATCACGCTGGCCTTCTTCATGATCCGGATCGCACCCGGCGGGCCCTTCGATACCGAACGCGCCCTGCCGCCGGAGATCGAGGCCAACCTGAACGAGGCCTATCATCTGGATGAGCCGCTGGTACAGCAGTACGGCCGCTACCTGCTGCAGATCGCCAGCGGGGATTTCGGTCCGTCCTTTCAGTACAAGGAATTCACGGTCAACGAGCTGATCGCCTCCGGCTTTCCGGTGTCCCTGCAGATCGGCGGCTTCGCCATGCTGCTGGCCCTGCTGGTGGGCTGCAGTTTCGGCATCATCGCCGCGCTGCGGCAGAACCGGGCCACGGATTACGCGGTGATGACGGTGGCCATGACCGGCATCTCCATCCCCAACTTCGTCATCGCCCCGCTGCTGATCCTGCTGTTCGGGGTCACCCTGGGCTGGCTGCCGGCCGGCGGCTGGGAGGGCAAGGGCTTTGGCGAGGTGGTGATGCCGGTGATCGCGCTGGCGCTGCCGCAGATCGCCTATGTGTCGCGCCTGATGCGCGGCTCCATGATCGAGGTGCTGCGCAGCAACTTCATCCGCACCGCCCGGGCCAAGGGCCTGTCCGAGGCGCGCATCATCTTCCGTCACGCGCTGCGTCCCGCCTTCCTGCCGGTGCTGTCCTATCTGGGACCGGCCACCGCGGCGGTGATCACCGGCTCGGTGGTGATCGAGAAGATCTTCGGCATACCCGGCCTGGGCCGTTATTTCGTGCAGGGCGCGCTGAATCGCGACTACACCCTGGTGATGGGCGTGGTCATCTTCTACGGCCTGCTGATCATCCTGTTCAACTTCATCGTGGACCTGCTCTACGGTGCCCTGGATCCGAAGGTGCGCTATGACTGAGACCACCCTGGATACCGTGATGAGCGCGCAGGAGGTGCAGGGCCGCAGCCTGTGGTACGACGCCTGGCGCCGGCTCAAGCGCAACCGCGCGGCGCTGGTCGCCGGCGCGGTGCTGATCCTGATGACCGTGGCCGTGCTGCTGGGGCCGCTGCTGTCTCCTTACGATTTCGACTACACCGACTGGGATCATGTCTCCGAGCCGCCGAGCCTGAGCACCCAGCACTACTTCGGCACCGACCCGGTGGGTCGCGACCTGTTCGTGCGCACCCTGCATGGCGGCCGCATCAGCCTGCTGATCGGCGTGGTGGCGACCCTGGTCAGCCTGATCATCGGCATCTCCTGGGGCGCCATCGCCGGCTATCTGGGGGGACGCATCGACAATCTCATGATGCGCATCGTGGACATCCTCTACGCCATGCCCTTCATGTTCTTCGTGATCCTGCTGATGGTCTTTTTTGGCAGGAACATCCTGCTGATCTTCATCGCCATCGGGGCGATCAACTGGCTGGACATGGCCCGTATCGTGCGCGGCCAGACCATCTCGCTGAAGCGACGGGAGTTCGTCGAGGCGGCGGTGGCCTGCGGGGTCTCCACCCCGCGCATCATCTTCCGCCACATCGTGCCCAACCTGCTCGGGGTGGTCATCGTCTACGTCACGCTGACCATCCCGCAGGTGATCCTGGTCGAGTCCTTCCTCAGCTTCCTCGGTCTTGGCGTGCAGGAGCCCTACACCAGCTGGGGCGCGCTGGTGAACGAGGGCGCCCAGGACATGGAATCCGCCCTGTGGATGCTGGTCTTTCCGGCCTCCTTCCTGGCCCTGACCCTGTTCTGCTTCAATTTCATTGGTGACGGCCTGCGCGATGCGCTGGACCCGAAGGATCGATAGGCCCGATATGGACAACATTCTTCAGGTACATAATCTGTCGGTGCGTTTCCACACCGACGATGGCGAAGTCGACGCGGTCAGCGGGGTCAATTTCTCCCTGGCCAAGGGCGAAACCCTGGGCATCGTCGGCGAGTCCGGTTCCGGCAAGAGCCAGACCGTGCTGTCGATCATGGGCCTGCTGGCCAGCAACGGCAGCGCCAGCGGCAAGGTGGTGTTCCAGGGCCAGGACCTGCTCGGTCTGCCGCCGAAGCAGCTGAATCAGATTCGGGGCGCCTCCATCGGCATGATCTTCCAGGATCCGATGACCTCGTTGAACCCCTACATGCGGATCAGCGAGCAGCTCACGGAATCCTTGATTCTGCACCGGGGCATGAGCAAGAAGGACGCCCTGGCGCGGGTGCTCGAAGTGCTGGACGCGGTGCAGATTCCGGATGCGAGAAACCGGGTGCGCTACTACCCCCACGAGTTTTCCGGGGGGATGCGCCAGCGGGTCATGATCGCGATGGCCCTGCTGTGCCGGCCGGAACTGATCATCGCCGACGAACCGACCACGGCGCTGGATGTCACGGTGCAGGCCCAGATCCTGAACCTGCTGCGGGATCTGCGTGACGACTTCGGGGTGGGGATCATCCTGATCACCCACGATCTCGGGGTTGTCGCCGGCCTGTGCGACCACGTGATGGTGATGTACGGCGGCCAGGTGATGGAATACGGCAACCTGGACCAGATCTTCCACGCCCCCAGCCACCCCTAGACCCGTGGCCTGCTGCGCTCGGTGCCGCGGCTGGATGATGCCGGCGCGCATGCCCTGCAGACCATCCCGGGCAATCCGCCCGACCTGATGCATCTGCCACGGGGTTGTCCCTTTGAGCCACGCTGCCCCGACCGCATCGAACGTTGCGGCAAGGACCGGCCGCTGCTGCAGTTCGGCCATGATGATTCCGCCCGTGCCTGCCACGTGCTGCCCGAGGAGCTGACATGAGCGCATCGACGCCCTTGCTGAAACTGCAGGATGTCCACGTCCACTTCCCGATTTCCCAGGGGCTGTTCAAGCCGCCGCTGCAGCTCAAGGCGGTGAACGGGGTCAGCCTGGAGGTCGAGCCCGGCACCACCCTCGGCATCGTCGGTGAATCCGGCTGCGGCAAGTCCACCCTGGCGCGGGCCATCCTCGGCATCCATCCGCCCACGGCCGGGCGCATCTGGCTGGGCAGCGAAGAGCTGACCGGCAAGAGCGCCGCGCAGATGCGCGCCATGCGCAAGCAGATGCAGATCGTGTTTCAGGACCCGCTGGCCTCGCTGAACCCGCGCATGACCATCGGCGAGGCCATTGCGGAACCGCTGCGGGTCTACTACCCGGAGATGTCGGCCGCCGATCGCAAGCGCAAGGTGCAGGCCACCATGGAGAAGGTGGGCCTGCTGGGCAATCAGATCAATCGCTATCCGCACGAGTTCTCCGGCGGCCAGTGCCAGCGCGCCGGCATCGCCCGGGCGCTGGTGGTGGAGCCCGAGCTGCTGCTCTGCGACGAGCCGGTCAGCGCGCTGGATGTGTCGATCCAGGCCCAGATCGTCAATCTGCTGATGGAGCTGAAGCAGGACATGGGCCTGACCATGCTGT
>JBFJTN010000072.1:0-14616 GCA_041625325.1 Oceanococcus sp. | reverse complement strand
GTATTGTACAGGCATGTTAAAATACTGCGCCTGAAGCGCCGCGATATCCCGGCGCGGCGAGGACCAGGAGACAAACATGAGCCGGCCGCATTTCCAATGGAGTGATCCGTTTCTGCTGGACGAGCAGCTCAGCGAGGAGGAGCGCCTGCTGGCCGAGGCCACCCGCGAGTTCTGCCAGGAGCGTCTGCAGACCCGGGTGCTGGAAGCTCACCGCCAGGAAAGCTTCGACCCCGCGGTATTCCCCGAGATGGGCGCCCAGGGCCTGCTCGGCGCGACCCTGCCGGAAGAATATGGCTGCGCCGGCGTGAACCACGTGGCCTACGGCCTGATCGCCCGCGAGGTGGAACGGGTGGACAGTGGCTACCGTTCGATGATGAGCGTGCAGTCCTCGCTGGTCATGCACCCGATCCACGCCTATGGCAGCGAGGAACAGCGCCAGCGCTATCTGCCCAAACTGGCCAGCGGGGAGTGGATAGGCTGCTTCGGCCTGACCGAGCCCGACGCCGGATCGGACCCGGGCAGCATGCGGACCCGGGCCGAGCGCATCGACGGCGGCTTTCGTCTGAACGGCAGCAAGATGTGGATCACCAATTCGCCGATGGCGGATGTCTGCGTGGTCTGGGCCAAGCTGGACGGCGTGATTCGCGGCTTCGTGCTGGAGCGCGGTGATGCCGGTCTGAGCACCCCCAAGATCGAGGGCAAGTTCTCCCTGCGGGCCTCGCCCACCGGCGAAATCGTGATGCAGGACTGCGAGATCCCCGAGGACCGGCTGCTGCCCAATGTCGAAGGCATCAAGGGGCCCTTCGGCTGCCTCAACAAGGCCCGTTACGGCATCGCCTGGGGCGCCCTGGGCGCCGCCGAGTTCTGCTGGATGGCCGCCCGTCAGTACACCCTGGATCGGCATCAGTTCGGCCGCCCGCTGGCGGCCAATCAGCTGATCCAGCTCAAGCTGGCCAACATGCAGACCGACATCGCCCTGGGCCTGCAGGGCTGCCTGCGCGCCGGCCGCCTGATGGACGAGGGCCGCTGCGCACCGGAGCTGATCTCCCTGATCAAGCGCAATTCCTGCGGCAAGGCGCTGGATATCGCCCGCAGCGCTCGCGACATGCATGGCGGCAATGGCATCGCCGACGAGTTTCACGTGATCCGTCATGTGCTCAACCTCGAGGCGGTGAACACCTACGAGGGCACCCACGACGTGCATGCGCTGATTCTGGGTCGTGCCCAGACCGGCATCCCCGCCTTCGCCTGAGCAGCCGATCGTGGCCCATCCCGCCGCCCATCTGGAGCAACGATACTTCGAGGCGCTGGAGCAGGGCGACTGGCCGCGCCCGGCTTCGGACCTGACGCCGCAGGCGGCCGGGCTCAGCCCATCGGCCCTGATCGCGCTGTTCGAAAGCCAGCTGCTCAGCCGCCATCTGGACTACGCCGCACGACGGCTGCAGGCCCGCGGGCTGGCCTACTACACCATCGGCAGCGCCGGGCACGAAGGCAATGCCGCGGTGGCCGCCGCCCTGCGGGTCAGCGATCCGGCTTTCCTGCATTACCGGGACGCGGCCTTCTTCCTGCAGCGGGCCCGCATGCAGGCAGGGCAGACGCCGGTCTGGGACATGCTGCTCAGCTTCTGCGCCAGTGCCGAGGACCCCATCTCCGGCGGCCGGCACAAGGTGCTGGGCTCCCGGGCCCTGAACATCCCGCCACAGACCAGCACCATTGCCTCGCATCTGCCCAAGGCGCTGGGCGCTGCCTACAGCCTGGGACTGTGGAAGCGCCTGCACGGGCAGGGCGCCTGGCCCGCCGACAGCATCGTCGCCTGCAGCTTCGGCGACGCCTCCTTCAATCATTCCACCGCCCAGGGCGCACTGAATGGCGCCGCCTGGTCAGCCCACCAGGGTGTCCCGGTGCCCCTGCTCGCGATCTGCGAGGACAATGGCCTGGGCATTTCCGTGCCGACGCCCCGGGGCTGGATCGAGACGGCCATGCGCGGGCGGGGCGGCTGGCAATACCTGGCCTGTGACGGGCTGGACCTGATCGACTGCTACCGGACGGCGCGCCAGGCCGTGGAGATCGTGCGCCGCGAGCGGCGTCCCGTCTTCCTGCACATGAGCTGCGTGCGCCTGCTCGGCCACGCCGGTTCCGATGCGGAGGCGGCCTATCGCAGCCCGGCGCAGATCAGCGCCGATGAGGCGCGTGATCCACTGCTGTACAGCGCGGGTCTCATCGCGGATCACGGTCTGCTGAGTCCCCGGGAGCTGGCAGCGCTGTACCGCGAGACCGGCGAGCGCGTGGCCCGGGTGGCCGAGGAAGCGGCGCGGCGGCCACGACTGAAAAAGGCCACGCAGGTCATGGCCAGCATCCTGCCACCGCGGCGACCGGCCTCCGGAAGGCCAACGGGCGGCTCGGAATCCGGGCCGCAGAGCATGGCCCGCCTGCTCAATCGCAGTCTCGACCGGATCCTGTCCGGTTACCCTCATGCCTTTCTGGCGGGGGAGGACATCGGCCGCAAGGGTGGTGTCTACGGGGTCACCCAGCGCCTGCAGGCGCGCCATGGCGCCCATCGGGTGATCGACAGCCTGCTGGATGAGCAGAGCATCCTCGGCCTGGGCATCGGCGCCGCACACAACGGTTTGCTGCCCATCGTGGAAATTCAGTTCCTGGCCTATCTGCACAATGCCGAAGACCAGTTGCGCGGCGAGGCCGCCACCCTGAGTTTCTTCTCCCGCGGGCAGTTCACCAATCCCATGGTGGTGCGCATTGCGGGTCTGGGTTATCAGCGTGGCTTCGGCGGACATTTCCACAATGACAACGCCCTGGCGGTGCTGCGCGACATTCCGGGCCTGCTGGTGGCCTGTCCGGCCACCCCGGCGGATGCCGTGGGCCTGCTGCAGGAGGCCGTCCGCCTGGCGGACGAGGAGCAGCGCGTGGTGGTGCTGATCGAGCCGATCGCCCGCTATCACTGCCGCGATCTGCATGCGCCGGACGACGGCCTGTGGTGTGACGCCGACCCCGGGGCGGAACACCGCATCGCGGTGGGCGAGCTGGGGCAGTGGGGCGATGGCCAGGAACTGGCGCTGATCAGCTACGGCAATGGGGTCTACCTGTGCCGTCAGGCGCAGAAGCAACTGGAGGAGCAGGGGGTGGCCAGTCGCCTGATCGATCTGCGCTGGCTGACCGGCATAGACCATGCCGCGGTGCACGCGGCCGTATCCGGCTGCCGACGGGTGCTGGTCGTCGATGAATGCCGGCGCAGCGGCTCGGTCAGCGAGGAGATCTGCGCCGAGCTCGCCGCCCGCGGGCTGGCGGCGCCCCGGCTGGCGCGGCTGACCGCAGAGGACAGTTTCATTCCCCTGGGCCCGTCCGCGACCAGCACCCTGCCGGATCTGGCGGGCATCCTGGAAGCGGCGCAGGCGCTGATGGAGACCGCCGACAGATGAGTACATCGCCCAGCCGTGAAAGAGTGGTCCTGATCTGCCCGGGACGCGGCACCTACAATGCCGCCGAATGGGGTTACCTGGCGCGGCACCACACCGCGCGCAGCGGCTTGCTGGGCGAATTTGACGCCTATCGGCAGGCGCAGAATCAGCCCACCCTCAGCGCGCTGGACGCCGGCACGCCTTTCAAGCTGAGCCTGCACAGCCGAGGCGATCACGCCTCGGCCCTGATCTATGCCTGCGCCTACCTGGATGCGCTGGCCCTGGACCCGGAGCGCTACGAGGTCGTCGCGGTGACCGGCAATTCCATGGGCTGGTATATCGCGCTGGCGGTGGCCCGGGCGCTGGATGCCCTGGGTGGCCTGCATCTGGTCAACAGCATGGGCCGGCTGATGCAGGAGTCCCTGATCGGCGGCCAGCTGCTGCAGCCCTGGGTGGACGAGGACTGGCGGGCGCAGCCCTCCGAACGCGAGCGGCTGACGCAGTTGCTGACGGACATCCACGGCGATCAGGGCGCCGCCCTCTACCCCTCCATCGAACTGGGTGGCATGCGGGTCTTCGGCGGCAACGACGCCGGCCTCAAGCGGCTCGCCGACGCCCTGCCGGTGCGTGACCGCTTTCCCATGCGCCTGCACAACCACGCCGCCTTTCACACGCCGCTGCAACAGCCGGTGCGCGAGCAGGCGCGCCGTTTGCTGGCGGATCTGCCGCTGGCCCGCCCCGAGCTGCCCCTGATTGACGGGCGGGGGCGCATCTGGAGCCCGTATTCCACCGACCGCGATGCCCTGTGGGACTACACCCTGGGCGAGCAGCTCATTGCCCCCTATGACTTCACCACGGCAGTTCAGGTGGCGGTGCGCGAGTTCGCGCCGGATCGCCTGGTGGTGCTGGGGCCGGGCAGCACGCTCGGCGGCGCCGTCGCCCAGTCGCTGATCCTGGTCCACTGGCGGGATCTGGACAGCAAGGCCGCCTTCCAGGCGGTGCAGCGCGACGATCCCTACCTGCTCGCCATGGGCCTGCCGGCGCAAAGGCAGCGGCTGGGCTGCGCGTAGTCAGGACGGGCCCGTCGGCCCGCGACGCCCTCAGCCCCGGCCGACCGCTGGCTGGTCAGCGTCCGGCCCGCCGGATAGGGCGAAGCCCCCGGCCTGGCCGATCACAGCCCCCCGCAGGACACGAAGCCCCCGTCGACAGTCAGGCTGGTGCCTGTCACATAGCTGGCCGCCGGGGACACCAGATACAGCACCGCTGGCGCGATCTCTTCCGGCTCGGCGGCCCGGCCCAGCGGAATCCGCGGCACCACCGCCTGCATGATCTGCTCGTTCTCGGTCAGGGCCGAGGCAAATTTGGTCCGGGTCAGGCCCGGCAATACGGCGTTGCAGCGAATGCCGAAGGCCGCGCATTCCTTGGCAAAGCTCTGGGTCATGTTGATCACCGCCGCCTTGGTGATCGAGTAGATCCCCTGGCCGGCGCCGGGGTGCAGGCCGTTGATCGAGGCGATGTTCACGATGGCGCCGCCGCCTTGCCGCTGCATCAGGGCCACGGCCAGCTGGCTCATCACCATGTAGCCCCGCAGATTCACCTCGATGGTCTTGTCGATCGCCGGCAGCGGCGTGTCCTTGACATGGCCATAGTGCGGATTGGTGGCGGCATTGTTCACCAGGATATCCAGTCGTCCGCAGCGTTCATCCACCTGCCGGATCAGGTTCTGCATCTGCTCCACGTCACCCGCATGGCAGGCCAGCGCGATCGCCTTGCCGCCAGCCGCCAGAATCTCGTCTCGCACCGCGTCGATCCCTTCCTGCCGGCGGCTGGATACGACCACCTGAGCGCCATGGCGGGCCAGCAGCAGGGCAATGGCACGCCCGATGCCCCGGCTCGCGCCCGTGACCAGGGCCACCTGGCCCTGCAGTGAAAACAGTTCCGACATCTCATGCCCTCCAAAAAAATGACCCCGGCGAGCAGGCTCGTCGGGGTCCGGTGTCCTGGTGCGGTGATCAGTAGACGAAGATGGGGCCGCTGACGGTATTCGCCAGGGTCTTGCCGCTTTCACCCGGCAGGCCGGCGCCGATGGTCAGCTTGTAGCGGCCCTGGGGCAGGCCATCCATCATCAGCAGGGTGGGATTGGCGCCCATCTTCCAGCGACCGGGCACCACCTTGCCGCTGGCATCGGTCAGTTGCAGGTACTGGTCGGCCTGGGCGGGAGCCACGGCTTCACCGAACATCACGGCAATGCCGTCGCTGACCTTGCCGCCACGATCCAGCGTGCCCGCGAAACGCACTTCCAGGCCATTGCCGGCTTCCTTCCACCAGGCAACCAGGGCCTCCGCCGCGGGACGGGTCCGGGCATCCACAATTGCCGGCTCGCGCTCGCGGGTGGCCGGGCTGCTGCCGGACGCCGTGGCCGGTCGGCTGGCCGCACTCTCGCGAGGCGCTGTGGTGGGCAGCGGGGCGGGCCTGGGGCTGGGCGCGGGCTTTACAGCTGCGGCCGACGCTTCCCGGGCATCGGCATCATCCTGCGCCATGGCCTCGGTGTCATCGGCAGCGGAATCCCAGTCATCCGCGCTGGCGTCCTCGCCAGCATCGTCGTCATCGGTCGCGGCGGAAGCTGAGGAGCGGGCAGCCGGGGCCACGAAATCGGCGCGGGACAAAGCCCGCACCGGTTCCGCAGCCGCCACTTCGCGACGGGCGCTGGAGGAAAAGACTTCCTGAACAGTCAGGCCGTCATCCTGCTCCACGTTCTTGTCCCCTTCGCTCATGCTCAAGCCGAAGTAAGTCGCTGCCGCAATGGCACCGACCAGGACAGCAACGCCGATCAGGCCGCTCCAGTTCGTCGGGACTACCGTGTCGCCCCCAATTGCCGCCATAGTTCTCCTCCGATGATATGGACGTGCACAGCCCCGTACGGGCTGCTCCCTCACGACTGGCATTTCACCAGCCCCGCCGCAGGCTGCGGCGGCCCCGAGGTACTATCCTTCAAGCCCGGGTTGTCGTCAATGCGCAGCCGGCCCCTGCGCGACGGCCCCATGCCGGCGGGGAAGCCCCGGCGACCAGCCCCGCCGGGCCGGGGCGCGAATCCCGCAGCGGAACACGGCATAATGTGCAGTTCGCTGCGGCTTGAGTCCGGCCGCAAGGCACAGGAGTTTTTCCAAGAGTGATTGATCTCAAAGCGGAATCGCGATTGCCGACGCGATTTGGCACCTTTCGCATGCGCGTTTTCGCTGACCCCGCCGACGGCAAGGAACACGCCGCCCTGTCCATGGGCGAGTGGACCGAGCAGGACGCCGTGCTCTGCCGCCTGCATTCCGAATGTCTGACCGGCGATGTGCTGGGCAGCCTGCGTTGTGATTGCGGGCAACAGCTGGAAGCCGCCCTGCAGAGAATCGCCGAAGAAGGGCAGGGCGTGCTGCTGTACCTGCGCCAGGAAGGGCGCGGCATTGGCCTGGCCAACAAGATCCGGGCCTATGCCCTGCAGGACGCCGGCGCCGACACGGTGGAGGCCAATGAGCGGCTGGGTTTCGCGCCCGACCACCGCAGCTATGACATCGCCCTGCAGATGCTGCAGGAACTGGGCATCCACCGGCTGCGCCTGATGACCAACAACCCGCGCAAGATCGCCGCGATGGAGGCGGGCGGCATTGCGGTGCAGGAACGCCTGCCTCATCAATGTGGCGCGAACCCGCACAACGAGGCCTATCTGTTCACCAAGGCGCAGAAGCTCGGCCACATGCTCGACATGCCGGAACAGGACCGGGACTGAGCATGCCGCAACAGGGTGAAGGACCGGGTGACGGACTGATCGGCAAAGTCCAGCGCAGCGGACAGGCTGCGGTGGCCCCGGTGGGTGGCGCGATCAAGGACGCCGGCATCGTGGCCCTGCGCACCTGGCGGGTGCTGCGCGGCGCCCGGCCGCTGCTGCGACTGCTGGGCAGTGAGGACGACGTCAAACGCGCCCAGCTGGCCGACGCCATTGACGCCCTGTTTCGGGAGCTTTATGCCCACCCGCTGATCCACCAGAGCGAGCGGGTCACGGGCTTTCTGCGCCAGCACCGGCTGATCCCGAACGAGCAGTCCACCGAGGATCTGATCCGTTTCGTGGTCGATCAGCTGGTGCAGCGCAGTCCGGTGCCGATTCCGGATGCACTGATCAACGAATTCTGGACCTTCTTCGACGAGCTGTTCTCCAGCCCGGAGCTCAAGGGCCTGGGCGAGCTCAGCCTGGACATGGTCCGCCTGGTACTGCACACCTACGAACCGCTGCTGGTCGAGATCGTCAACCTGCTCAAGGCCGGCCGCCGTTTCAATGCCTGGCAGCTCAAGGAGCTGATGCGCCGGGCCGCCATCGTGCGCAATGACCTGGACATCATGCGCCGGCAGATCAAGGCCCTGCGTTACATACGCCCCTTCTTCCAGGCCGACCCCAGGGATTTCGCCACCCAGGCCCAGATCGTCGCCCAGATGGTGCGCGAGTTCGGTCCCTTCTTCGTCAAGCTGGCCCAGGCCGCCGCCGCCAATGCCGATTTCCTGCCCGAAGAAATTGCCCGCGAGCTGGCCGTGTTTCACGAGGACGTGCCGCCAATGAGCGAGGAGGAGGTGCGCGCCGCCTTCCAGGAGTCCTATGGCCAGGCGCCGGAAGAGCGCTACATGGGTTTCGATGCCGCCCATCCGATCAAGTCGGGCTCCATCGGCTCGATCTATCTGGCCCGCAAGCCATTCCAGATCGACGGCCAGGAGGTGCTGGTTCCGGTGGTCATCAAGGTCGGCCGGCACAATCTGGATCGCGAGTTCGTGATCGGCAAGCTGGTCATCGGCCTGGCCATCATGAGCTCGCAGTACTGGGCGCCGCACAGCAAGCTGACCCCCTTCCTGCGTGCCCTGTCCGAGCAGGTCGAGGAATTCGTCGAGGGCTTTCAGAAAGAGCTGGATTTCTACCAGGAAGCGCGCAATCAGATGCGCTTCTACGAGCGCGCCGGCCAGACCCGGCGCTGGCGGGTGCCCGCCATCTACGGCGCCTCGCGCCGGATCCTGGAGATGGAATACCTGCAGGATGCCAGCAGCCTGCTGCACGCGCTGGAAAACCACCCGCCCAGGCTGGCCCGCCGCCTGCAGCGTCGGCTTGCCCACAACCTGATGTACGCCATCCTGCAGCATGTTTTTCTGTACCAGGAAGTGCACGGCGACCTGCATCCCGGCAACGTGATGGTCGGCGCGGACGGCGAGCTGTTCCTGATCGACTGGGGCAACTGCGTCACCATGGACGGCAAATGGGAGGCGGTGTGGCGCTACATCGTCGGCGCCGTTTCGGCGGACGTGGATCTGCTCACCGATGCCCTGATCGCGATCAGCACCGCGCCTGACGAACAGGCCCTGCGACGGGACGAGATCCGCGCCACCCTGGAGGAGACCCTGCGCAAGAAGGGCGTGGTGCCGCTGACCCGCAGCAACTTCGTCCGGGTGCTGGGCAGTGGCGGTCTGGCCGGCCTGCAGGCTCGCGGCCAGAGCGTGATGCAGCTGGGATCCAATACCCAGCAACTCGGCCTGGTCGTGCGCGGGGAGTACCTGCACCTGTCGCGCTCGCTGTTCGCCGCCGCCGGCTCCTTCGCCAGCCTGTACGCCGACAGCCGGCGCCTGACCCTGCTGCAGGATCTGCTGACCGGCCTGACCGGATTTCCCTGGCGCCTGGCCAAGGACCGTCTGGACGTGGAGGTCCACCGCGTGCGTGGGCGTCTGCGCCAGGCCGTGCCGCTGCTGCCCGCGCCGCAGCTGGATCGTCGCCGCAACCCGCATGCCCTGAGTGTGGATCTGCCATGAGCCTGTTCAAGCTGGGCCAGAAGGCCCTGTTTTGCCTGGATGCCGAAACCGCCCACTGGGCCACGGTGCAGATGTGGCAGCGGGCGCCCCGGCTGAGCGCGGCGCTGATGCATGCCGGAGGGGATTGCCCCACCACCAGCATGGGCCTGAGCTTCCGCAATCCGGTGGGCGTCGCCGCCGGCCTGGACAAGAATGGTGAGTGCATCAATGCGCTGGCCGGCATGGGCTTCGGCTTCATTGAGGTCGGCACGGTGACGCCGCGACCGCAGCCCGGCAATCCGCGACCACGCATGTTCCGCCTGCCCGAACACGCTGCCGTGATCAACCGCCTGGGATTCAACAACAAGGGAGTCGATCACCTGTGCCGGCAGGTCGAAGGCGCACGGCGCGACTGCGTGCTGGGCATCAACCTGGGCAAGAACGCCGCGACCCCAAACGAACAGGCGGCGGAGGACTATCTGACCGGCCTGCGCCGGGTCTATGCGCTGGCCGATTACGTCACCATCAATATCTCCTCGCCGAACACCAAGGACCTGCGCGCGCTGCAGGAACAGCGCCCGCTGCGCGAACTGCTGGAGCAACTGCTCACGGCCCGCGACGAGCTGGCCGTGGCACACGGCCGACGCCTGCCGCTGGCGCTGAAGCTGGCGCCTGACCTGGACGCGGCGCAGCTGGACAGCACCGCCGCGGTCATCGCCGAATCCGGCATCGACGCCGTGATCGCCACCAACACCACCATCCGGCGCGACATGCTGGGGGCACACCCGCTGGCCGGGGAGGCCGGAGGCCTCAGCGGCAAGCCGCTGGCGCCGCTGGCCCAGCAGGTCTTCGAGGCCCTGCGCGAGCGGTTGCCGGCAACGATCGCGATGATCGGGGTTGGCGGCATCCATGACCGGGAATCGGCCCGGGCGCGGATGGCCGCCGGTGCCGAGCTGATCCAGGTCTATACCGGATTCGTGTATCGCGGGCCGGCACTGCTCGCCGAATCGATCCAGGCCGCCCGGGATGTCCGGGCCTCGATGCAGTAGACTAGGCGGCTCGTTTGCCTGAGGCCGCTGCTGCGCGCCCATGACGGGGAGACATGAGGGAATACGGTTATCTGTTCCTGCTGATTGCGAGCAATGAAAAGCGCGGCCGCCGGCTCCTGCTGGGCTGCCAGGATGCGCTGAAATTGCATGATCGGGCCCTGGTGGCTCATCGCTACGCGACCAAAGGCAGCGGCGAGGGCTACGAAGTGGCCCTGAGCGATGCGGAATTCGATGCGCGCAACGAATTCGGCTGCTTCGTGCTCGACTGGCAGCACAAGGAGGTGCGCTACGCCCTGGGCGTGGAGGTGGATCGCTGGCTGGACGGCGGCCTGAATGTGGTCTGTCTGGCCGCACCCGGCTGTATCGAAGCGGCCCGGCGGCGCTATCACACCCATGTCCGCGTGGTGTATGCGCCCGGCGCGAAGACCAGCAGCACCTGGCTGGACCGACTGCTGTCGGAAAAGCAGGTGCGCTTCGGCCAGCTGGGCCTGGGCTTCGACGGGCAGCCGGACACCACGGACGGACTGCGCCTGAACACCGACAGCGCGCTGGCGGTGCAGCAGCTTTGCGGCTGGATGCAGATGCCCACGCCACCCGTCATGGCCGCGGCCTGATGGCTCCTCCACCGGACAGCGCAGCGGCCCGCCGACGCCGCAGGCGCAAGACCGAGCCGCTGCATCTGCGCCTCACCGTCGCGGTGCGCTTCGGCGAGGAGGAGGATGACCGGGTGGTGCTGCTGGATGACCGCGAAATCACCATGGTGGGCAGCATCTTTCGCTATCGCGACCGGATCGCCCGCTTCATGGTGACGGGCCTGTTCCGCGCCGCCATGCTGCAGCCGAAAGTGGCCGCCCGTTTGCTCCCCGGCCTGCGCATGCTGCGCCGTGATACGCCGGATTCCTGACCAAAGACCGTTCATGCAGATTTTCAATTTCCTGATTGCCAGCCTTGGCAGTGCCATGTCGCTCGTCATCCTGGTCGTGGTGCTGATGCATTACGTCTATCTGGATCTCAAGCCGGAACTGGCCCGCGACATCCCCTCCCTGTGGCTCAGCGCCATGCTGTTCGGGGTGGTGGGCAGTCTGGGCTGGTTCTGCGCCTGGGCCCGGGCCCGGGAACATGCCTACAAGCTGTGGTTCGAACTGGGCTCGGCCGTGGTCGGTGGCGCCTGCGTGGCCCTGCTGATCTCGCTGTACCGCTGATGGCGGCGCCGCGCGAGCCGGCCATCCCGGCCTGGCGGGCCGGTGCCTGGCCCCGCCCATCCAATCAGCAAATCGACGATGGAGACGGTCGATGAACATGCAATGGAAGCAGCCGCGCAAGGCGTACTGGGAAGGCGCCCTGATCTGCCTGCTGGGCGTCATGCTGCTGATGGACGGTCGCGACTGGCCGGTGGCCCTGTTCCTGCTGTGCCTGCCCGCGGCCCTGGCCCTGATCGCCAGCGGCTTCGGCCTGCTGCTGTGGCCGGGCGATCCGCGCCTGCCGCAATACGCGGCCTGGGGGGCGATCATGAGCGCCCTGCTCATGCCCATCCTGGCCCTGGCCGGCCATGGCGCCGAGGCCCTGCTGTTCCTGGCCGGCCTGGCAGCCGCCTACCTGGCAGCGGGCCGGGTCAGCCTGCACCTGTTCCCCCGGGTGGAGGGAGCGCCCGCCGTGCCATCGCAGCTCAAAGCTGCGGCGCACATCGGCACGGACGAATTCCTCCTGGCCTGGTTCAAGCTGCTGGCCAAGCCGCCACGCAATGACGCGGTCAGCCGGATTCGTGACGAGGTGGAAAGCTGGGAACACTGGCTGTCCCGCAAGCGCCTGCGCAGCAAGCTCCACCAGCTGCACCCCGAGCCACCCGATCTGCTCAAGGTGGACAGCCAGGACCGCAGCCTGCTGGGCCGCGAATTCCGGCACATCCGATTTGCCAGCGACTATGCCCCCGATGCGGACATGCCGGGCAGCGAACGCTGGCTCGGCTACGAGGCCAACCGCACGGCGCATGCCTGGATTCTGGAGCACAGCGGCGCGGCGCGCCCCTGGCTGCTGTGCATTCACGGCTACCGGATGGGGACCCCACTGATCGATTTCCGGGTCTTTTCCCCGGAGTTCTATCATGAGCGGCTGGGCCTCAATCTCGCCTGCATGGTGCTGCCCCTGCACGGCCCCCGGCGTCGCGGCTGGGTCAGCGGGGATGGCTACCTGGAAGGGGAGGTCATGGATTTCATCCATGCCGAATGTCAGGCCCAGTGGGATCTGCGCCGGCTGCTGAGCTGGCTGCGCCTGGTCAAGCATGCGCCACGGATCGGGGTGTATGGGGTCAGCCTGGGCGGCTACAATGCCTCCCTGCTCGCCGGCCTCGACGATGAGCTGGCCTGCGTCATCGCCGGGATTCCGGTGACGGACATGGCCGCCGTACAGTGGCGCCATTTTCCGGCACCGGAAATCGCCATGCTGCAGCAGCAGGGGGTGGACCAGGCCCGCCTGGCCGCTGCCTTCGCCGGGGTCTCGCCGCTGCAGTTCACGCCCCTGCCGACGGCCGATCGTCTGGGCATCTTCGCCGGCGCCATGGACAGCCTGGTCTGGCCCGACCAGCCGCTGGCCCTGCACCAGCACTGGGCTGGCGCGCGACTGGACTGGTACGAAGGGGCCCACCTGACCTTCTACGGCCAGGCCGCGGTCAGACGCTGCATCCTGGACACCCTGCGCGCCGGTGAACTGATCGACGCCGCTGCCAACTGAACTGGAGATTCATGAAACAACGCCAGTACCTGCGGGACTACCGCCCGAGCGCCTTTCAGGTGCCCGAAATCCAGCTCAAGCTCGACATTCAGGACAGCTACATCGAGGTCAGCTCGCTGCTGCGCGTGGAAAGAGTGGACGCCGCAAGCGCCGCGCTGCGACTGGACGGGCGCGAGATGGATCTGCGGGAAATCCGGATCGACGGCGAGCGCCTGCCCGAAACGGCCTATAGCCAGGATGCCGACAGCCTCACCCTGCACCAGGTGCCGGACTGCTTCGAACTGGCCATCACGGTGCGCATCGATCCCTACAGCAACAGCAGCCTGGAGGGTCTGTATTACGCCGGCGGCATGCTGTGCAGCCAGTGCGAGTCACATGGCTTTTCCCGCATCACCTACTGCCTGGACCGGCCTGACGTGCTGTCGGTCTACCGGGTGGAGCTGGAGGCGGATCAGCTGCGCTATCCGGTGCTGCTGGCCAATGGCGAGAGAGAGAGCCACGCCAGCCTGGAAACCGGACGCCACTCGGCCTGCTGGGTCGACCCGCATCCCAAGCCCTGCTACCTGTTCGCGGCCG
The DNA here is from genome assembly GCA_041625325.1 of Oceanococcus sp. Classification (GTDB taxonomy): domain Bacteria; phylum Pseudomonadota; class Gammaproteobacteria; order Nevskiales; family Oceanococcaceae; genus Oceanococcus. Next base: position 1,046 of record JBFJTN010000072.1, on the reverse strand, counting down.
TGGCCGGCGATCTGGCCTGTCGCAATCGATCCTATACCACCGCCGATGGCCGCAATGTGCGCATCGCCTTCTACTGCGATCACGGGATCGAGGACCGGCTGGGCCATGCCATGGACTCGCTGGAGCGCGCGATGCGCTGGGACGAGCGCCGCTACGGGCTGAACTATGACCTGGACACCTACAACGTGGTCGTCGCCGGCGCCATCAACATGGGCGCCATGGAGAACAAGGGCCTGAACATCTTCAATCCGAAGTATGTCCTGGCCAGCCCGCAGACCGCGACCGACGCCGACTACGCCGCGGTCGAATCCGTCATCGGCCACGAGTATTTCCACAACTGGACCGGCAACCGGGTGACCTGTCGGGACTGGTTCCAGCTCAGCCTCAAGGAAGGCCTGACGGTATTCCGCGACCAGCAGTTCTCGGCCGATCATGGCGCCGGGCCGGCGCAGCGGATCAGCCAGGTCCGCCTGCTGCGCGGCCGGCAGTTTGCCGAGGATGCCGGGCCGCTGGCCCATCCCGTGCGGCCCGAGTCCTTTCTGGAGATGAACAATTTCTACACCCTGACGGTGTACGAGAAAGGCGCCGAACTGGTCCGTCTGCTGCATGCCCGGCTGGGGGAGGCGGGTTTCCGCCAGGGCATGGACCTGTACTTCGCCCGGCATGACGGCCAGGCCGTGACCATCGAGGACTTCCTCAAGGCCCACGGAGACGCCAACGGCCTGGACACCGACAGCATCCTGCGCTGGTACGGTCAGGCCGGCACCCCCCTGGTCGAGATCGAGGATCATTTCGAGAACGGCCGTTACCGCCTGCGTGCCCGCCAGCGGGTTCCCGGCCATCCGGAAGCCCGCCCGGTGCTGATTCCGATCCGCTACAGCCTGCTTGGCGAGGACGGCCGCCGGCTGACCGACAGCCAGGTGCTGGAGTTCGATCAGGCGGAACAGAGCTGGGAGTTCGAACTGCCGCGCCAGCCGGTGCCGGTGCTGTTCGAGGCGCTCTCCGCGCCGATCCGCTGGGATTATCCCTACAGCGGCAGTCAGCTG
>JBFJTN010000071.1:0-14653 GCA_041625325.1 Oceanococcus sp. | reverse complement strand
TATCTGGGCGGCACCATGAGCCATGGCCTGGGCTACCGCTTCATCCGCTGCGGCCGCCTGCTGGAACGGGCGGACATGACCACGCGCATCATGGACGTGCGGCTTGACGACCTGCTGCCCGACGAGGCCGGCCTGCCACCGGCCTTCGAGGCGATCCAGTGGATGGCGGTGCTGCGCAGCCTGTCGGCCTACCAGATGTACCGGCGCGAGATGCACGGCACGGTGCGTGGCCGGCAGGTCATCGAGTTCCTGTTCCTCAGCCCGGATTTCCCGCGCTCCCTGCAGTACTGCATCAACGGTACCGGCCATTGCGTCCGCCAGTTTCCCAATCATGAAGGGGTCATCGACGCCATCGATGCGCTGCTCGCGCACATCGGCAGTCTCAAGACCCAGGCGCTGTCGGCGGATGACAACAAGCTGCGCCGCACGATCGACGAGTTGCAGGTGGAGATCAACGGCATCCACGGTCTCATCGCGCGAACCTATCTGACCCCCCACGTCATCGAGCAGTAGGCTCGTTCGCCCACGAGGTGCTTGCCCTGTTCGACCAGTATCAACCGGCCGCCGATCGCCACGATGAACTGATGGCCGGCCAGAAACTGCGCCCGCACTGGCGCTATCTGGCGGAATCGATCAGCAGCCTGGACGAGCGCAAGCTGACCGAGCGCCGCCTGGAGCTGCAGCGCCTGCTGGAAGAGCACGGCGTGACCTACAACGTCTACGGCCGCAGCAACCGTCGGGCCCGGGCCTGGGCCCTGGACATGCTGCCGCTGCCGCTGACCAGCCGGGAATGGCGCGACATCGAGGTCGGCATGGCCCAGCGGGCCGAGCTGCTGCGGCTGATCCTGCATGACATCTATGGCGCCCAGCGCCTGCTGCGCGAAGGCCTGCTGCCGGCCCGGCTGGTCTTTTCCCATCCGGGATTCCTGTTGCCCTGCTGGAACAGCGAAGCCCGTCTGGAGCGACAGCTGACCATCTACGCGGCGGATCTCGGGCGCGCGCCCGACGGCCGCTTCTGGGTCACCGAGGACCGCACGCAGGCGCCCTCGGGCATCGGTTATGCGCTGGAGGCCCGCACCGTGCTGTCGCGGGTGCTGCCCAGCCTGTTCCGCGATTCCAATGTGCACCCGGTGCTGCCCTTCCTGCGCGCCCTGCGCCGCGCCCTGCTGCAGCTGGCCGACAACGACCCGGACGCCATCGGCGTGCTCACCCCGGGGCCGGCCAATGAAACCTGGTCGGAACAGGCCTATCTCGCCCGTCAGCTGGGCCTGCCCCTGCTGGAGGGCGAGGATCTGACCGTCGCGGGCGGCCGCTGCTGGATGCTGTCCACCGAAGGCCGGCGCCAGATCCGCGTGCTGATGCGACGCATGGACGACGCCTTCTGCGAACCCCTGGAACTCAATCGCCAGTCCGTTCTGGGCACCCCCGGCGTGCTGCAGACCGTGCGCAGCCGGCATCTGTGCTTCGCCAATCCGCTGGGCTCGGGGGTGGTGGAGAATCCGGCCCTGATGCGCTTCCTGCCGGAGCTCTGCCGGGTGCTGCTGGGCGAGGAGCTGCGCCTGCCGTCCGTGTCCACCTGGTGGTGCGGACTGGAAGGGGATCTGCAGGAGGTCGAAGCGCGCTTCGACGAACTGGTGCTGCGGCGCATGGCCAGCAGCCCCGGCAGCGAGCCCATTGCCGTCAGTCACCTCGACCGCGCGGGACGCGACGAACTGCTGCACCGGGTGAAGGCCCAGCCGTCCGACTGGGTCGCCCAGCTGCGCACCAGCCAGGGCACCGCCCCGGTGCTGACCCGCCGCGGGATCGAAAGCCGCTGCCTGGAAATCCGCACCTTCGCGGTCTCCGAGGGGGACAGCTTCCGGGTAATGTCGGGCGGCCTGGCGCGGGCCGGTGCCAGCAGCGACAGCTGGCGGGTCTCGGGCCAGCTGGGCGGCGTCTGCAAGGATGTCTGGGTGCTGTCCTCCGAATCCCAGCGGGAGGCCCAGATCCTGCCCCAGCTGCTGCCGCTCAAGCCCCGCCCGCAGCACCTGACAGAACCCCATGTGGCGGACAATCTGCTCTGGCTGGCGCGCTATGCCCAGCGCGGCGAGCTGCTGAGCCGGCTGATCTCCGCCACCCTCAAGCGCCTGATCGAACTCAGTCCATTGCCGCTGGACCCGGTCGCCACGGTCCTGTGCCGGGCGGTGAGCTGGCAGACCACCCTGTACCCCGGCTTCATCGGTCCGCAGGGCGAGGCGGCGCTGGCCGACCCCCTGCCGGAACTGCTGCGCGCGATACAGGGGCCGGAGAGTGGCAGCCTGCGCCAGGACTGCCGGGCGCTGCAGGAGGCGGCCTACCCGGTCCGCGACCTGCTCACGACGGAGATCTATGCGCTGCTCAACCGCCTGGATGACGACCTGCGGCGCCTGGACAGCCTGGGGCCGGCGGTGCGTGCGGTGGAAATCACCGGACTGCGCCTGTCCGCGCTCAATGGCCATCTGCTGCGCTCCCTGCCGGAGGGGCCGGCCCGCTATCTGATCGAAACCGGTTTCGCCCTGGAATCCGCGCTGGGGACGGTGCGTCTGCTCCGCTCACTGCTGATGGATGGCGCCCTGGTCCATGAAACCGGCCCCCTGGCCCTGGACCTGAGCAACTCCACCGGCGGCTTCGCCGACGCGGTCGATCTGGGCGGCCAGGGCGGCGTGATCTACAGCCTGCTGCTGGCCCAGGACAATCCCTGCTCGGTCCGCCACCAGCTGATGATCCTGGAGCGCAATCTGCGCAGCAGCCGCTCCAAGGCCGCCGCCGACCGGCAGCACCTGGAAGCCGCGGTGGCCGACAAGCTGGTCGAGCTCGGCCTGATCGATCTCGCCGCGCTGCTGGGAGGATCGCCCGACAAGCTGGACCAGTGGCTGCACGCCCTGGATGACTGGCTGCGGCATTGCGCCCAGCAGGTCGAGCGGCGCTACACGCCCGATCGCCCCGCGCCCGCCACCCAACTGGTCCGCACCGCGTGAAGCCCTCAACAACATCGCAGGGCTCAGGCACCCAGCCCGCTCCCCCCATCCTGTACTGCCTGCGTCACTTCACCGAGTACCGCTACGGCAAGCCGGTCGAGCACGCGCACAACCAGCTGCGCATGCACCTGCGGGAAACCCCGCATCAGCGCTGCCTGCAGCGCAGCCTGCGCATCCAGCCCCGCCCGTCCTGGGCCAAGCAGCAGTCGGACTACTTCAACAACCTGGTGCTCTGGTTCGAGCTGGACCGGCCGCACACCCAGTCCAAGATCTTCATCAAGCATCTGGTCGAGGTGCGGCCCGAAACCCTGTACCCGGCCGGGCAGACGCCCGCCTTCCGCGACATGGCGGAACTTGCCCGCGAGCCCGAGCTGGCCATCCATGCCCTGCCCAGCCGCCTGGTGCCGACCACTGCGGCGCTGCGCGACTTCGCCGCGCCGTTTTTCGCACCCGACACCCCGGTGCTGGAGGGCGCGCTCGCCTTGATGCAGCACATCCATGACAGCTTCACCTTCGACCCCAGCGTCACCAGCATCGCCACCCCGGTGGCCGAGGTGCTGGAGCAGCGCCGCGGCGTGTGCCAGGACTTTTCCCATCTGATGATCGGCGCCCTGCGCTCCCTGGGTCTGTCTGCCCGTTATGTCAGCGGCTATATCGAGACCCATCCGCCCAGGGACCAGCCGCGCCTGGTGGGGGCGGACGCCTCACACGCCTGGCTCAGCCTGTGGTGCGGCCCGCAGGCCGGCTGGCAGGACCTCGACCCGACCAACCGGCAGCGCCCCAACGGCCAGCATCTGGTGACCGCCTGGGGACGAGACTACGACGACATCATCCCGCTCAACGGCGTGATTTCCGGTGGCGGGCGCAAATCTACCCTGCGGGTCCGGGTGGACCTGCAACGCGTCGATGCGGCCGAGCGCTGAGGCCGGGGACAACAGCGCATGGCAACCGCCCCCGATCAAGCCGCGCCGCCTCGATGAGGCAGCGGCGACGCAGAGCGGGCGGCGCCCACCCCTGAGCGGCCGGCCGGCGCCGGCCGGCCGCACGCCGACACCGCGCGTGGAGAAAGCGGCGCCGGCGCTATGCGCGCGCGCCTATTGCCCGCGCAACTGCCGGCGCATCGCGCTCGGGCTCAGACCCGTCCACTTGCGAAAGGCCCGGGTGAAGTTCTCGGGCGCGGTGTAGCCCAGTTCCGCGGCAATCTCGCCGATGCTCAGGCGGTCGTCCTGCAGCCGCTGCGTGGCCAGCTGCTGCCGATGCCGATCCAGCAGCTCGCGATAGCTGCTGCGTTCCTCGCGCAGGCGCCGTTTCAGGGTCCGTGCCGACATATGCAGCCGACGCGCCGCTTCCTCCAGCGGCGGCGGCGCCACACAGTGTTCCATGACCGCCAGGGTGCGCAGGGTGATACTGCTGGCCGTGTCGCCACTGCGGGCCCGCTCGCGCTCGCACTCGCGCACCGCCAGCTGGGCCGCGGCCTCATCGGCGGTGGCCAGCGGCATGTCCATGTAGCCGCCGGGAAAGCGCAGCTGATTGGCCGGGCTGAGGAAATGGCAGGGCGGGAGGCGGTCCCGGTAGCGCGCATGACAGGCCGGTTCGGCATGCTGGAAATGCAGCGAGAAGGCGACCTCGTGCAGGCCGGAGGTGCGCGCCAGCATCTGGGCGATGCGCCAGATGCCGATCAGGAAATGTTCCATGCACACCTGCTTGGCCGGCCCCAGGGCGAAGCTCTCCTGGATCTCGATGATCCCCAGATCGCCTGTACTACGGTCCTTCAGGCTGACAAAGGGCGTGCGCAGGGGGCCGTAGCGCACGCCGAAATCCAGCGCCTGGCGGAAGCTGGGATTGGTCAGCACGCCGTAGCCCACATAGCCATGCGAGGTCAGCTGGGTATTCAGACCGATCTCATAGCCGATCGCCGGGTCCCGCACAAAGGCCTGGTACAGCAGGGCACCGACCTCGACCAGCCGCAGCCGGCCGTCCGGATCGTCCAGCTGGCGCGGGTCCAGCGCGGCCGCAGCCGCGGAGATATCCACCCCGCGCCGCTGGCACAGCTCGATGATCAGCCGCGCATAGGTGGACGGGATGGTCAGCGCGTCTATGCCCATGGCCCCTGGCTCGATGGCCTCAAATGACAGGAAGATTGGCACGAACACCTCTGACGCTCAAGTGCCAGCTCCGGCCAGACTGGGCAACAAATCATGCGATGGTGGGAGAACATGGTCCGGACGCTCATTTCCTGTTGCGCGGCGCTGCTGCTCGGCGGCCTGCTGACCGCCTGCGGCAGCAGCGATGGCGAACCCTACCGGGTGAACCCGGCGCCGGGTGGCGGTCAGGCCGGCGGCCCGCGAGCCGGCAGCGCCGAACAGTTCTTCCAGGACGAGGTCTCGCCCCGCCTCGACTTCTGTCGCACCTGTCATGTGCCGGGTGGCGTGGGCGATGTCGAGGACGGACGGGGACTGCTGCTGTCCCGCCAGCGCAGCGAGGACCTGGCCCTGTTCCAGGCCGCCTGGCGAGGCCTGGGTGAAGGCGTGGAGGACAGCCGCATCCTGCTGATGGCCTCGGGCGAAGCGCAGGACCAGCATTCCGGCGGCGCGCCCTGGCCGCGGGGCAGTGGTGCCCACACCGCGGTGCGCAGCCTGTTCGCCTGCTGGGCCAATCCTGGCGCCTGCAGCGGCCTGCGCGGCGGCGGCGCGGTCCAGGCCCCGCCCCTGCTGGGCAATCCGGGCAAGCACTATTTCGTCAACCAGCTCTGCGACGGCGCGGCCGACAGCACCCCGATCCCCTGGGAGCAGGACCCGCGCCGCCTGCTGCAGGCCAACGGCCTGCCCGGCTCGGCCGATCTGATCGACAGCACGGCCTATGCGGTGCACTTCAACGATCCCTACGAGCTCTGCCACACCGACACCCTGTTCGAAACCCAGGCGCGCCAGAACAGCCTGCGCCAGGCGCAGGGCGAGAAGCCCATCTATTCCGCCAAACCCGATCCGGCCACCTGCGGGGAATGGCGTCGCGCCGTGCAGCACGGCCACGACTGGGTGGCGATGACCCCGGCGGACCAGCCACTGGAAGGCCCCCAGGCCGATGGCGACAGCGCCATGGCCTGGAACAGCCTGTGGCGCCTGTGGGGCATGCCACAGCGCCCGGAGAACTACGACGAGGAGCTGTTCGAACGCTACGGCCACTCCCCGCCGCCGGCGCATATCCACAATCCCTATCCGGTGGTCGACCTGGATCGCGGGATCGACGAGCGCCCCCTGCTGTCCGAGAGCTTCGGCGGCAGCGGCCGCCTGCCGCTGGGCTGGGCCCAGGGCCGGGATGCCGATGGCAAGTACATGGGCACGGTGAATCTGACCTGTTTCAGCTGCCACGCCGGGCAGATCGGTCAGGGCGAGGTCGCCAGCCGCGACGGCAACGGCAATGCCGCCAGCTATGGCGGCAATCCGCATGGCAGCTTCATGGGCCTGCCCAACACCAACACGGAACTCGGCGTGCTCTATGTGGACCTGATCAACGCCAGCCAGTACGAGGATGAAGGGCGCGGCGAGGTTCCGCTGCACCTGCCCGCGATTGGCTACATCCCGCTGATCAATACCACCCGGGGCACCAATGCGGCCGATACCGAAATCGAGGCCATGGTGATCCGGCGCGACTTCGACACCCTGGAAAACGATGCGCACCTGCTGACCTATCCGCTGCACGGCAACACCGGGGACCAGGATCCGCCGGCCTGGTGGTGGCTGTCGAACAAGACCCGCTACCTGTGGTTCGGTGGCCACTCCACCGACTCCTCACGCGGCAACATGTATTTCGGCAGCGTCAACGAACTCACGGGCGATCAGGTGAAGGCCCTGGAAGGCACCTACGAGGACGTGCACCAGTGGTCGCTGACCGTGGAAGCGCCTGACTACCCCGCCGGCTACTGCAGCGGCATCGACGGCGAGCCGGCCGGTGCCGATCATCCCGGCTGCATCCGCCGGCCGCTGGCCGAACAGGGCGCCATCCTGTTCCACGAGAAGGACCTGTGGGCGGAGGAGATCAATGCCGATATTCCCCGGCCTGGCGGCAATGGCTCCTGCGCCGGCTGTCATGGCGCCTACTCGCCCCGCTACGTGCAGGACCAGCGCTTCCTGCCGGATCCGCGGCTGGCCGGCATGGTCGGCTACACGGTGCCGATCGAGATCATCGATACCGACCCGGCCCAGGCCGAGGGCTGGGCGATGGAAATCCGCGAGCATGTGTCGACCTTCTGGTGGTCCTACCCCGACGCGGTGGAGGGCTACATCCTCCCGGAAGAGAAGGACGCCTTCACCGAAACCATGGACGACTACCTGTTCTATGGGGTGTCGGGCAGCGATTTCGCCGATCACCTGTCGCGCCAGTTCAGCCACAGCGGCAGCCTGGAGCCACTGAGCGAGCTGATCCGCGCCGCCGCCGATCCGAGTCTGGGCCAGGTCCCCAGCCTGGGCATGGGCGAGGCGGCGGGCCGGATCAAGGGCGCCTGCGCCTTCGAGGAGAAGACCGTCGGCTACGTCACCCCGCCGCTGCACGGGGTCTGGGCCAGTGCGCCCTACTTCCACAATGGCTCGGTGCCCAATGTCTGGGGGGTGCTGGATCCGCAGGCCCGGCCCAAGGTCTGGCGCCGTCAGCGCACCACCACCGACGTGCACTTCAATGCCTTCGAGACCCGCATCAACGGCAGCGCGGGCGGCTATGACTGGGAGCGCATGGGCTGGAACTACGACGAGATCAACTGCGGCGACGGCGGCAATGGCATCCCTTACTACAGCTGCCAGCCGGATCAGGATGCGCCAGCGGAAATTCAGTGGGGCGCGGACATGCTGCTGGGCGGGCTGGCCTGGCCGACCTGGGTGGTACCGCCACCGGTGGGCGAGCGGGGCCTGGAAGATCGCATGATCTACAACACCGGCATGTACTCGAAGAAGAACCGGGGCCACGCTTGGACCCGCGCCCTCAGCGACACCGAGCGCCGGGCCCTGCTGGAGTACCTGAAGACCCTCTAGCCTGGCCGGCTCAGGCCTCGCCGCTCAGCCGGGCCAATTCCTCGCGGCTGAAGCCGGCCGCCAGGCGGGCCGGCCGGTTCAGGGGGCCGCCGCCCCTTGCCGGCATGTGCTCATCCAGCAGGGCCAGAAAGGTCGGCCCCGGCTCCAGGTCGCGCAGCCGGCACAGATGGGTGAACCAGCGGCTGCCGATGGCCACGTGACGCACCTCCTCCTCGAGGATGATGTCCAGACAGGCCACGGTCTGCTCATCCCCCACCTGGCGCAGGCGCTGGATCATGCCGGGGGTCACGTCCAGGCCACGGGCCTCCAGCACGCGTGGCACCAGCGCCATGCGCAGCAGGGGGTCGTGTGCGGTTTTCTGCGCCATTTCCCAGAGCCCGTCATGCGCGGGCAGATCCCCGTAGGCCGCACCCAGCTCGGCCAATCGGCCAACCAGCATCCGGTGATGGCGCGCCTCGTCGATGGCCACGCTGATCCAGTCCCGGTAGTACTCCGGCGGCAGGCCGTCAAAGCGCAGCGCGGCATCCAGCGCGAGGTTGATCGCGTTGAACTCGATGTGGGCCACGGCGTGGATCAGCGCAATGCGCCCTTCCCGGCTGCCCAGCCGGCGCCGCGGAAGCCGCGCGGGGTGAATCAGCTCGGGTCGCTCGGGCCGGCCAGGCTGCAACCCGGGCGCCGGACCGGCGGGCGCGCCATCCGGCGCGGGCAGCGCCAGGGTCAGCGCACACTTCTCCTGCGGATCGCTGCACTGCCAGGCCGCCAGGGCCTGCTCAGCCCAGCCCACGCTGCAGGTCGTCGATCAGATCCGCGACATCCTCCAGACCCACCGAGATGCGCAGCAGCCCGTCGCCGATACCGGCGCGCGCGCGCGCCTCCGGACCGATGCGGTAATGGGTCGTGGTGGCCGGGTGGGTGATGGTGCTGCGGGTATCGCCCAGATTGGCCGTGATCGACAGCAGCTGGCACTGATTGATCAGGCGGAAGGCCGCGTCCTGGCCGCCGCGCAGGTCGAAGGCCACGATCCCGCCATGCGCCTTCTGCTGCGCGCTGGCCAGCGCATGCTGCGGATGCTCGGCCAGGCCGGTGTAATAGACCCTGGCCACGGCAGGCTGCGCCTGCAGCCAGCGGGCCAGCTGCTCGGCCCGCTCGCAGTGCGCCTGCATGCGGATGTCCAGGGTTTCCAGTCCCTTGAGGAAGACCCAGGCATTGAAGGGGCTCATGCAGGGTCCTGCCGAGCGCATCCAGGCGTAGACCTCCTTGCCCACCCGCTGCGCATCGCCGATCACCGCTCCGCCGATGCAGCGCCCCTGACCGTCCAGGTACTTGGTGGCGGAATGCACGACGATGTCGGCGCCCAGATCCAGTGGACGCTGCAGGGCCGGGGTGCAGAAGCAGTTGTCCACCACCAGCAGCGCATCGCCGGCACGGGCGATATCGGCCAGGGCGCGGATATCCACCACCTCGGTCAGCGGATTGGTCGGGCTTTCCGCCAGCAGCAGGCGGGTATTCGGGCGCATGCCCTCGCGCCAGGCCTGCGTGTCGCTGGGCGAGACATAGCTGATCGTGATCCCGAACTTGGCGACATAGTTGTTCAGCAGGCCGATGGTCGAGCCGAACAGGCCGCTGGCCGCCAGGATGTGGTCGCCCTGCTTGAGGAAGGTCTGGCAGACGCTGAGGATCGCCGCCATGCCCGAAGCGGTGGCCACGCAGGCCTCGCCGCCTTCCATCAGCGCCAGGCGCTTTTCAAAGGCCTCGACCGTGGGATTGTCGAAGCGCGAATAGATGTAACGGTCTTCGGTTTCGGCGAAGGCCGCTGCCGCCTGCTCGGCCGAAGCGAAGGTGAAGCTGCTGGTGGCAAAGATCGCGGGCGAATGCTCGCCCAGCTCCGTGCGCAGCTCGTGCCCGCGCAGCCCCTGGGTGGCGACGCCCCAATCTTTCGGATCGCGTGCCATCAGACCGGATTGTGCAGGTCGATGAACTTGCTGTCCCCGACATTGCCGCGCGCGGCCTTGGCCGCGTCGGAACGGAACAGCTCCAGCTGGCTGAGATAGTCCTCGCTCACGTCCTGGGTTACGTAGTGGCCGGAGAACACCGAGTCCTCGAAGCGGCTGACCTTGGGATTGCCCTTCTTGACCGCCTCGACCAGGGCATCCAGGTCCTGATAGATCAGTCGATCGGCACCCAGCAGGGTCTGCACCTCTTCCTCGCTGCGATCATGCGCGACCAGCTCGGAGGCGGTGGGCATGTCGATGCCATAGACATTGGGATAGCGCACCGGCGGCGCGGCGGAGGCGAAATACACCTTGGCCGCGCCGGCATCGCGGGCCATCTGGATGATCTCCCGCGAGGTCGTGCCGCGCACGATGGAATCATCCACCAGCAGCACGTTCTTGCCCTGGAATTCCAGGTCGATGGGATTCAGCTTCTGGCGCACCGACTTCTTGCGCTGGGCCTGCCCCGGCATGATGAAGGTGCGGCCGATGTAGCGGTTCTTGATGAAGCCCTCGCGGTACTTGACCCCGAGCTCGCCGGCCAGCTGTACGGCCGCCGTGCGGCTGGTGTCGGGCACCGGAATGACCACGTCGATATCGTGGTCCGGCCAGGTGCGCTTGATCTTGGCCGCCAGCTTGTCGCCCATGCGCAGCCGCGCCTTGTAGACGTAGATGTCGTCGATGATCGAATCCGGCCGGGCCAGATAAACATGCTCGAAAATGCAGGGCGTGAGCTGGGGATTCTCCGCGCACTGGCGTTTGTACAGCTTGCCGTCCTCGGTGATGATCACCGCCTCGCCCGGGGCCACGTCACCCAGCAGTTCGAAGCCCAGCACGTTGAGCGCCACGCTTTCCGAGGCAATGATGTAGTCGGTGCCCTCGGCGGTCTCACGCTGACCGTAGACCACCGGCCGGATGCCGTGCGGGTCGCGAAAACCGACCAGTCCGAAACCGTGGATCATGGCCACGCAGGCGTAGGCACCACGGCAGCGCTGATGCAGATTGCCGACCGCCTCGAACACGTCATCGGGCAGCAGTCTCAGGCTGCCCACCCGGCTCAGCTCGCAGGCCAGCACATTGAGCAGGATCTCCGAGTCCGAGTTGGTGTTCAGATGCCGGCGATCCTCGACATACAGCGCCCGGCGCAATTCCTCGGCATTGGTCAAATTGCCGTTGTGCGACAGGGAGATGCCGTACGGGGAATTGACATAGAAGGGCTGCGCCTCGGCCGAACTGGACCCGCCCGCCGTGGGATAACGCACGTGACCGATCCCGATGTTGCCGCGCAGGCGCACCATGTGCTGCTGACCGAACACATCACGGACCAGGCCGTTCTCCTTGCGCAGGAACAGCTCGCCCTGCTCCACGGTCATGATCCCGGCCGCATCCTGACCTCGATGCTGTAGCACCGTCAGGGCGTCATAGAGTTCCTGGTTGATGGCGCGCTGGGCGGCGATTCCGACAATTCCACACATAATTAGGGCCTGTTCACGCTAATGCTTGTCCGGGCTCGGCAACGCCACCGGGACGCCGTCCTGCACCGCTTCAAATCGTTCCGCCACCTCGGGTGGCAACTGGGCCTGGAGCCATACGCCCAGGTCCTCGAAATAGGCAATCAGCGCCGCCTCCTGCCACCACGGATCCTGATCCAGCGGCGTCAGTCGGGCCAGCATAACGGCAACCGTTACCAGCAGCACCCCGCGCGCGCCGCCAAACAGCAGCCCGAGGGCGCGATCGGTGCCCTGCAACTGGGTCTGTTTCACCAGCAGGGTCATGAAGTGGCTGAACAGCGCACCGGCCACCAGGGTCACGATGAAACTGGCCAGATAGCCCAGCGCCAGCCGCGCCGATGGCGTGCTCACCATGCCGAACAGCCGATCCGCCACCTCCGCGCCAAAGCGCATGGCCACCCAGAAGGCCAGGATCCAGGACAGCAGGGAGAAGACTTCCTTGACGAAACCACGAAACAGGCTGATCAGCGCCGAAATCGCGATGACGCCGATGATGATGTAGTCGATCCAGATCAATGATGGGGCGGGGGACGGCCGTAAAGCGGAATTTTAGCAGGCTTGCGACCATGATCGGCCGAGCTCGTGCGGACTTGAGCTTGCGCAGCGCCGCCGAAGCCCGCGGCCGGGGGCCTTCGGCAGCACCCGGCCAGCGCTTCAGCGCGCGGCGAACAGCTGCGCTTTCAGACGGTAGCGCTGTTCCAGGCGGCGCTGCAGCAGCTCGGCCTCCTCGCGGCTCATGCTCAGGCCCATGCGCACCCGATGATAACTGCGACCGCCAATCACCGCGGACTCGGAGAAGGCCTGATAACCGTCCTTGCGCAGCCGCTGGATGAAGGCCTCGGCCGCCTGGGCGTCCCGGTAGCTGGCCAGTTGCAGCACCCAGCCGGAGGCCGGTGGCGCGGGGGTCGACGGCGCGGCAGGTCGTGGCGTCGGAGCGAGCGTGGGCCGCGGGGTCGGAGCGAGCGTGGGCCGTGGCGTCGGCGCGACCGTGGGTCGTGCGACCGGGGCGGCGCTGGGCCGCGGCGCCGGTGTCAGGGCGGCCGCCGGGCGGACATCCCGAGGGCTAGTCCGCGGCCCGGGCTCCGGGGTCGGCCGCGCGCGGGCCAGCGGGCTTGCGGGCGGAGCGGGCAAAGGGGTGCCCGCGAAGCTGGCCTGAATGCTGCTGCGCGGGTCCTTCGGGCTGCCGAACAGCCAGGGCAGCGTGATTGCGGCCATGCTGCCCAGGACCAGCGCGCCCGCGAGACGCCGCTTGACCATCTCATCCATGCGTCAGTTCCCCGGCCAGCGCGACGGTCAGAAAGGATCCCCAGACCACGCCCCGACCGCCGCTCTTGCGCACCTGCTCCAGCGCCTGCGCCATGCTCTGGCAACACTGCACCGGCGCTGCACCGCGCAGGCGGGTGGCCAGTTGCGCCGGGCTCAGCGCGCGCTCGCTGTCCAGCGGCACCAGCAGCCACTGATCGGCCAGGGGGTCGAGTTCTGCTGTCATGTCTTCCACGGGTTTGTCGGCCAGCGCGGCGAAAACCATGGTGGTCGGCCGGCGCGGCGTCAGGGCTTGCAGGTATTCTGCCAGATGCCGGGCCGCCTCCCGGTTGTGCGCCACATCCAGGATCAGCTCCGCCTCGCCCAGGCTGCGCCGCTCGCAGCGGCCGGGCAGCTTGAGGTTTTCCAGCGCATGGCGGGTCGCCGCGGCATCCGGCAGCAGCTGCAGGCTCTGCAGCGCCAGCACCGCCAGCTGCAGATTGTCCGCCACCAGCGCCTTCGGACAGCGCAGGGACGGCAGTGCGGCGCTGTCCAGCAGACGGACCTCGATGCCCTGTCGCCGCGCGTCTTCCACCGGCGCCGCCGGAATGCCCCGGCCCAGCCACAGCGGGCGCCCCACCCGACCGACGGCCAGCTTCTCGCGCGCAATGCCGGCGAGATCACTGCCCAGGTACTCGGCGTGATCCAGTCCGATGGACGTCACCACCGATACATCCGCATCGATCAGGTTCACCGCGTCCAGGCGTCCGCCCAGGCCAACCTCCAGCACCCACAGCTCCAGTGCCTGCTGCGCGAACAGCCAGAGTGCGGCCAGGGTGCCGAACTCGAAATAGCTCAGGCTGACATCACCGCGCACGGCTTCGATCTGCTGGAAGGCCGCCACGATCTGCGCATCGGTCACCGGCTGGCCATCGATGCGGATGCGCTCCCGGTAGTGCCACAGATGCGGCGAGCTGTAACAGCCCACCCGGCGCCCGCCCGCGCGGGCCAGGGCCTGCAGCGCCTCGACGCAGCTGCCCTTGCCATTGGTGCCGGCGACGGTGACGACCCGTGCATCCCCCGGCCCGATGCCCAGCCGCCGCCAGACCCGACGCACCCGGTCCAGGCCCAGGTCGATGGCCCGGGGGTGCAGAGCTTGCTGCCAGGCCAGCCAGTCTTCCAGGCCCCAGTCGGGCCCGGGTCGCTCGGCAGCGCTCAAGGCCGGATCAGTGCGTGGCGGCCTGGTGGCCCAGGATGGACAGGATGTTATGCAGGCAGTCGCGCATCTCGCGACGGTCGCAGATCAGGTCGATGGCGCCGTGCTCAAGCAGGAACTCGGCGGTCTGAAAGCCTTCCGGCAGCTTCTGACGCACGGTCTGCTCGATCACTCGTGGCCCGGCGAATCCAATCAGCGCCTTGGGCTCGGCGATGTTGATGTCGCCCAGCATGGCCAGGGAAGCGGAGACCCCGCCGGTGGTCGGATCGGTCATCACCGAGATGTACGGCAGGCGGGCCTCGGCCAGGCGCGACAGGGCGGCACTGGTCTTGGCCATCTGCAGCAGGGAATACAGGGCCTCCTGCATGCGTGCGCCACCGCTGGCGGAAAAGCAGATCAGGGGCAGGCCGTGCTCGATGGCAGCATCCACCGCGCGGACGAACTTCTCCCCCACCACGCTGCCCATGGAGCCGGCCATATAGTTGAATTCGAAGGCGGCCGCCACCACCGGCAAGGCCTTGATCCGACCCTGGATCACGACCAGGGCTTCCTTCTCGCCACTGGCCTTTTCCGCCGCGACCAGCCGGTCCTTGTACTTCTTCAGGTCCTTGAACTTCAGCGGATCGCTGGCCTCCAGACCCGGCGCGATCTCTTCACGAGGCTCCGGGTCCAGCAG
>JBFJTN010000070.1:0-14706 GCA_041625325.1 Oceanococcus sp. | reverse complement strand
TCTTCTCCCGCGCCGACACCATCTATGGCGGGACCAACGAAATCCAGCTCAACCAGATCGCCGAGCGGGGTCTGGGGCTTCCCAGAGAGGCTCGTGGTTGACGCTTTATTGTCCACAGATGACGCAGATGACACAGATGGAAAAGATCTGGGCCTGGGCGATCGGTGAGGTCCCCAGGTCGGGAGTTGTCAGAGTATTCCGGCAGGGCTCTACGGCTCTTCAAGATTGAGCCCTGCTTTCGCAATCCCATTTATCTGCGTCATCTGCGTCATCTGCGGATCAAACCAAGAGAAACCGAACATGTCCCCGAAAATTCCCGACTACGTTCCCGGTCACGGCCTGCTCAAGGGCAAGTCCGTGCTGATCACGGCGGCCGCCGGCGGCGGTATCGGCTTTTCCGCCGCGCTGCGCGCGGCGGAGGAGGGCGCCCGGGCGGTGGTCATCTCCGACATCCATGAACGGCGCCTGGGCGAGGCGGTTTCCCGCCTGCACGCCGAGCATCCGGAAGTGACGGTGGCGGGGGAGCTGGCCAATGTCAGCGTCGAAGCGGACGTGCAGCGTCTGGTCGACCGGGCCGAGGAGATCTGCGGCGGCGTCGATGTGCTGATCAATAACGCCGGCCTGGGCGGCAGCAAGAGCCTGGTCGAGATGAGCGACGAGGAGTGGAACACGGTGCTGGATGTGTCATTGACCGGCACCTTCCGCATGCTGCGCGCCATGCTGCGCAAGATGCAGCCGCGCGGCGCGGGGGTGATCGTCAACAACGCCTCGGTGCTGGGCTGGCGGGCGCAGAAGGAGCAGGCCCACTATGCCGCGGCCAAGGCCGGGGTGATGGCGCTGACCCGTTGCGCGGCACTGGAGGCGGCCGAGCACGGCGTGCGCATCAACGCGGTGGCGCCGTCCATCGCCCTGCACGAGTTCCTGAAGAAGACCGCGCCGGCCGAACTGCTGGAACAGCTGGCCAGCCGCGAGGCCTTCGGTCGGGCGGCGGAAGTCTGGGAGGTGGCCAATGTGATGATGTTCCTGGCCTCGGACTACGCCTCCTACATGGTCGGCGAGGTGGTCTCCGTGTCCAGCCAGCGGGCCTGAGCGCGCGGCCACACCGAAGCCCTGGCCTCTAGCGGCAGTCCTCGGCGCGAATGCGCTGCCAGCGCTGCAGGTCCGGGCCGTCACCGACCCGCAGGTACGCCGCCACCACCGCGTCGGCGGCCCGGCAGCGTTCCGCATCGCCGCCATTGCGCCGGGCGTTTTCGTATTTGATCTCGGCGCTGCGAATGGCCTTCTTCTGCGCGGACTGCTCGCCCTTGAAGTGGGCCTGGATGGTCTCGCCATAGCGTTGCCAGATCACCACCGCAGCAATCGCCACGGCGACCAGTACCCAGTTGGCGTGTGCCCCTTTCGCCCTTGCCACTGTTGCTCTCCCCCCTGTCGTCGCCCGCCACACCGAACGGGTGACGGGTTGTGTTGGCTTCCCCGACGGCATTGATAGCATGTTGACCCAAGCCCGACCAGTCGCTGCCGCTGCGTGCAGCGGCCGGTTCGGCACCGGGCGGACCGGGATCCCGCCGGGTGCAGGACGAACCGGGCGGATCGAGTGATGCCACAGGCCTGAACGGAGCTTTCATGTCACTGAGTACCCTCGGCGTGTTCTCACTGCTCAGCTTCCTGCTGACCCTGCTGCTGGTGCCCCTGCTGCTGGTCTGTCTGCCGGCGGATCATTTCCTGCGTGAACGTTCCGGGCGCATGTTGCGGCGATCCCGTTTGATCCACGGCCTGCTGGTCATCGCCCGCAATGCGGCCGGCGTCCTGCTTCTCGGCTTGGGACTGGTGCTGCTGGTCCTGCCCGGACAGGGCCTGCTGACCATCCTGCTGGGGCTGCTGCTGATGGATTTTCCCGGCAAGCGCAGCGTGGAACTGCGCCTGCTGCGACAGCCGCGACTTCTGCACGGCCTGAACCGGCTGCGTCAGCGCTTCGGCAGGCCGCCGCTGCAGGTGCCCAAGGCCTAGCCGGGCCCGCACCGGACAGCCCGGGAGCAGCGCTGTGACCGCGCTGTGCCGCCGGGTGGCGCTGCCCTGGCGTCCGCCATACCAGTGCTCGCAGTGGTCTATTCCCGGCCGTATCGGCGTTCGTGGGCGTAGCGGTAAAAGCCCGATGCTTCCTCATCCCGGATCTGCGGCGCCTGCTCGCCAAACACCTCCTGGCGCAGCGCATCCAGCTGCCACTGCGTGTCTTCCGGAGAACCGCTGGCCAGTATCTCCTCGCGTCGCTGCATGTAATCCTGGCCGGCTGCCCAGGCGGCGTCGCGGTGCGCGTCCAGGGCATCCCAGCGTGCCAGTGCCTCTTCGGGCATGCCCAGACCGGCGCGAACCTCGCGCAGGGTGTCCCGGCGTTCGTCCGGACCCATGCTGGCGAGCTCGGCCCGCACCGGCGCCTGATCCAGGAATCGGTTCACCAGTTCCGTGCGGCGTTTGTCCAGCAGAGTGGGGGCCGCTTCGCCGTAAATCTCGTGCAGGGCGGCTGTGAATTGTTCCAGACGTGCCGGGGTGCTCAGTTCCGGGTCGAGCTCGCGCAGAGCGTCGCCCAGCGCCTGGCTGCGACGCTCTGCGGCCCAGATGGCATCCGCTTCCGGGCCGAAGGCCTGATAGCGCGCCTGCCACAGCGCATCACGCCGCTCCTGAGCAGGCATGCGACGCAGTTCTGCCCGGTTGATTTCCAGATATTCGTTGTAGCCGATCAGGCTCTGAAAGCGCTCGTACAGCAGTTCGGCCCAGTCGGGAAAGAGTTGCTGCAGCAGCGCCATGACCCGGCTTTCCCAGTCATCGGGATAGCGGTTGCGCAGGTAGTTGATGAGCTGCTCGATGCTGCGCACCTGCGCGTGCGGGCGGTGGATATGCGGGCCGAAACGCGCCTGCATGTCGGCGATGAAGGCGGCTTCATTGAATCGGTCCAGGGCCGCATCCGGCGTGGCGCCGTCCGACCCGGCTGCCGCCGGGGCCGCGTGGGCGAGGGCCGGCGCCGGGCTGAGCGCGTCCGACCGGGACGCCTCCGGGGCCGATTCCCGGGCCTTGGGCCACAGAACGATGCTGAATCCCAGAATGACGGTCAGGCTGGTGATTGCCAGGGCGGTGCGACGGAGGCTCACTGCGAAACTCCATGACGGGTCTTGTGAAACGGGGCGCGGCGGACTGGCCCTTTGCGGGTCTGTGCAGCCCGCCGCGCATGATCAGCCAGCTGCGGGCCGTGCCCGCATCCGGCTCAGTAGCCGTTGTCAGCGATGTAATCGGTGATCGCGGCGTAGAATTCCATTTCGTCGAAAGTGTCCGGCGGCACCCCGATGATGTCCAGATGGTCCTGGTTGATCTTCCAGGCATGTGAGGTCATCTGCGTGGCGTTCGGCGCGTTCAGGTCGGCCACAAAGCCGGTATTGTCCCGGGCCCAGACGTAGTCCAGGCAGCCGTAGCACTCCCAGTACTCCAGGCGATAGCCCATCTGCTGCGAGTTGATGCCGACCAGGCCGTCGTCATCGTGATCGGAGGGATTGCCGTCGCCGGTGCCCAGCGCGCCGTCACCGTTGGCGTCGTAGCTGGCGTAGCCATCGCCGTCGATTTCGGTCCAGGCTTCCTTGACCAGATACAGGGCCGGATTCATGTTGTAGTTGTCCTGCCCGGTGAGGAAGCTGCGCGAGCGCCAGATGTAGCTGGAGCCGGCCGGGTAGTTCTGGTTGAAGGCCCAGGTGCCGGTGGTCACACCGTCATTCGGATCGATGTCGTGGTTGACCAGCTGCTTCAGTGCGGCAATGGCGTCATTGTTGCCGCCGTAGATCACGTCACCGAAGTATTCGGCCAGCGCGGACAGCACCGACTGCACGCCCGGGTTCAGGTTGAACACGTATTGCGCGATGGGCGAGCCGCGGTGCGGCGAGGAGATCGAGATGCCGTAGCGCACCACCTTGTAGCCCTTGTTCTGGTACAGCAGCTTGGCCGCCTTGCGCAGATCCAGGCCGCCCTGGGAATGGCCGATGATGTTCACGTAGTCATGGCCGCTGGAGGCCATGTAGCCCAGGATGTCCTGATACAGCTCGTAGCCACGCACCTCGGAGCTCTGGAACGGGGTCACCGAGGCGACGAAGCTCTCCTGCTGCGAATGGATGTCGCCATTGCAGTAGTACTCGCCCCACTGGCAGGTGTCGAGCACGTAGACGCCGTAATCGTCACCCCAGTAGTCGTAGCCCAGAATGTCGTCGAAGCCGGCCATGCCATGGGCAAAGACGATGGGGTAGGTGGTCTTGTCGGCATCGCGCGCCAGTGCCGGCCCGCAGGCCAGCAGCAGCGCGAGTGCCGCGGTGGTACAGAGTCTTCGGTTCATCGGTGTCACTCCCTGGTTGAAGAACGAAAAAAGCGGGACCGGCCCGTCCCCCTCAGGCGGGGCCGGTCCCGACGAGGGCTTACGGAGTACTCAGGCACAGGCTGTAATCGCCCGCGCCGCTGTAGGACGAGACCTTCCAGCGGTAGTAGCCGCTGGTGCCGCTGTAGCTGATCGACTCGCTGGAGCTGGCGGACTCGGAGCTGGCCTTGTTCGACCAGCTGTTGCCGTTCCACTTTTGCAGGTACAGATCGAAGTCGGCGCCGGCCGGGCCGCTGAGCTGGCCCAGATGGCTGCCACTGGAGGCGCTGTGGTAATAGGAGCCATCCGGCTGATAGGCGCTGGCGCCGGTGCCTGACAGGTTGCCGCTGTACTCGGTGTAGCCGGCCGGGCAGCTGCCGCCGCCACCGCCACCACCACTGGCATAGCTGCCGGTGAGGCTGACGCCGGAGAAGGCGCTGTAGCCGCGCAGCATCACGTGCCAGGTGCCGGCGCCCGGAGTGGCGAAGTCGCAGCTTTCATTGTTGCCGCTCTGGTACGGACGGCAATCGTAGCTGGAGGTGGTGGGCGCCGCGCCGAACTTCACGTAGAGGTCGGCATCCCCGCTGCCGCCGCTCATCACGAAGCTCAGGTCGACGGCATTCGCCGGCACCTCCAGGGTGAAGCGCAGCTCCTCGCCGGCGGCCCCGGCCAGACCGGTTTCGGCCACGCCGTTTTCCAGCACGCCATCGCCGCCACCGCCGGCGGGTTCATCGTAACTGCCGGTCAGGCTGACGCCGGAGAAGCTGGAGTAGGCCTGCAGCATGACGTGCCAGGTGCCCGCGCTCGGGCTGGCGAAGTCGCAGCTTTCGTTGTTGCCGCTCTTGTACGGCCGGCAGTCGTAGCTGGAGCTGGTCGGTGCGCTGCCGAACTTCACGTAGAGATCGGCATCGCCCGAGCCGCCGCTCATGACGAAGCTGAGGTTGCTGGCGCCGGCCGGCACCTCCATGGTGAAGTTCAGGGCATTGCCGGTGCTGGCGGAGAGGTTGCTCTGGGCCACGCCGTTCTCGAGCACCGGATCGCCGCCGCCGCCGCCACCGCCACCGCCAGTGACAGCGGCCACCGCGGCGCTGGCGTCGACCAGGCCGCTGCCGCACTGGCTGCAGGAGCCGGCGAAGGCGCGGGCGCTGCTCTTGAGGGTGGATTCCACCGTGTCCGGCGTGATGGCCGGGTCGACGCTGTAGAGCAGGGCCGCCACGCCGGCCACGTGCGGCGTGGCCATGCTGGTGCCCTGATAGAAGGCGTAGGTGTCGGAGCCCGGCGTGGTGGAGCCGCTGTTCAGAGTGGACAGGATGCCGTTGGCCGGGGTCGCGGTCTCGCCGCCCGGGGCGGCCACGTCGACCACGCTGCCGTAGTTCGAGTAGCTGGCGCGGTTGCCCTGGCGATCGGTGGCCGCGACGGTCACCACGCCGGAGCAGTTGGCCGGATTCGAGTTCGAGGCATTCTGGTTCTCGTTGCCCGCCGCGACGACCACCGTGGCTCCGAGCGAGCGCGCGCTGTTGATGGCGGTCTGGGTGGTGGTGTCGCAACTGCCGCCACCGCCCAGGCTCATGTTGATCACCTGGGCCGGGTTGGCATTGGCGGGCACGCCCGAGACGCTGCCGCCGGCCGCCCAGATGATGGCGTCGGCGATGTCCGAGGTGTAGCCGCCGCATTTGCCGAGCACGCGCACCGGCAGCACCTTCGCGCCATAGGCCACGCCGGCGACGCCGCTGCCGTTGTTGGTGACCGCGGCGATGGTGCCGGCGACGTGGGTGCCATGCCAGCTGCTGGACTGCGAGAACAGCGGCTGGCCGCCGCCGCATTCACCGGCATTGACCCAGTCGCCCGGGTCCTGCGCGTCGCTGTCCCGGCCGTTGCCGTCGTTGCCGACGAAGCTGTCCGAGATCATGTCATAGCCGCCGACGATGTTGGCGGCCAGATCCGCATGGGGTCGGTAGCCGGTGTCCAGGACGGCGACCACGGTGCCGCTGCCGGTGGTCTGATCCCAGGCTGCGTTGACGTTCAGCCCGGCGGTGGCCTCGAAATAGTGCCATTGCTCGTTGTAGCGGCTGTCGTTCGGGGTGGCCAGGGCCTGCAGCAGGCGGTCCTCCTCCGCGTAACGCACCTGCGGGTTGCTGGCCAGGGCCTGCAGCAACAGGCCAAGTTTCGCGGCCGGCACACGCTGATCCAGGGCGAAAAGCTGCCCCCCGGTGGCCAGCTCACGCTGCGCCTGCAGGCCGATGCCGGTGAGTCGCTCGGCCGT
The DNA here is from genome assembly GCA_041625325.1 of Oceanococcus sp. Classification (GTDB taxonomy): domain Bacteria; phylum Pseudomonadota; class Gammaproteobacteria; order Nevskiales; family Oceanococcaceae; genus Oceanococcus. The sequence continues at coordinate 8,059 of JBFJTN010000070.1, read as the reverse complement.
GGCCAGCACGGCCGTGCTGTCGGCGCCGCGTTCAAAACCCACGATAATGCGCTGCTGCGGCGCCGCGTTGACGGTGAATGCGGAAAACAGCATCCCTGCCGCCGCGATTGCGACGGTCCAGATTCGCTTGTTCAAAATGCTCTCCTGATTGAGATTTGACCCGGCCCGTCCTGATCCCGGAGCGGGCCTGGCCGTCATGTGAGGTGCTGGCGGGCGGCCGGATGTGCAGTCCGGCCGTCCGCGGTCGAGAGGGAGCTGGTGCTCAGCGCAGCAGGCGGCCCAGGCTGCGGTTTAGGTTGTCCGCCGGTGTCAGCGAGCTCTCCAGACGCTGGGCGCTGTCCAGCAGGACGGGGTCGTTGAACGGCGCGCTGCGCAGCTCCGCCAGGGATGGCGGGCTCAGCTGGTAGGCATTCTCCAGCACCGGACCCAGCGCATTGGGCATGCCATTGGTGGTCGCCAGGGTCACGCTGCCCAGGCTCAGGCCGCTGAGGCTGCCCAGCTGATGGAAGATCGCGCCATAGAAGGGCAGGGCCAGCCAGTGGGTGCCCGGCTCCAGGCGGGTGGCGGACTGTGCGGTCGCCACCGGCGTGCCCAGGGCGTTGTCTAGGGTGCCGCTGAGGTGATAGCGCCCCGGGCTCAGGACCTCGGCCTGGGCCCAGACCAGCAGATTGCCGTCCTCCACCGACTGCCGGTAGCGGCCGGTCAGCTGGGCGCCGGGGTGGCTGTAGAGAAAGCCGCCGACGGCCTTGCGCACATCGCCGCTGGCGTTTTCCGCGTGCAGCCTGACCATCACGTTGTTGGCCGTGCCCAGGGCCGGCGCCAGCTTCTCGGGCAGCTTCACGCGGGCGGAGTAGATGCCGTCATCGGCCAGCGCGTCGATGCCCTGGCCATCGTCCAGCAGCTCCACCTGGGCCAGGCTGCCGACCTGATCCAGGACCAGATCGGCCTGCACCGTCCAGCCCGAAAGCTGGCCGCTGCGCAGGCCGCTGAGGCCGTTCAGTCCCTCGGCGCCCAGCCAGTCCAGTCGGGCGAACAGCTCGACCGACTCACCGGGCTGCACGCTCATCGCCGAGGCCCAGGTTTCCAGTGCCGGGGCGGCGCCGTCCGGGCCGCTCAGGCGCTGCCGGGTGGGAACCCGGGCACTGGCCACCGGATCCACCGCATCCAGCACCGGCCGGGACCACTCGGGAAAGGCCGCCCGGGCGCGATATTCGGCGGCGGCGTCCAGGGCCAGCTTGCCCACCTCGGCCGCCATGGCCTGCGGGCCGAAGGCCGTGCCCAGAATCAGGCCGGCCGCTGTCAAGATCTTGTTGCTCATGGAATCTGTACTCCGGGCTCAGTAAAGGATGCTGATGAACTTGCCGCTGGTCATCGAACTCTGCACTTGAGAGCCGGGAGAGCAGGGCGAGCCGGAGCAGGTCCAGATGCCGTCGGGAATGGCCCGGCGGGTATCCGAGTCGCTGTCGTCGCGGATGTCGGAATGATTTTCGTGCGCGGTATCCAGGTTGCGGAAGCCGTAGGATTCCTGCTTGTTCGAATGGCCGCAGACATTGTCGTTGTTGTAGCTGGCGGTGGCCGAGCCGCCGCAGGCGTACTGCGAGGCGTGCTGCACGACCCCGTCGTCCTCGCCCGAAAGGCAGGCGCTGGCGCCGAAGATGGCTTCGTAGCCGCCGGTCAGGTAGATGTTCTTGGCCGGCGGTCCGGCATAGGTCCGCACCTGCACGTCATCGGAGCTGCGCAGCCAGCTGGTCGCCGCGTCGCAGTCCTGGATCCAGGAGGCCGCCCAGTTGCAGCCCCAGGAGGACTGGGCGCAGACCGCATCGGCGCCTTCCGAACCGCGATGCGCGCCGGACAGGGACATCACCAGGCTGATCCGGCTGGCGACCGTGTCGTAGGCCCCGTTGAAGTTGTAATTGGGGTCGGAGGCATCATTGTTGCCGAGAATGAAGTCCATCACCGTATTGCCCATGGAATGGGCCACCACCCAGAAGCTGCCCCCCTGGGCGTAGCTCTGGGCGCATTTGCGGCCACCGCCATCGGTCTGGCCGTTGGTGGCGGCGATGATCTCGCTGGTCACCTCGCCGGCGGCCTGGGCATCCCAGTAGGGCTTGGTGCCGTTGTAGCCGACCACGTAGTACGAGGTGGCGAAGTTCTTGGTGGCCGTCCGGATGAAGTCGTCCGAGCCGTTGACCCAGTAGTTCCGGGCGTTGCTGTAACTGGTATAGGTCCCGGTATTGGTCTGTTTGCCATGCACGAAGATCAGGCACGGCGCGGCTTGCGCCAGCGGACCGACGGCCAGCAACAGCAGGCCGGCCAGGGCCCTGGTGAAAGTGTGGTTCATTGTCCCCCCACGGTGTGTATGTGGATTGTCCGCACTCCCCGTACGAACAAGTGGGCTCATCTTCTGCCTCATCCAAATGGACGACTATCGGGATTGTCGGCAGCGGGTGTAGGCTGTTTCCACCCGCCTTGTAGGTTTTGGCCTACAATGCGGACAAGTAACCGGCAGGCCTGCACAGTGCGGAGATAGCCGGTCGATCCAGGAGGGGACAGGTGATTCGAGTCATGTTGGTTGATGACCATCGCATGGTGCGTTCCGCCCTGCGTTCGGCCATCGAGCAGACCACTGACATCAAGGTGGTGGCCGAGGCCGCCTCGGGGGAGGAGGCGCTGGACGAGGCCAGCGGCAACGCGCCCCATGTGGTGCTGATGGACCTGAACATGCCCGGCATCGGCGGCCTGGAGGCCACCCGCAAGCTGGTCCGGAAAATGCCCGGGACCAAGGTCATCGTGGTCTCCGCCCACATGGAAGAGCCCTATCCCAGCCGCATGCTGGCGGCCGGCGCCTCCGGCTATATCGGCAAGGATTCGAAGATCGGCGATGTGGTGGATGCGATCCGCAAGGTGCATGCCGGCGGCCGTTACGTGGCCACCGAGGTGGCCGGCAATCTGGCGGCGCGTCTGGTGCCGGGGTGCAGCACCTCACCTTTCGAGCAGCTGTCGGAACGGGAGATGCAGGTCATGCTGCTGATCCTGGAAGCCGAAAGCCTGCCCACCATCGCCGCGCGGCTGAACCTGTCGCCCAAGACCGTCAGCACCTATCACAGCCGCATTCTCGAAAAGCTGGATTGCCCCAACGACGTGGCCATGACCCGCATGGCCATGCGCTACGGCCTGCTGGACGACTGCCCGCAGCACTGAGCTCGGACCGGCCCGGCGACGGTGCCGCGCGGAGGCAGGAACGGCCTATCCGCCGGGCGCCCCGGCGCAGCCGTTGATCACCCGATTGCGCCCCGCGGCCTTGGCCGCATACAGCTGCTTGTCGGCCGCGTGGATCAGCTGCTCCTGGGTCTGGTCCGCACGCAGGCAGCTGACGCCGATGCTGATGGTCAACTGTATGCCCTGAGCCAGTGAATTCCAGTCATGGGCTTCCACCGCCCGCCGGATGCGCTCGCAGATCTGCGTGGCCTGCGCCGGTGAGGAGGCTGGCAGGCAGATCAGGAACTCCTCGCCGCCGTAGCGGGCGACGATATCGCTATCGCGCAGATTGGCGTGAAAGATTTTTGCGCACTGGCGCAGGACCTCGTCCCCCACGGCATGGGAATACCGGTCGTTGATCACCTTGAAGTGATCCAGGTCCGCCATGGCCAGGCAGAGTTGCTGGTCGAGCAGGCGGGAGCTGCTGATCTGTTCGGCCAGACGTTGATCCACGAAACGGCGGTTGTAGAGGCCGGTCAATACGTCGTGCTTGGCCTGGCGGTCCAGTTCCTCGCTCTTGTACTGCAGTTCTCGGGTTCGCGCCGAGACCTGCTGCTCCAGCGAGATGCGCAGCAGGGCAAAGCGGTGCAGGACCAGCATGGCAATGGCCATCAGGATCAGGAGCAGGGCGAAGCCACCGCGGTCCAGGACGGAATAGCCGATGGCCAGCAGGACCGCTGCCGCGAAGGAGACGATTTCGACCCCGTATTCGAAGGGACTGGGCAGCTTCTTGATGTCGCCGCCCTGGGTCCAGACCATCCAGGCGATGATCAGCTCATTGAGCAGGTGGGCGGTGACCGCCATGGCCATCAGCGGCACGATATCGCCCTGCTGCAGGGACGGCAGGGGGACCCGGCCTCCCAGGCTGAGGTAGACGCCGCCGCTGATCAGGATGACCAGGGCCATCATGCCGGCATTGGCCAGCGAGGTCGTGACTATGCGCTGCGGGGATTCCCCCGCGCCGAGCCGGCGCCAGGGATAGAGCAGTGAGGCGCTGGCATTGATCGCCGCGGCGGCCACCGGCCCGAAGATCAGCAGGGCGGAATACTGGGCCACCCGGTCGAAAGAGACGTGCCCGTAATAGGGATGAGGAAAGCCGCAGAGTATGGTGAACAGGCCGAAGACGACGAAGGCCAGGGTCACCAGCGGGTGAGGCAGGCCCAGACCCATCTGAGCGGCCGACAGGTACAGGGCGGCCAGGCCCAGGCCGAACAGCAGCGCCGCACTCAGCCGGAACAGCGGCGAGTGGGTGGCGGGGGCGGGACCGGTCCGGCTGTCCGGTCCCGGAGCTGCTGTGGTGGAATGCGGCATGGCGTCGGGCAGCTGGTGCGGCGCTTCAGCTCAGGAACTCATAGGGGCCGCCCCGGTCCATCGCGCGCTGATAGGCCTCGCGTTCGCGGATGCTGTCGATGAAGCGGCGGATCGCCGGCCGGTCACGGTCCCTGGCGACCCGCACGGCGGCCGCCTCCAGCGGAAAGCTCATCTGGATGTCCGCGGCGCTGAAGGCCTCGCCCGCAAACCAGGCGTGGCGGCTCAGCTCCGCCTCCAGATAATCCAGATTCGCGCTCAAATTGGGGTCGAGATAGGACTGCCGGACCTGGCGGGAGATGGACCTGGCGACCGGCCGCAGCAGCAGCGGCGCCTGCTCCACCCGATTGAAGATCAGCGACATGACCAGCAGGGGCATCATCGTGCCTTCCGCATAGTGCATCCAGTAGCGGTAGCGCAGATGTTCCGCGGTGCCGCTCGCGGGGGCCAGGCGACCGCCGCCGTAGCACTCGACGAGATACTCGATGATCGCGCCGGATTCCGCGATGGTCAGGCCCTCATCCGTGATCACGGGTGATTTGCCCAGGGGATGGATGGCCCGCAACTCCGGTGGAGCCAGGCTGGTCCTGGGGTCACGGCGGTAATGCCGGATGTCGTATTCGAGCTCCAGCTCTTCCAGCAACCACAGCACGCGCTGAGAGCGCGAGTTCTCAAGGTGGTGCACGATGATCATGGTCACCCCTCCCGTATGACGCCCTGGTTCTAGCACAATTCTGGTGCCTGTGCGCGCGGCTTTGCGACGAACGGACCGACTGTCAGGCGGCGCCGGTGGCAGCGCCGATCTGGCGCCGAACTGCCGGGCCGGACTGGCCCTATGACGCGTCCAGATGGAAGAAGTGGCGGATGCTGTCGAGAATTTCATTGCGGTTCTGCCGCAGCATGCGACTGCGGTCGGCCCGGGCAATCTCCTCGCGCGCCTCGGCCAGATCGGCCAGGCGCGCCGCCATGATCCCGGACATTTCGTCGGCGATGGCCGGGCGCTGACGCAGGATCTCCTCCAGCCCGTTCCGGTCCAGCCGGTAGCACTCCACGTCGCTCAGCGCGATCACGCTGGCCGAGCGGGGGGCGCCGGTCAGCAGGCTCATCTCGCCGAAGATCGAACTCGGCGTGCCGGCGCGCAGGCTGCCCACCCGGCGGCTGCCGCCGGCTTCGGATTGCAGCACGATCTCCACCTCGCCGCTGACCAGCAGATACAGCCAGTGGGCGGTATCGCCCTGGGCGGTCAGGGTCTCTCCGGCCAGGAAAGGCGCATACACCAGGTGGCGCGCCAGGGTATTGCGTTCGTCCTCGCTGAGGCTGCCGAACAGGGCCACCGTCTGCAGGATCCCGCTGCGCCGGGCGAGTTCATCCTCGGCCAGCAGCCGGCGACGCTTCTCGCCTTCCTTGATCAGATGGACGGTCTGCTCGGGCAGGGCGAAACGGATGCCCTGGCGCTGCAGGGCGGCATGGATGCGCAGGCGCACCGCGGAGTCGGTGGGATCATCCACGTGCAGGTCGGTGAGCCAGTAGCGCAGGGCGTAGTGGGTGCGGCTGTCGTCGACCTCGGTGACCACACAGTTCGGCAGCGGGCGGCGCGCGACATTCGGGATCCTGGCCCGGGCCAGCGCCTGTTCCACAGTATCGATCACCTTGCGCGGCGGGACCTCGAAGGCCACCGTGAAGCGCACCCAACGGCGCAGCTGGGTGGGCTCGCCGCTGCGGCGTCCGAGAATGGAAAAGGGGGTTTTCATCAGCACCGCATTCGGCATCACGATGGTTTCCCAGTCGCGCGTTTCGATCAGCGTGGAACGCCAGCGGATGTCCACGACCCGGCCGACCGTGCTGCCGATCGCCACCCAGTCGCCCACATGCAGGGAATTGTCCAGCTGCAGCGTGGTGCCGCCGAGGATGTTGCCCAGGGTGTCCTGCAAGGAAAAAGCCAGGATCGCGGTGAGCACGGCGGAGGTGGTCAGTATGCTGCCCAGCTCGACGCCGACCTGGGACAGGCGCAGCATCGCCCACAGCAGATAGGCGGCGAACACCACCAGGTCTTCCAGGATGCTGGGCGGCGACATGCGCAGGGCCGGCAGGCCGACCCGGAACAGCAGGGCGCCGGCCAGCCGGATGATGGCGATGCCGAGCAGCAGGATGACCAGCTGGCGCAGGCCATTGCCGGCCAGGGGCCAGCCCGCCAGCAGGGCGAGATTGGCCAGCGGCAGCAGGAGCAGGCTGACCGTATAGAAAATCAGGGTCGAGACGACCAGCCGAAAATTGCCCGGCGCGCGGCGCAGCACGACGCCGCCAAGCAGCAGCAGCAGGAGGCTCAGCAGAGCCAGGGTGGTCGGTGGCAGGGGCGCCAGAATGTCGGACCAGCCCGTTGACTGCCCCATGATCGCCATGTCTCCGCTCGCAAAGGAGCTCAGCGTAACCCAGCGCAGGCCTGTCCGGCAGAGGGCAGAGCTTGTGAGCGAAAAATGCAGCAGCCCCGTTGCTCAGGGCCAGATGGAGGCGCGGGCACAAAAAAGCCCGCAGGCGGCGAGCGCCTGCGGGCTGATCGGGTCCCCCGGTGACTAGCGTCGGCGACGCAGCAGCAGACCGCCCAGGGCGATCAGGCTGAGCAGGCCGAGGCCGCCGCCGCGCGTGTCCAGGGTGCTGGACGGCGGGGTGATCTCGACATCCGGCACCTCGACCCGGGCATCCGCCGGGAACTCGTAGGTCCAGATGTGCCGGCCGTAGGTCGAGGCAAAGACCTTGTTCGGGTTGCCCGGCTGCAGCTTCAGCATGGACACCGGCACGTTCGGCAGTTCATTGCCGAAGGGCGCCCAGGCCGTGCCCTCGAGATCGGCCGAGATGAAGGCGCCGAAATCGGTGCCGATCAGCAGCTGACCGTCACGGGCCACGATGGTGTTCACCGGCAGATGCGGCAGGTCACCCTGGATGCTGACGAAGCTCTCGCCGGCATCCACCGACTTGAACAGATTGCCGGCGGCAATGTCCGCATTGTCGTAGGGGTCTTCACCGAAGGTGTGCGGGCCGCGCAGACCGGAGGAGTAGCCACCCAGGCCGACATACACGATGTTCGGGTCGGTCGGGTCGATCTCGATCGCCTGGATCAGGCGATTCGGCAGACCGGCCGCGGTGGCGATATGCCAGCCGTCGGAGGTTTCCGACTTCGGCGGCTTGCTGCCGCCGATGTTGGTCGCCAGACGGTTCTTGAACGGGCTGTCGTTGTTGGTCACGCCGCAGTCACCGCAGGCGCCGACGTAGATCGCCACGCCATGCACGTCGGCCACGGTGCCGGTGTACAGCGCACGGCCGTCCGGGTTCACGCCCAGGTTGAAGACTTCAACCCAGGTGGAGCCGGTCACGTTCGGCGCATCCAGGGTCTCGAAGACCTGGTTGGCCGTGGTGATCATGTGCTTGCCGTTCAGCGGGTCCATGGAGAACCAGTTGGCGAAGTTCACCCGGGCATAGGGCGGGGCGATGCTGACAT
>JBFJTN010000069.1:0-14837 GCA_041625325.1 Oceanococcus sp. | reverse complement strand
GGCGAACCAGGCGGCGATGCGATCACGCTCCAGCAGGCTCAGGCCTTCGTGGAACACTCCCGCCGACAGTCCCTGTTCGAAGCGCAGGTGCTGCGCCAGCGCCTGGGCGACCGCGGCGCCGGCGCAGATCAGCAGGACCTTGTCAGCCGGGTGATCGCGCAGGAAATCTGCCAGCCAGGCCACCCGCGGGTCAGCCGCGGGCCAGTCGCCAGCGGCCTGTGTTTCCGGATACAGCGCCGCCGCCAGGTCGTCCCCGGGCGAATCCTGTGGCGCGGCCAGCGGCCAGGCATTCAGCTGGCGGCCGGGGAAACCCTCGACCGCGGCGCGGGTGTTGCGGAACAGCACCCGTCCTGTGCCATGGCGATCCAGAAGATCGCGGACCAGCGCAGCAAGCGTCTCCCGCGGCTGCCCGCTGTCGCGCGCCCGGGCCAGGGCCGCCTCCACGTGCGCGCTGCCCAGATAGCCGTCCAGCTGCTGACGCAGTGCGGCCGAGTCCTGCAGCTGCTGCCAGCCGTCTTCCGCCAGCAGGGCCACCAGCACCTCGCTGACCTCGCGATAATTCGCTTCCTCCGCCTGGAAGGCCGCCAGGTCATGGTAGCGCTGCGGGTCGAGCAGGCGCAGGCGAGCGAAGTGCCCGGCCGTGCCCTGCTGCTCCGGTGTCGCGGTGAGCAGCAGCAAGCCCGGTACCGCCGCGGCGAGCGCCTCGATGCAGCGATAGTCTGCGCTGACCGCCTCCGGCGACCAGCTCAGGTGATGCGCCTCGTCAACCAGCAGCAGGTCCCAGCCCGCGGCCACGGCCTGCTCCTGACGCAGCGGCGACTGGCTCAGCCACTGCTGGCTGCACAGGGCCAGCTGCACGGACTCGAAGGGATTCTCGCCCTCTTCGCTCGTCCCGTCCTCGCCTTCAATGGCGCGGCAACGCTGCTCATCGAGCAGGCTGAAACGCAGATTGAAGCGCCGCAGCATTTCCACCAGCCACTGATGCAGCAGGCTTTCCGGCACCACGACGAGCACGCGCGAGGCCCGTCCGCGCAGCAGCAGCTGATGCAGGATCAGACCGGCCTCGATGGTCTTGCCCAGCCCGACCTCATCCGCCAGCAGCACGCGTGGCGCGTGACGCCGGCCCACCTCGGCCGCGATGTACATCTGATGCGGCAGCAGCTGGACCCGGGGGCCGATCAGGCCCGACACACCGGACTGACGCAGCAGGCCGTCATGCAGTCGGCTGGCGTGACGCAGGCGGTAGCGGCTCAGCCGGTCGATCTGGCCGGCAAACAGGCGTTCCTTCGGGCCGCTCAGGCGCACGACCCCGTGCAGGCGGGGCTCAGGCAGCAGGACCTCCTCGCCATTCTGGTCATGGCAGAGATAGATCAGGACGCCCCGATTCTCGTGCACATCGGCCACCACCAGACGCCGATCCGCATCGTCGCGGATGGTATCGCCGGCGCGATAGCTGACCCGGCTCAGCGGCGCGCTGTGGGCCGCATAGGCGCGCTCCTCACCGGCCGCGGGAAAAAAGATCTGTATCAGCCGGCCCTGGGTCTGGGTGATGACGCCCAGGCCGAGTTCCGGCTCGGTGCTGCTGATCCAGCGCTGCCCCTGTACGAAGCCCTCGGTGCTTGCGGCCAAAACCATTTCCAACATGACGGGGCGGGAAGTTTACTGGGGCCGGCGCGCAATCTCACCCCCTGCCCCGGCCCGACCGGGAATACCGCGGACGAACCGCCCCCGCGGAAGCGCTCCGTCACCCCCCGGGAAAGGGCGACCCGGGGCTGACGGATGCCGCGGTCTCCGCCGGTCGCCCGCGCACGCCGCTGGCCGGTTCAGGCGGCCAGCGCGTCCTGCGCCGGCGCCGCGCCGCCCACGGTCAGCACCCGACCGCAGCGCTGCTGACCGACGATGGCGGTGAAGCCCTGGCCATCCCAGACCTGGCGGCCGGCCACCCAGACGCCCTTGATCACGCCATCCGAGCGATTGACCATCTGCTCGTGATCGAACTCCTTGCGATATTCCAGGCGGGTGCGCCGCTCCGAGTCGTAGGCACGCAGGGCGCGCGGGTCGATCAGCACGCAGTCGGCCTGCCAACCGGCCTCCAGCAGGCCCACATCCAGGCCGAAGAAAGCGGCCGGCTCGCGGGTCAGCCGGGCCACATGGCGGGCCACCGCCGCATCGCCGTCAGCCTGCAGCAGTTGCAGGCCGCGCAGATTCGCATCGTAGAAGGCCATGTTGGTGAGATGCGCGCCCGAATCATTGAAGCCGGGGAACATCAGCTCCTCGGTCAGGGCCTGCTTGGTCACGGCCGGATCGGCATTCGCCGCCAGCACGTACCAGCGCAATTCGGTGTCATACAGATGCAGCAGGGCCAGGAAGAAGTCACAGTCGTCCTGCACCGGAAAGGCAAAGCGGGCGAAGGCCGCGCCCTCCTCGGCGCTGACCGCCTGGCCGCTGCGCTGCCACTGGGTGAAGCGCGCGTAGAGCTGGGCCAGGGTCTGGTCCTTCCACTCGGCCAGCGGCCGATCGGTCATCACCATGTCGGCCAGATCGCGGGTCAGGGTGTCGTCCATCAGGCGCAGGGCGCGCTTGAGCCGTGCGATGCTGAAGCCGCGCTTGTCGTGGTACCACATGCGCTTGAAACGCGCGCGGAATTCGGGATCGATCAGCAGCGCGCGGCGCGCGGCGGCATCTTCCAGGTCCGGCTCGTTGAGTTCCCGCATTTCCGGAATCTCTTCCGCCAGCGGGGTGAGGATGCCATCGGCATAGACCTTGAACGGCGCGGCCAGGGCCTGCAGCCGGAACTTGCCGCGCAGCAGGCGGGAGTTGAGCAGCCGGGTCAGGGTGCGGCCCATTTTGAGAATGGAACGGTTGGAGGCCACGTCCAGCGCGGCCACGGCAGTGAGCTTGAGCGGCTGGCCGAACAGACGGCCGCTGGTCAGGAGGAACTGGCGCAGGGTGCCGATCCGGCTGTCCTTGGGCGGGGTGGCCTGCCAGACCCGCTGGTGGCGCCGCACCACGTCGGTGAGGCGGCGGATTTCCCGATGACTGCCGAACTGGGTCGGAATCTTGCGCCGCCGGTTGGGGTCGTTGGCCAGATAATGGAACGGCAGGGCATCGGTGGAGAAGCCGGCATAGCCCTCGCGCATGCCCTTGTCGACCAGGGCTTCCATCCGCGCCAGCTCGTCCTCGGTCGGCTCGCGGCTGACCGAATCCGCCAGGCCCATGACCTCGATGCGCAGCATGGAATGCGGAATCATGGGCACCACATTGGGGCCCAGCGCCAGCTGGTCGAAGTGCTGCAGGTACTCGGCGCTGTCGCTCCAGGTACAGGCATCGGCCACCTGGCTGAGCACCGGCTTGGGGATGTTCTCCACCCGGGCGAAGCAGTCCACGATGGGGTCCGCACCGTCCCGGCGCTGGTTGCCGAAGGCCACCCCCAGCGAGCAGTTGGACATGATCACCGTCGTGGTCCCATGACGCAGCACCTCGGGCAGCGCGGGCACCAGCTCGACCTCCAGATCCAGGTGGGTGTGCAGGTCGAGCAGGCCGGGGGTCAGCCACAGGCCCTGCGCCTCCACCACTTCGGTGGCCTGCGCCGGGTCCAGGTCCTGGCCGCGGGCGGCCACCTTGCAGGCCGCAATGGCCAGATCCTCGACGACGGGCGGCGCGCCGCTGCCGTCGAACAGCAGGGCCCCGCGGATCAGCAGATCCCATTGCGGTGTCGGGTTCATCACTCGTCTCCTCAGGCCAGGCCGTAGTGGCCCGGCTGGTCCTTGATATGGGCGGCAATGCGGGCCGCGGTCACGTAGGTCGGCAGCTGGGTATTGACCAGCACCGAAGTGGGAAAGCAGCTGGCATCGGCCACCACCAGATTGTCCATGCCATGCAGCTGGCCACGCGGATTGAGCACGCTGCGTGCCGGATCCCGCCCCATCCGGCAGGTACCCTGCGGATGGTAGGCGGTGAACATCATCTCGCCCGGATCGAAGCGCAAGGCCTCGATCACCGACTCGAAATCGGCGGCGCTCACCGCCGTCGGCAGCACGGTGGGCAGGTAGACCTCCCGTGCGCCCGCCGCGAACCAGATGCGCGCGGCCGCCCGCAGGGCGGCCCGCACCCGCTGGCGGCCATCCTCGTCCAGCCGGTATTCAATGGTCTTGACCCCGTCCTTGCGATAGACCCGCCCGACCCCGTGGTCGTGGATCAGGGTCACCATGCCGGCCATATTCGCGGCGCGGGCCATGCGCGCCTCGTAGTCCGGGCCCACTCCGGGAATCGCATGCGCCATGGCCGCCGGCTCCAGGGCGCCGCCCTCGAGCAGGAAGCCGCCGCGCTCGTCGGCCGTGAACTCATCGACATAGACCCCCAGCTGCGCGCCCTGCCAGCCGTTCACGGGTTCATCGAACAGGGCCGTGACCCCCAGCGAGGGATGGCAGGCGAAATGGCGGCCGACCTGATCCCCGCCCAGGCCGCTGTCCTGCAGCAGCAGCGGCGAGCCGATGGCGCCCGCGCTGACAACGACCAGCGCGGCGTCGAATTCGACCGGACCGTGCGGCCCCTGCACGCTGACACCCCTGGCCCGACCGTTCTCATGCCGGATGCGGCTGACCGCTGCGTCCGCCACGATGCGTGCCCCGTGCTGCTGCGCCCAGGGCAGATAGGTCACCAGCATGGACTGCTTGCGGTCATAGCGACAGCCCTGGATGCAGTAACCGGCCAGCAGGCAATCCTTCACGTTGCGCGCCAGTGGCGCCACATGCCAGCCCAGGGCCTCGGCCCCGCGCTGCATCAGCTGGCTGTTGCGGTTGATCTCGTGCGGCCCGTTGACGTGGATGTACAGATCCGACTCCAGCTGCTCGTACAGAGGCGCCAGGGCCGCCTCGCTGAATCCGTCCAGACCGTATTCCTCGCGCCAGGTCTGCAGTACCCAGGGCGGAATCCGGAAGGCCGCGGTGGCGTTGATCACGGTGGAGCCGCCCACGCAGCGACCCTGCAGGATGTTGATGTCGCCATCCACATTCGTTTGCCCCCCGCGATCCACGTAAAGCTGCTCGAAACTGCTCGGCAGATGCTCGGGAAAAGCGCTGGAGGGCACCATCGGCCCGGCCTCGAGCACGGTCACCGCGTAGCCGGCCCGGGCCAGGGCGTAGGCGGTGACCGCGCCTCCACCGCCGGAACCGACGATGAGCACGTCGCTACGCCAGCCTTGCCCCGGAGCCAGGCTGCGGGCGGACTCCGCCTTCATGCCCGCGCCGGCTCCGGCGCGTCCCCCAGCGCCGGCAGCTCCGCCCGCAGATGCAGGGGCCCCGGGTAGCCGGTGGCAGGCCAGCTCTGCGGATGGCGCCAGTAGGACACCGCCACGAGCTGACGGAATGCCGCGATCAGGGCCCGCTGCGCAGTCGCGCCAGTGGCCCAGCGCCGCAGATAGGCATGCGCCTGCGCGTCGCTCAATCCGCTGAAGACCCGTCCATGCCAGCCATAGACCAGGGCCGCGACCTCCAGCGCTTCGGTCGCCAGGTTCAGCTGCTCCTGCAGGGCATCGGGCAGGGCCGCCCAGGCCTGCGCCAGGGCGTCCATATAGGGCAGTTCCTCAGGATGGGGAAAGGGGCCGCGGCCGAGCGGCAGCCACAGGCTGCCCAGGCGTTGCAGCACGGCGGCGACGCGGTCGCTGAATACCGGCCAGGCCGAGGCCGGATAGCCGGCGGCGTCCAGCCGCGCCTTGCCGACAAGGCCGGCCGCACCCAGGGCCACGCCCGCGCTGGCCACGCCAAGCAAGGCGCGACGGCTGAATCCGGACTGTGATTGCATCGGTCTCCCGCTGATCGAGCAGCGCGCCCCTCTGCGTGGGCTGGACCGCTCATGGTGGAAAAGCAGGGCTATCCTAGCAGGAGACGTCGGCGCCCGAGCAGCCCGCGGTTCCGACCCTTTCCGGGCCTGGCGCGCCTCAGCTCTTCTTCGACTTGATCCGGTGGCGGATCATGCGGGCGCGTTTGCGCTCCTGGGTCGGGGTCAGGGTGTTCTTGCGCCCCTTGTAGGGATTGTCCGAGGTCCGGAATTGCAGCACCAGCGGTGTGCCGTGCAGATCGAAGGCCTCGCGGAAGGCATTGATCAGATAGCGACGGTAATTCTGGTTGAGCTTCTCGGTCTGGTTGCCGTGGATCACGATGGTGGGCGGGTTGCGTCCGCCCTGATGGGCGTAGCGCAGCTTGATCCGGCGCCCGGCCACGGCCGGCGGCTGATGCGCCTGCACCGCCTGTTCCAGCACGGTCGACAGCTTCGAGGTCGACAGCTCGCAGAAGGCCGCGGCATGGGCCCGGTTCACCGCGCGCATCAGCTCGCGCAGGCCGGAGCCATGCAGGGCCGAGATCGTGACCACGGTGGCGTAGTCCAGGAACGGCAGCTTGCGCTGGATCTCGCTCTTCAGATGGCTGCGCCGCTCCTCGTCCAGCCCGTCCCATTTGTTGATCGCCAGCACGATGGCCCGGCCGGACTCGGCAATCATGCCCAGGATGCGGGCGTCCTGCGAGCTGACCCCTTCCCGCCCGTCGATCAGGGCGACCACCACATTGGCCGCCTCCACCGCCTGCAGGGTCTTGATGATGCTGAACTTCTCCAGCACGTCGTGGACCTTGGACTTGCGCCGCAGGCCGGCGGTGTCGATCAGCACGTACTTGCGGCCGTCCTGCTCGAAGTCCACCTCCACCGCATCGCGGGTGGTGCCCGCCACATCGGAGGCGATCACCCGTTGCTCGCCGATCAGGCGATTCAACAGGGTTGATTTGCCGGCATTCGGCCGCCCCACCAGGGCCACGCCGATGCGGCCGTGCTCGCGCCGCGGCGGCGCTTCCGGCGCCGCCTGGATCAGCTCGCCGATCAGCTCGCGCAGGCCGGCGATGCCCTGTCCGTGGCTGGCGGCAATGGTCAGCGGATCTCCCAGGCCCAGGCCGTAGAATTCAGCGGCTACAAGTTCCCGGTTCAGTCCCTCGCACTTGTTGATCACCAGCCGGGTCTTGTCGGCGTGGGCCCGCAGCAGGGCGGTGACGGACTGATCCTCCGCCATCACCCCGGCACGCCCATCGACCAGGAACAGGACCAGATCGGCTTCCTCGATCGCCTGGCGGGCCTGCTGGGCCACCGCCGCATCCAGACCCTGGGCGGCGTCCATCAGGCCACCGGTATCGACCACGATGCAGTGGCCGTCTTCCAATTCCGCCAGCCCGTACTGCCGGTCGCGGGTCATCCCCGCCTCGTCGGCCACCAGCGCGTCGCGGCTGCGGGTCAGCTGGTTGAACAACGTGCTCTTGCCCACATTGGGCCGGCCGACCAGGGCCACCACGGGCGCGGTGTGCATGGGCTCAGCCGTTACCCAGCGGGTTCCAGCGCATCACCTGCAGGCGTCCGTCGCTGTCCAGTACATAGATGCGCTGTTCTTCGTCCTGCTGCATCGGTGCCCGGATCGCCTCGCCGGTGGCCCGGCTGCGCCCGATGATGCGGCCATTGACCGCCGACACCACGTGCATGTAACCCTCGTAGTCACCGACCAGCACGTTGCCGCGGTAGGCCAGCGGCGCGCTGAGCTTGCGATGCTTGAGCTGGTTCTGTTCCCAGATCGCCGCACCATTGCGCGGGTCCAGGCACCACAGCACGGAATCCACGTCGGTCACGTAGAGGCACTGACCGTCCACCGCCATGCCGGTATAGCTGGCCAGGCTGCGCTGCCACAGGACCCGGCCGCTGCCGGCCTCGTAGGCCACCAGATCACCGCCGTAGCTGGCGGCAAACAGCACGTTCTCGATCAGCAGCAGATCGGCATCCACGTCCACGATGCGTTCGATCTCGGTGCGCCCGGCCGGCACGCTGACCGCCTCTTCCCACAGCGGCTCGCCATCGTCGCGGCCCAGCGCCAGTACTCGGCCGTTGTCCATGCCGACGAACACCGCCCGGCGCCCCACGACCAGCGGCCCGGAGCCGCGCAGGGTCAGGGCAGGCACGGCCCGGTTCACGGTCCAGCGGCGCTCGCCATCGCTGGCGCTCAGGCCGTAGACCCGTCCGTCCCCGGAACGCACCGCGACCAGATCACCCTCGCCCGCCGGCAGACTGATGACCTCGCTGCTGAGGCTGGCGCGCCAGCGCTCCTGGCCATCCTGGGCTTCCATGGCCACGACTTCGCCATCCAGGGTGCCGAGGATCAGGGCGCCGTCGACCAGAGCCGGGCCGGCCGACAGCCGCAGACCGGTCTGCACCTGCCAGATCACCTTGCCCTGCGCGTCGAAGCTGCGCAGCTTGCCCGAGCGTTCGGCAACGAAGACCCGGCCGGCCGCCAGCAGCGGCCGCAGGCCGGTCAGTTCGCGCGGGGCGCCCAGGCTGCTGCTCCAGACCTTTTCCGCACGGACTTCCGGATCGGCGATCTTGCGCAGCGGTTCCGGTTTGGCCACCTTGGAATCGGAGGCGCAGGCCGACAGCAGGCCGGCCAGCAGCAGGGTCAAACAGAGCTTGTGGGTCATCGGCAATCCGGTCACGCGATCAGTTGAGTGCATCGAGCTTGCGCTGCACATCGGCGGCGTCAAGGTAGTCGGCGTTGCTGGCCAGCGCGGCCTGATAGGCCCTGCGGGCCAGCTCGCTGTCGCCAGTCGACGCGGCGATATCGCCACGCAGTTCCTGGGCCAGGGCTGCATAGGCACCCGATTGGATATCCAGTTCGCTCAGGGCTTCCGCGGTCTTGCCCTGCGCCCACAGCGTGCGGCCCAGGCGCAGGCGGATCACCCCGGCCAGCGCCGCATCCGGCCCGGCCGCGGCGGCAGCCCGCAGGGTCTGCTCGGCGCCGGCCCAGTCACCGGTGTCGGCCTGCACGGCGGCCAGATTCAGACGGGCCTGCGTGACATAGGGCGAGCCCTTGTGCGCCGATTCCATGTTGCCGATGGCAGCCTGCGCCTCGCCCAGCCGCTTCATGGCGAGCTTCACCTTGACGTCTTCATAGGCGACCGATGCCGCTGCCGCATTGTCCAGGCTGGCCTCGCCGTAGTACTGCCAGCCCAGAATGCCGGCCAGGCCCAGCGCCAGGCCGCCCACGAGGGACAGCCAGTTCTCGCGCCACCATTTCTGCAGCGCTTCTACCTGTTCCTGATCGGTTTGTTCCAGTTCCACTGTGTGTCCTCAAAATACCATTGTCATTGAATGTTTCGACCAGGGCGCCGCCTGGTACCATCGGCCCCGGCCGCTCACGCGACGTGACCGTCCAGTTTGTTCATCATCTGCGCCACCAGCTCGTCCCAGCCCAGCAGCTGAGCCTCGCCATCGCCCTGCAGCGGCTTGATCTGAATCTGCCGGGCCTGCGCCTCGCTGCCGCCGAGTATTGCGGCGTACGCCGCCCCGGCCTGATCGGCCCGCTTCAGCTGGGCCTTGAGCTTGCCGCTGCCATCACACTGCACCCGCAGCCCGGCATCGCGCAGGCTTTCGGCCAGCCGGCTCATGACCGCGCCGGTGCCATCCATGCTGCAGAAATACAGCTGCGGTTTCGGTTCCTGACGCACATCGCAGTCCAGCGCCTGGAGCAGCAGGATGGTCCGTTCCAGCCCCAGCGCGAAACCCACCGCCGGCACCTCGCCACCACCGAGCTGGCTGACCAGTGCATCATAACGGCCGCCGGCGCAGATGGTGCCCTGGGCGCCCAGCCGGTCGGTGGTCCATTCAAAAACCGTGCGGCCATAGTAGTCCAGGCCCCGCACCAGCCGCGGGTTCAGCACATAGGCGATACCCAGCGCATCCAGACCGGCTTTCACGGCTTCGAAATGCTCCCGTGAGGGCGCGTCCAGATGATCCTCGAAAGCCGGCGCCGCGGCGACGATTTCCCGGGTTCGCGCGACCTTGCTGTCGAAGATGCGCAGCGGGTTGCTGTCCAGGCGGCGCTGCGAGTCCTCGTCCAGTTCGGCCGCGAAGGGCCGCAGGTAGTCGACCAGCCGGTCCCGATAGGCCGCCCGCGCCTCGCTGCTGCCGATGGTGTTGAGCTCCAGCTGCAGGCCCTCGCCGGGCTGCAGGCCCAGCGCGCGCAGCAGGCGCGACGACAGGGCGATGACCTCCACATCGATCTCGGGCTGGGCCATGCCGAAGGCCTCGACCCCGATCTGCTCGAACTGCCGGTAGCGCCCGGCCTGGGGCCGCTCGTGGCGGAACATCGGCCCGGCGTACCAGAAGCGCTGCTGCTGGTTGTGCAGCAGGCCATGGTCGATGCCGGCCCGCACGCAGCCGGCAGTGCCTTCCGGGCGCAGGCTCATCGAGGTCTTCTCGCGGTCCAGGAAGGTGAACATTTCCTTGGCCACGATATCGGTGGTCTCGCCCACCGAGCGACTGAACAGCTCGGTGGCTTCCATCAGCGGCAGATGGATGGGCCGGTAGGCGTACTGGTCCATCACCCGGGTGGCGCGCTCCAGCACGCCCCGCCACCAGGCGGCAGCGTCAGGCAGGATGTCGTTGAAGCCCCGCAGGGCGCGTACCCGCTGACTCAATTCACTCTCCGCAGGGCCGGGCCAGCTTCTGCCGGACCAGATCTTCCAGACCGATGACCAGATCGTCGTTCTTCAGCTTGTGCTGGATCTTGCCGTCGACAAATACGCTGTTGGGGTGCCCGCCGGTGACGCCGATATGGGCCTCGCGGGCCTCTCCCGGGCCATTGACCACGCAGCCGATCACGGCCACGTCCAGCGATTCGGAAATATCCTCGAAGCGCGCCTCCAGCTCATTCACGGTCTTGATCACATCGAAGTTCTGCCGCGAACAGGACGGACAGGCGATCAGATTGATGCCGCGCGAGCGCAGATGCAGCGCCTTGAGCATGTCCCAGCCGACCTTGACCTCTTCCACCGGGTCGGCGGCCAGGGACACCCGGATGGTGTCGCCGATGCCCTCGGCCAGCAGCAGACCGAGACCGATCGAGGACTTCACCGAGCCGGAGCGCAGGCCGCCCGCCTCGGTGATGCCCAGATGCAGTGGCTGGTCGATCTGCGCCGCCAGCTTGCGGTAGGCGAACACCGTCATGAAGATCTCGGAGGCTTTCAGCGAAATCTTGAAATCCTGAAAATCATGCCGCTCCAGGATGTCGATGTGACGCCAGGCCGACTCGACCAGCGCATCGGCATTCGGCTCGCCGTATTTCTCCTGCAGGTCCTTCTCCAGCGAACCGGCATTGACGCCCACCCGGATCGGCACGCCGTGATGGCGGGCACAGGCGATCACCTCGGCGACCTTGCGTTCACTGCCGATATTGCCCGGGTTGATGCGCAGGCAATCGGCGCCGTGTTCCGCCGCAGCCAGGGCCACCTTGTAATTGAAGTGAATGTCCGCGACCAGCGGCACGCTGACCCGCTTGCGGATCTGACCAAAAGACTCGGCGGCATCCAGGGTGGGCACCGAGACGCGGACGATATCGGCCCCGGCCTTCTGCAGCGCCTGAATCTGCGCCACGGTGGCCTCGACGTCGCGGGTTTCGGTATTGGTCATGCTCTGGACCGCGATCGGCGCGTCGCCGCCAACGGGCACGTTGCCGACCATGATCTGCCGCGAACGGCGGCGTTGTATCTGGTGCTGCGCCTTCATCCTTCCACCTTGCCATTGCCCAGAATGCGGAATCGGGCGCGCAGATCGGGCTGGATCACCGGCTTGATGTCCAGCGGCTCTCCGTCCAGCCAGATACGCACCAGATCGGCCCGACCGAGACGGACCTCAAAGGGTGCGGCGCCCTGCACTTCGCGCTCGCTGCCACCGGGCAGCAGCTTGTAGACCAGCTGATTGCCGCCGCGATCGGTGATTTCGGTCCAGGAATCGCCACCCGCGATCTGGATCCGCAGCTTCGGATTGTCGATCGGCGCGGTCGCTGCCGGCGTCGCCGCCGGAACCGATGCTTCGACCTGCCTGACCGGCGCGGGGCTACCCGCCGGCGCGGCAGCGGCAACGGGCGGCGCCTGTTCCATGTCGCCGTCACGGCTTTCGGCCGGCGCAACGGGTACCGGCGCGTCGGCGCGTCGCTGTTCGGCGGCGGGAGCGGCCGGGCTCGGCCGGGGCGTCGCCACGGCCTGCACCGGTGCGGCATCCGCCGGCGCCGAGGACAGGCCCTTCAGCCAGCCGGGCATGGCGTCCGGACCCTGGCTCAGCAGCCACCAGGCCGAAGCGCCCAGCGCGCTGCCCAGCAGGACCAGGATCAGCAGGACTTTGGCCAGGCCCGGTCCTTCGCGGTAGCGGATCGACGGTCGCTGCTGGATCACGGGGATCGGAGAGGCGGTCCCGCTGCGCTTTTCATAGGCATCGACCAGGGCCTCGCCATTGAGGCCGAGCACCTCGGCACACTTGCGGTAGTAACCGCGCGCATACACAGGCTGGCCCAGGGCCGCGTAATCGTCGGCCTCCACCGAAAGAATCACCGCCTCCGTCAGCCGGGTTCGGCGGCTGAGTTCCTCGCGGTCGTAGCCGCGCTGCTCGCGCGCCTTGCGAATCAGGCTGCCCGGCTTGGGAATGCGGTTCAGCTCCTCGCCACCGCTGTCGATCTCGACGCCTTCCATGGGGCCTACCAGGCTTCCCCGGTGTTCAGGTCGTAACGGCTTTCGATGCCCGGTGACAACTTGCGCAGACGGGCCGCGTAACTCCGCGCCGCGCGCTCATCGCCCAGCTGGGATTCGGTGCGCAGGCCCAGCAGCAGGCTCTCGACGCTGCCCTTCTGAGCCGACTCGTAACGCTGCAGGAAAGCGCGCGCGCGCAGGAAGTCCGCCCGCTGATAGCTGAGCCGGGCCATCTGCAACAGGGCGCCGCCATGCCGTGGGTTGAGTTCCAGTGCCCGTCGCAGGGCCTCCTCCGCCTTCACCGGCTGTTCGCGCGTCAGGTAGCAACGCCCGGCTTCCGCCAGGGTCTGGGCCGGCGCCGGGTTGCGGGTGTCGCGCCGCGCCATGTCGAACAGCTTCTCCGCCTCGTCCAGGCGATCCCGCTGGCAGAGATAGGCCGCGTAGCGGGTCTGGATCTGGGTATCGCGCGGCGCCAGATCGCGGGCCCTGCGGAAATAGCTGTCCGCCTTGTCGTATTCCTCGAAATGCTGGTGCACCAGCGCCAGGCCGAGGTGGGTGATCGGCAGTTTGCGGTCCTGCTCCAGCGCCTTTTCCAGCTTGAACTGGGCCAGTTCCACCCGGCCCTGGGCCAGGTAGTCCATGCCCAGCTGGGTGTTGATCCGGGCCGCTTCGGCGTAGTCCGGCTCGAAGCGCGGCCCGCCGGTCTGCACGCAGCCGGCCAGCAGGATCAGACACAGTCCGGACCAGTGAATTTTCATGAGGGCTGCACGATCACGGGAATTTCGCTCAGACGCCGCCGCTGACGGCTCTGCACCTGACCGACCAGCTGACCGCAGGCCGCGTCGATATCGTCGCCGCGGGTCTTTCGCGTGGTGGTGACGATGCGCCGGCCACGCAGGATCTCGGCGAAAGCTTCAATGGCCGCCGGCTTCGAGGTGCGGTAGCCCGAGCCCTGGAAGGGATTGAAGGGAATCAGATTGACCTTGGCGGGCAGCCCGGAGAGCAGGCTGGCCAGGGCGCGAGCACGCTCCGGCTGGTCGTTGACGCCGTCCAGCATCACGTATTCATAAACGATCTGAACGTGACGCTCCTTGTCCTGGGTGTAGCGCCGGCAGGCCGCCATCAGCTCCTTCACCGGATACTTGCGATTGATCGGCACCAGTTCATTGCGCAATTCATCATCCGGCGCATGCAGGGACACCGCCAGTGCGGTGTCCACGGTGTCCTTGAGCCGGTCCATGAACGGCACCAGTCCGGACGTGCTGACCGTCACCCGCCGCTTGGACAGGCCGTAGCCCAGATCATCCAGCAGCACCCGGATGGCGGTCACCACCTGTTCGAAATTGGCCAGCGGCTCTCCCATGCCCATGAATACGACATTGGAGATCACCCGCTGCTCGCGCGGCACGGCATTGAGCGCCTTCTGCGCGTACCAGACCTGCCCCAGGATCTCCGCCGCCGACAGATTGCGCGAAAAGCCCTGCTTGGCGGTGGCACAGAAGGAGCAATCCATCGCACAGCCGACCTGCGAGGAGATGCACAGGGTGCCGCGGGCCGCCTCCGGGATGAACACCGTCTCGACCGCATTGCCCGAATCCACCCGCAGCAGCCACTTGCGGGTGCCGTCGGTGGAGATCTGCTCGGCGATCAGCTCCGGGGTGCGCACCTCGGCGATCTCCTCGAGCTGCGCGCGCAGACCCTTGGAGATGTCCGACATGGCGGCGAAGTCCGGCTCGCTGCGCTGATACATCCATTGCATCAGCTGGCGGGCGCGAAACGGCCGCTCGCCCAGCGCGGAGAACCAGGTCTCCAGCGCCGGGCGATCCATGCCCAGCAGATTGGTGCGTGCGGCCGGGTTCACGGACTCAGCGCGGGCAGAGGCCCGAGGCTCCGAAGAAGAAGTCGATTTCGGTCTTGGCCGTGTCCGGGCCGTCGCTGCCGTGCACGGCATTGGCGTCGATGGAGTCGGCGAAATCGGCGCGGATGGTGCCCGGCGCGGCTTCCTTGGGGTTGGTGGCACCCATCAGATCACGGTTCTTGGCGATTGCATTGTCGCCTTCCAGGACCTGGATCATCACCGGACCGGAGATCATGAACTCGACCAGGTCATTGAAGAACGGGCGCTCACGGTGCACGGCGTAGAAGCTTTCCGCTTCGTCACGGCTCAGATGAGCCATTCTGGCGGCAACGATGGTCAGGCCGGCCTGCTCGAAACGGGTGTAGATCTGGCCGATCACGTTCTTGGCCACGGCGTCCGGCTTGATGATGGAGAGCGTGCGCTCTGTCATGGGTACAGCT
>JBFJTN010000068.1:0-14854 GCA_041625325.1 Oceanococcus sp. | reverse complement strand
GGCTTCGTAATAGGCCAGACAGGCCGCCTCGTCGGCACATTCCTGCAGCAGTTCCGTGACCACGAAGCCCCAGTCCCCCAGCTGCCGCATCAGCAGGATGTGATCTTCCAGCTGCACGCCGTCCGGCCAGCCCCGGCGGGCGCCCAGCGCATAGGCAAAGAACTTGAGGGGACGCTGCGCCGTGATCCCGGGATCCAGCTGGCGCAGGGCGCCGGCGGCCGCATTGCGGGGATTGACGAAGGTCTTGCCGCCCTCGGCGGCCAGCCTTTCGTTCAGTCGGGCAAAGCCGGCCCGCGGCATGACCACCTCGCCCCGCACCTCGACCAGCGCCGGAGGGCTGTCCGAGCGCAGGCGCAGGGGCACGCTGGACAGGGTGCGCAGATTCGCCGTGACATCCTCGCCGACCCGCCCATCACCCCGGGTCGCGCCGCTGACCAGCAGGCCATCGCGGTAGACCAGGCTGACCGCCAGGCCATCGAACTTGGGCTCCGCGGTAAAGACCGGCAGATCGCCCAGAGCCTTGCGCACCCGCGCCATGAACTCCGCCAACTCCTGCGCGCTGAAGCAGTTGGCCAGGGACAGCATCGGCTCCAGGTGCTCCACCGGCGCGAAGGCGCTGTCCGGCACCGCTCCCACCCGCTGGGTGGGGGAATCGGGGCTGATCAGCTCGGGGTAGCTTCGCTCCAGCTCTTCCAGTTCCCGCCGCAGGGCGTCGTACTGGGCGTCGTCGATCGCCGGATCGTCCAGCACGTAATAGCGGTAATCGTGCTCACGCAGCTGCCCGGCCAGCGCGGCAGCGCGCTCGCCGGCTTCCCGCGGGGCCGTCACTGCGCGGAATACGCGGCGCAGGCTTCCTGCATGCGGGCGATGCCCTCGGCGTCCAGCGGCTGGCGCTCACGATCCAGCAAGGTGGCATCGAAACGCTCGGCCAGGGTCTGCGCGGTGGTCAGCAGGTCATCGAAGGCCGCATCACCGGCCAGCGGCCCGGGCAGTTGCAGGAACAGGCTGACACCCGGCGTGCGCAGATCATCCTGCTCACCGGGAATCAGGAAGCCGGGCTTGACCACGGAAGCAACCGAGAACACCGGGTCGCCCTTCGGGCTGAAGCGGTGATAGATGTCGTGTGCGCCGAATTCCAGACCGCAGCTCTGCAGGGCCTGATGCAATTCGTCGCCCGGTATGTGGCTGAGGTCGCTGCGATGCACCGAGATCACGAACAGGGCCTGAGCGGGCGCCGCCTTGGGCTCCGGCTTGGCCTTGCCCCGGGCCGGCTTGGCATCGTCCAGCTTCGGGGCTTCGCGCTTGGTCCGTGCCTTGCCGACGCCGAACTCGTCGAAGCCGCCGTCATTTTCCTGGAAGAAGTCCAGCTGGTCCTCCTCCATGCCCTCGCGCTTGCGTTTGTTGTTCCAGACCGCCTGCTTGGCCGCCTGCCGACGGGCGTGCAGGTAGATGCCCAGCACCACCAGCACACTGATGATCAGCAGCGCCCATTGCATGTCATTCATGTCTACAGAATCCTTTGTTCCCCACCGTCAGCCCGCCAGGGCGACAGCCTGCTGCACATCCACACTGACCAGACGCGAGACCCCGGGTTCCTGCATCGTGACGCCATTGAGCTGGTCGGCCAGCTCCATGGTCACCTTGTTATGGGTGACGATGATGAATTGCACGTGCTCCGACATCTCCCGCACCACCTCGCAATAGCGTACGACATTGGCGTCATCCAGGGGCGCATCCACCTCATCCAGCATGCAAAATGGCGCCGGGTTCAGCTCGAACAGGGCGAATACCAGCGCCACCGCGGTCATCGCCTTTTCTCCGCCGGACAGCAGCTGAATGGTGGCATTGCGCTTGCCCGGCGGTCGCGCCATCACCCGCACCCCGGCGTCCAGCACGTCCTCTCCGGTCAGCTCCAGATAGGCCTCGCCACCGCCGAACAGCTTGGGAAAACGCTCCTTGAACTTGCCGTTGACCGATTCGAAGGTGGCCCGGAAACGGCTGCGGGTTTCCTTGTCGATCTGCCGGATCGCCTCTTCCAGCTTGTCCAGTGCGGCAACCAGGTCGGCCTCCTGCGCGCGCAGGTGATCGGCACGCTGCTTCTCTTCCTCGTATTCCTCGACCGCCGCGAGGTTCACCGCGCCCAGCCGCTGGATCCGGTTGTCCAGGGCCTCGAGTTCCTGCTCGCAGGCGCCCGCCTGCATCTGCGGGTCCAGCTCATCGAGGATGTCCTCGATCCGGACCCCGGCCTCGCGCAGCTGCTCCTCCAGACCGTCGCGGCGGGCCAGCAGCCGCTGTTCACCCAGCTGTTCCTGCTGCCGCTTCTCCCGCGCCTGCTGGGCCTCCTGTTCCAGACGCAGCACCGCATTGGCGGCGGCACGGGCCTGCTCGGTGGCCTGTTCCTGCGCCTGACGGGCCGTCTTCAGGCTGTCCTGGGCCTTTTCCCGCTGGGCCCGGGCCGCTTCCACCGCCTGCTGCAAGGCCGGTACCGGCGTCTGCAGCCGGGACTGCGAATCCGCCGACTCCGCCAGGCTGCGCTCGATATCCGTCCGCCGCGCCGCCAGGGCTTCGGCGGCGGCCTGCGCGGCTGCCAGTTCGCTGCTCAGCGCGGCCCGACGTTCGCGCGCACTGCTCAGCTGACGTGACAGGCTCTGCTGACGATGACGCATGTCCTGCAGGGCATCGCGCGCGGCATCGGCCTTCTGCTGCTGCTGCTGTTCCTGCGCCTCCAGGTCCTGCAACTGGGCCCGGCTGCTGGTCAGTCGCTCCTCTGCCTTGCTCCGGTCCTGGGCCAGTTCCGCCAGCAGACGCTCAACCTCGGCCAGTTCCTCCTGCCGCTGCTGGCGACGCTGCTGCAAGGCCTCGCGACGATCATTCAGGTTGTTGCGCACGCTGCGCGCTTCCGCCTGCTGGCGCCGCGCCTGATCCAGTTCGCGCAGCGCATCCTGCTGAGCCTGCTCGGCCTGCTTGAGTTGTTCCACCGCTGCCTGCTGGGCGGACTCGGCCTGCTTCAGTTCACGCTGGGCGATGGCATCTTCCTGGCGCACCTCTCCGAGCAGACGTTCACGCAGCAGCACGCCGTCATCATCACCCTGCTGCGCGAACTCGCGCATGCCGGGCCAGTGCAGATGCCCATCCGGCGTGATCACCGCCGCGCCGGCCGTGCATTCGGTCAGGCGTGCATTCACTTCCTCGGCACTCTGGGCCGTCAGCACCTGCGCCAGCATGCGGCGCACCGCCACCGGGCCCTTGAGCTTTGCCGCCAGACTGCCGGCCGGCGCCTGCCAGGCGGCGTCCTGCGCCTCGATCAGGCGACGGGGCTGATTCTCATCAGCCTGTAGACCGTTCAGCTCGCCATCCACGCAGGGGGCCTGCAGCCAGGGGCCCAGCACCGCTTCCACCGCCTTCTCCCAGCCGGCATCCACCTTGAGCAGGCGACCCAGGGGTGGCGCATCAGCCCAGTTGCGCTGCTTCAACCACTGCGCCTGCCGGGCATCATCCTCGCCCAGTGCCCGCACCTGCTGGGCGCTGAGCGCCGCCAGCCGTGCGTGCACGCTCTGCGCATGCTTGCGTGACTCATGCAACTGGCTGTCCGCTTCCGCGCGCTCCTTGCGCGCCGACTCCACCGCCTTGATGCAGTCACCGGCCCGCGCATCGGCATGCTCCAGCGCGCTGGCTGCCGCCTGCGCCGCCTGCTCGGCCGCCGACATCTGACGCTCGATCTCGTCCAG
Organism: Oceanococcus sp.; assembly: GCA_041625325.1. Classification (GTDB taxonomy): domain Bacteria; phylum Pseudomonadota; class Gammaproteobacteria; order Nevskiales; family Oceanococcaceae; genus Oceanococcus. The sequence goes on along the minus strand of JBFJTN010000068.1, from coordinate 11,126 downwards.
ATCGATGCGCGCCAGATCCTCCCGGCACTGCTTTTCACGCGACTGGGTGCGCTCGAACTGACGGGCCAGCTGCTCCAGCCGGACCTTTTCGGTCGCCGCCACGGTGCGCGGATCCTGCAGCGCCTTGCGGATATTCTCCAGGGCCTTGGCTTCATCGGCGGCTGCATGCTCCGCCGCGCCCAGCCCGGCCTCCACGGATTCCAGCTCTTCCTGCGCCTGAGCCAGACCCTGCTGCAACTGGTTGATCTGCGCGCCCAGGCTGTCCGCCTGCTGGCGCCGCGCATCATGCTGCTGGCTCAGGCGGGCCTGCTCCTCGCGCAGATCACTGGCTTCCTTGTCGCGGATGCGCAGCATCTCCTGCGCATGCTTCAACTCCTGTTCCGCCCGGCCCAGATTGGCTTCGGCCTCGTAATAGCGTCCCTGCACGTCCTGCGCCTGCTTCACCGCCGCTTCGGCGGCCTCGTTGCCCGCATTGCGCTGGGCCATCGCATCCTTGAGTCGCTGGTCGGCGCTGTTGACTCCGTCCTGCAGGGTCTGCAGGCGGCTGACAAAGGCCGCATGCTCGTGCTCGATCTCGCGCCAGCGCAGGCCAAGCAGCTGCCGACGCAGGCCGCGCTGTTCCTGCTTGTACTTCTTGAAGCGCTGGGCCGCGGCGGCCTGGCGCTGCAGCTTGGCCAGACGCTCGTCGATCTCGCCCAGCAGGTCTTCCAGCCGCTCGAGGTTTTCGCGCGTGTGGCGGATGCGGATCTCGGTTTCGCGGCGCTTTTCCTTGTAGCGGGATATGCCGGCGGACTCCTCGAGCATCTGGCGCAGCTCTTCCGGCTGGGCCTCGATCAGGCGCGACACCGTACCCTGCTCGATGATCGCGTAGTTCGAGCGCCCCCCCAGGCCGGTGCCCAGGAACAGTTCCGTGATGTCCTTGCGGCGGCAGCGCGTGCCGTTGATGTAGAACTGCGAGCCGCCGTCGCGTGACAGCTCCCGGCGCACGGCGATCTCGCCGTACTGGGCATAGGGCCCCTCGATCGTCGCATCGCTGTTGTCGAAGACCAGCTCGATCATCGCGCGACCGACCGGCTTGCGCGTGCGTGAACCGTTGAAGATGACATCGGACAGCGCGGCGCCGCGCAGCTGCTTGGCACTGGATTCACCCAGCACCCAGCGCACCGCGTCGATCAGATTGGACTTGCCGCAGCCATTGGGGCCCACCACGGCCGTCAGGTTGCTGGTCAGGCTGAGCTGCGTCTTGTCGACAAAGGATTTGAAGCCGGCAAGCCGGATTGCGCTCAGGCGCATGCGTCTGGGTGGTCCACGGTCAAAAGCGGGCTAGTGTAAATTATGTCTCCGCCGCTCGACACAGGCGCGCGCCGATTCCTTCTCCAAGCCACCCCTCGACGATGCCCAGCCAACCCAGCAAATCCCTGGAAACCTTCCCCAATCCCAGCCCGCAGCGCGATTACCTGATCAGCATGCGGATTCCGGAATTCACCTGTCTGTGCCCGAAAACCGGGCAGCCTGACTTCGCCACCCTGTACCTGGACTACATCGCCGATCAGCGCTGCGTGGAGCTCAAGGCGCTGAAGCTCTACCTGTGGTCATTTCGGGACGAGGGCGCCTTTCACGAGGCGGTGACCAACCAGATCGCCGACACCCTGGTGGCATTGATGCAGCCCCGCTACCTGCGGCTGAAGGCAGAATTTTACGTGCGCGGCGGCATCTACACGACCGTCACCGCCGAACACCGCGCCGCCGACTGGACCCCGCCGCCCCCGGTCAGCCTGCCGATCTAGACCGCCGCTCAGGCGGCCAGCAGCGACTCCAGCACCTGCGGCGTGGCGTAGGCCGCTCCATTCAGCGGTGGCCGTCCCTTGAGCACCTGCCAGGGCGCGTCCGGCTCGCCGAGGCTGCTGACCACCGCGGTGGCCGCGCTGAAGTCGTGCTCACAGGTGTCCTGATTGACCGTGATCAGCACCTTCAGGCCGGCCGCAGCCGCCGCGCACAAGCCCATGGCGGAGTCTTCGATGGCGAGACACTCATCGGCGCGCAGACCCAGCTGACGGATGGCCAGCTGGTACAGGTCCGGCGCGGGTTTCTTGCACTCGACCTGCTCGCCGCTGACGATGAACTCGAAGCAGTCGCGCAGTTCCCTGCCCAGGGTGTGATTGAGAAAGGGCTTGAGGCTGCGCTGGCTGGCGTTGGTCACCACCGCGAGTTTCATGCCTTCCTCATGGGCCTGGCGAATCAGGCGTCGCACCCCGCTGCGCAGGGTCACCTGGCCGGCCTCCAGACGGCGCCGGAACCAGCGCGACTTGGCCGCATGCACCTGGTTGACCCAGGCACCGATATCCCGCTCCAGCGCCTGCGCATGAGCGCCGACCGGAGGGCGATACTTGATCAGGTAGTGGCGGATCCGTTCCCGCCCGCCGGGCAGCAGCAGCAACTCGTCACGGTACAGCTGCTCCGTCCAGTGCCAGTCCAGGCCGAACTCGCGAAAGGCTTCGTTGTAGGAGGGCAGATGACCCTGCGGTTCGGTATCGGCCAAGGTGCCGTCCACATCGAACAGCAGCGCTTTCAGACTCATGAACCGAAAGCCCCTAGGCGGCCCGGCTCTCCCGATGCAACCCGCAGGCTGGCTCGGGCTTATCCGGGGCACATGGAGTAATCATTCAGGGCGGGCAGACGGCGGCTGTGGATCGCGCACAGGATAGCGCATCCGTCCGGCAACGCGCGTTGTTGCGGCAAAAAAACCGGGTGCGTGCGGCGGGCATTGCCCCCTGCGGAGCTTTCTGGTATCACTTCCCGGTTTCCAAGCCCAGAAAGATTGCTGATGCCAGGTACAGCGGACACCAAATCCCCCAGTTCATACACGGATTTCCAGCCCTACGAGTTGAAGAAGGGCGAGGAGTACATGAACGATGCGCAGATCGCCCACTTCCGCAACATTCTGGTGCAATGGAAGCGTTCGCTAATGGAAGAGGTCGATCGCACCGTGCATCACATGCAGGACGAGGCGGCCAATTTTCCGGACCCGACCGATCGGGCCACCCAGGAATCCGAATTCAGCCTGGAACTGCGCACCCGTGACCGCGAGCGCAAGCTGATCCGCAAGATCGACAGCACCTTGCGTCGCATCGAGGATCACGACTACGGCTTCTGCGAATCCTGCGGTGCCGATATCGGCATCCGCCGGCTCGAGGCCCGGCCGACAGCGGAACTCTGCGTCGACTGCAAGAGCCTGGAAGAGATTCGCGAGAAGCAGCTCGGCCGCTGATCGCGGCAGCGCTCGCATCCCTGCCCCCTACGTCGGGCGCTTCGCGCCCTCCCCGTCCGGACCGCTGCACGCCGGCTCGCTGCTGGCCGCCCTGGCCAGCTGGCTGGACGCGCGGGCGCGCGGGGGCCGCTGGCTGTTGCGCATAGAGGACATTGACACCCCGCGCTGCGCCCCCGAACACGCCGAACGGATCATCGCCAGCCTGCGTGCCCTGGGTCTGCACTGGGACGGGCCGGTGATCTACCAGTCCGAGCGCCTGCCCCGCTATCGGCAGGTTTTCGACCAGTTGCGCGCCCAGGGCCATCTGTTCCCCTGTGCCTGCAGCCGGCGTCAGCTCAAGCGCGAACAGGGTGGCGGACACGGCGAAGTCCGTTACCCCGGCACCTGTCGGCAGGGATTGCCTGCCGGCACCAAGGCCCGTACCTGGCGCTTTCGTGTGGACAGCGGGGAGATCAGCTTCCTGGACCGGCGCGGCGGTCTGCGCCGGCAGAATCCGGAGCAGCAATGCGGTGACTTCGTGGTCCTGCGCGCCGACGGCCTGTTCGCCTACCAGCTGGTCGTGGTCATCGACGATATCGACCAGGGCGTGACGGATATCGTGCGCGGCGCGGACCTGCTTTCCTCGACCGGACGCCAGCTGCAGCTGTACCGTGCGCTGGATGCGCCCGCACCACACTACCTGCACATCCCCCTGTTGCTGGATGCCGCAGGCCACAAGCTGAGCAAACAGACCGGCGCCCGCGAGATCGACTGGCAACGCGCACCCACGCGGTGCCTCAATCAGGCACTGCAGGCGCTGGGACAGCCCAGCCAGTCGGGCTCGCCCGAGGAGGTGCTGCGGGCCGCCACTCTGGCCTGGGATGCCAGCCGCATCCCGACAAATGGCACATTTTCCGCCTGAAGGGCTATTCCCTGCCCGCCGCATCTGGCAAACTAGATTTTTCGCAATGCAGCAATCACCCGCTTGTGTCCGTATCTCGTCGCACCTCAAGCCCTGAAACGCGCATCATCAACAAGTATCCGAACCGGCGTCTGTATGACACGGTGATCAGCCGATACATCACCCTCGACGAGATCCGCCAGCTGGTGCTGCAGAACGTCGATTTCCAGGTGATCGACAAGCGCAGCAAGGAAGACATCACCCGCAGCATCCTGCTGCAGGTCATTATGGAACAGGAAGAAGCCGGAACACCGATTCTGCGCAAGGAAGTCCTGCTCAATATCATCCGCTTCTACGGCGACACCATGCAGCACAGCGTCGCGCATTACCTGGAACTCAGCCTGCAGCTGTTCACCGACCAGCAGGCGCAGTTCAAGGAGCAGATCAAGCAGATGCTGGGTTCCGCCGGCAATCCCCTGCATGCCCTGCGCGAACTGGCGGACCAGAATCTTCCCCTGTGGCGCAGCGTGCGGCAGGAGTTCCTCAAGAGCATCAGCTCGAGACGGGAAAAGGGCGACAGACCCGAGAAAGGCGAAGCGCGCAGCCCGGTGGACAAGGACCACTAGGAGCCGCACCCGCGGCGCCCTGCCGGTCGAGCTGAAGCGAGCGCGGCCCGCCCCTCCATCATTTCGTCCCGACGCGGCCAGGCGCCTTCTGCGCCCGCCCGACTGCACCAGTTTAGTGCCTATTTATCAATGGCTTGCACCGCAGCTCCGGGCGAAAAATTTTTTACTGCAATGCAGCAAAAAAGGCTTGACGCAGTGCAGCATCGGCAATATACTGCACCGCAACATGAGCCGATGCTCATACGCGCGGGACGCCAGTCGCCACGCAAACCAGGTCTCCTCCAGAAAGACGCAAGTCTTTCTAGCACCTTGGCCCCCAGCTCGCTGGGGGCTTTTTTTTGGTCGCTCACCGCCGCGGCATCGGCTTCGCCCGAAGGCCGGACTGCGCGACAAAAAAAAAAGGCCGGGCCGCCTCGCGGCGACCCGGCCTGAACCCGTTACCGAGCTTTATTCGCCGGCTTCCACCTCTTCCGGCTTGGCACCTTCACTGAGCGCCTTGATGCTCAGGCGGATACGGCCCTGCTTGTCGACCTCCAGCACCTTGACCCGCACGGACTCACCCTCGCTCAGTACAGCAGCGACGTTCTCGACGCGCTGATCCGAGATCTGGGAGATGTGCACCAGGCCATCCTTGCCCGGCAGAATCGTGACAAAGGCGCCGAAGTCCATGATCCGGGCCACCTTGCCATCATAAATCGCACCGACCTCGACATCCTTGGTCAGCTCGTCGATCCGCTTGATTGCGGCATCGGCCTGCGCCTTGTCCACCGCCGCGATCTTCACCGTACCGTCATCTTCGATGTCGATCGTGGTGCCGGTCTCCTCGGTGATGCTGCGGATGGTCGCCCCACCCTTGCCGATCACGTCACGGATGCGCTCCGGATTGATCTTGATGGTGGTGATGCGCGGCGCCCATTCGGACATCTGTTCGCGCGGCTGCGACAGCACCTTGGCCATCTCGCCGAGGATGTGCAGGCGGGCTTCGCGCGCCTGGTCCAGGGCCTGGTCCATGATCTCACGGGTGATGCCGGTGATCTTGATGTCCATCTGCAGGGCGGTGACACCGTCCTGGGTGCCGGCGACCTTGAAGTCCATGTCGCCCAGGTGATCTTCATCACCGAGGATGTCCGTCAGCACCGCGAAGCGCGTCTCGTCCTTGATCAGGCCCATCGCCACGCCGGCCACCGGCGCCTTGACCGGCACGCCGGCGTCCATCAGGGCCAGCGAGGTCCCGCAGACGCTGGCCATGGAACTGGAGCCGTTGGATTCGGTGATCTCGGAGACGACGCGAACGACATAGGGGAACTCGTCCACCAGGTCCGGCATGACCGCCGCGACGCCGCGCTTGGCCAGACGGCCATGGCCGATCTCACGACGCTTGGGTCCGCCCATGAAGCCGGCTTCGCCGACGCAGTAGGGCGGGAAGTTGTAATGCAGCATGAAGGGTTCCTTGTACTCGCCTTCAATCGCATCAATGATCTGGGCGTCGCGCCCGGTGCCCAGCGTGGTCACGACCAGCGCCTGGGTTTCGCCGCGGGTGAACACGGCAGAACCGTGGGTGCGCGGCAGCACGCCGACCTCGACATCGATCGGGCGCACGGTGCGGGTGTCACGGCCGTCGATGCGCGGCATGCCATCCAGCACGCGGTTGCGCACGATGCTCTTTTCCAGACGACCGAATTCGCCCTTGACCTCGCCTTCGGCGGGGGCGCCTTCTTCACCGCTGCACAGTTCGGCGACCAGCGCGTCCTTGAGCTCGCCCAGGCGATCCTGGCGCTGCAACTTGTCGGCGATGCCATAGGCCTCGGTGACCGCGGCCTGGCACTTGGCGGCGACCTGCTCGCGCAGGCTCAGGTTCTCGGCCGCCGGGGTCCATTCCCATTTCGGCTTGCCGACTTCCGCGACCAGCGCATTGATGGCCGCAATGGTGGCCTGCATCTGTTCGTGACCGAACAGCACGGCGCCCAGCATCACTTCCTCGGACAGCACCTTGGCTTCCGATTCCACCATCAGCACCGCGTCCGCCGTGCCGGCGACGACCAGATCCAGCTGTGACTCCTTGAGCTGGGTCGCAGTCGGGTTGAGCAGATAGGCGCCATCCTTGTAACCGACGCGGGCTGCGCCAATCGGACCCTGGAAGGGGCAGCCGGACAGGCTCAGCGCCGCGGAAGCACCGATCATCGCGGGGATGTCGGCATCGATCTGCGGGTCGCAGGAGATCACCGTGGCGATCACCTGCACTTCGTTCATGAAACCCTTGGGGAACAGCGGACGGATCGGACGGTCGATCAGACGCGAGGTCAGGGTTTCCTTTTCGGTCGGACGGCCTTCGCGCTTGAAAAAGCCGCCGGGAATCCGGCCGCCGGCGTAGAACCGTTCCTGGTAATTGACGGTCAGCGGGAAGAAGGCCTGACCGGGGTTGGCCTCCTTGCGCGCCACTGCGGTCACCAGGACCACCGTGTCACCAATGCTGACTTTGACGGCACCGCCGGCCTGACGGGCCATGGCGCCGGTTTCGATGACAACCGTCTGGTCGCCCAACTGAAATTCTTTTCTTACTGGAGTCACTATCTTTTCCGTTTCCTATTCCTGCAAATGCAACGGCCCCCGCGGGTGCGGGGGCCGTCTTGTATCGGGTGCTTAGCGGCGCAGTCCCAGCCGTGCAATCAACGCCTGATACCTTTCGGCATCTTCGCGCTTGAGATAATCGAGCAGCTTGCGGCGCTGGTTGACCATGCGCAGCAGACCCCGACGCGAGTGGTGGTCGCTCTTGTTCTTCTCGAAATGAGAACCCAGACCATCGATCCGGGCGGACAGCAGTGCGACCTGCACTTCGGGAGAACCGGTATCAGATCCAGTCCTTCCGTACTCCTTGATGACTTCGCTCTTCTGAGCGGCAGACAAAGCCATTCACAGCTCCTGATAGGGAAAAAAACCCCGAGGCGGAATGCCGCGGGGGGCAAAAAGACCCGTTATTCTACGGGGATTTGGGCCGTAACTCAAGCAGCCGGCGCGGCGCCACGCGGCCATCGTCATCGATTTCGCCCAGCCCCAGCAAGCGCTCGTCCGGGCCGAACACCGCCAGCTGTCCCTGGGTCGGTGCGGCGCGCACCTGCACGGCCTGGCCACGGCGAAAATAGAAGCTGGAATCGGCATCCAGGCTGACCCGGGGCCAGCCCGCCAGCGCCGTTTGTGGCGGCAGCAGCAGCGCATCAAGCCCCTGCTGGCCTTGTTCCGCGGCACGCGTGGTCAGATCGGCTTCGCGCCACATCTCGCCCTGGAAAGGCCCGAGGCGGGTCCGGCGCAAGGCGGTGACATGGGCGTGAGTACCCAGCACTGCGGCCAGGTCCTCGACCAGCGTGCGGATGTAGGTGCCCTTGGAACAGTCAACCCGCAGGCGCAGACTGGGCACACCGCAGTCCAGCAGTTCCAGCGCGTGGATGGTGATCCGGCGGGGCTTGCGCTCCACCTCCCGGCCCTGACGGGCAATCTTGTACAGGCGCTGGCCTTCGTGCTTCACCGCCGAATACATGGGCGGAATCTGCTCGATCTCCCCCAGAAAACCCGGCAGCGCGGCCTCGACAGCCGCCCGATCAATCCCGCTGCAATCACTTTCGGCAATGATCTGACCGTCCGCGTCAGCCGTGTCGGTGGCCTGGCCCAGACGCAGGCTGACCTCATAACGCTTGTCCGCATCCAGCAGGTGACCGGAGAGCTTGGTCGCCTCGCCGAAGCAGATCGGCAGCATGCCGGTGGCGAGGGGGTCCAGGCTGCCGGTGTGTCCGGCCTTGGCTGCGCCATACAGACGCTTGATCCGCTGCAAGGCCTGGTTGGAGGACATGTCGGCGTCCTTGTCCAGCAGCAGGATGCCGTGCACCGCACGGCCCTTGTGCCGTCGCCCCACTAGTCTTCTTCCTCGCCCCGGCGTCGCGCCGCCTGTCGGTCCTGTGCCCGCGCATCGCGGATGCGGGCCTCCATGTCCACGGCATTGCGTTCGGTTTCATCGGCCAGGAACTGCAGGCGCGGGAGCACCCGGAACTTGATCCGCCGGCCCAGCTCGCGCCGCAGCAGGCCGGCCGCGTGATTCAGGGCCTGGACGCTGGTGGTGGCATCGCTGCCAGCCAGCTCCAGGGCGCTGATGAAAACCCGGGCATGGGCCAGATCGCGGGACAGTTCGACCCCGGTGATGCTGACCATGCCGATGCGCGGATCGGCCAGGTCGCGGATCAGCTCCGCCAGGACACGGCGGATCTCGCCGGCAACCCGGTCGGTGCGTGAGAACTCCTGAGCCAAGTCGGAACTCCGCCCGCTTACTCGACCGCTTCCAGCGTCCGCTGCACTTCCACGCGCTCGAAGACCTCGATACGGTCGCCTTCACGCACGTCGTCGTAGTTCTTGACCGCGATCCCGCATTCGGTACCGGCCTCGACCTTCTGGACATCATCCTTGTGACGGCGCAGGGATTCCAGCTCGCCCTCGTAGATGACCACGTTGTCGCGCAGCACGCGGATCGGCAGACCACGGCGGACCGTGCCCTCCTCGACCAGGCAGCCAGCCACCGCGCCGAACTTGGACGAGCGGAACACGTCGCGGACCATGGCCACGCCAACGATCTTCTCGGCGGTCTCGGTACCGAGCAGGCCGGAGGCGGCATCGTGGACGTCGTTGATGACGTCATAGATGACGCTGTAGTAGCGCAGCTCGAGGCCGGATTCGGCCGCACGGCGACGCGCCACGTTGTCGGCGCGGGTATTGAAGCCGATGATCATGGCATTGGATGCGATGGCCAGATCAACATCCGATTCGGAAATGCCGCCGACCCCGTTCGCGACGATCTTGATGTCGACCTCGTCGGTGGACATCTTGACCAGCGCATCGGCCAGCGCCTCGGCGCTGCCGCGCACATCACACTTGAGCAGCAGGGGCAGCTCGCGCTTTTCCTGGCCGAGCGAGGCCGCCCAGTCACCGGAGCGCCGATCCCGTGCCCGCGCCCTTTCGTCACGCGCCTTGACCTCACGCACCGAGGCCAGTTCCTTGGCCTTGCGCTCGTCGGTCACCACGATGACATCGTCGCCGGCGTCCGGCGTGCCGTTCAGGCCCAGGACCTGCACCGGGGTGCTCGGTCCGGCTTCCTTCACCGGCTTGCCGTTCTCGTCGAACATGGCCCGCACCCGGCCGAAGTACTGACCGGCCAGGATCACGTCACCCTTGTGCAGGGTGCCGCCCTTGACCAGCACCGTGGCCACCGGCCCACGGCCGCGCTCCAGGCTGGATTCGATGACCACCGCCTCCGCCGGGCCGTCAACCGGCGCCTTGAGTTCCAGCAGTTCGGCCTGCAGCACCAGCGCTTCCAGCAGTTCCGGAACACCCAGCCCGGTAATCCCCGAGACCGGAATGAACTGCGTGTCGCCACCCCAGTCTTCCGGGATCAGCTCGAGTTTGGACAGTTCGGTCTTGACCTTGTCCGGATCGGCATTTTCCTTGTCCGACTTGGTCATCGCGACGACCAGCGGCACGTTGCCGGCGCGGGCATGCTGCACGGCCTCTTCGGTCTGCGGCATGACCCCGTCATCGGCCGCCACGACCAGGATGACAATGTCGGTCACGGCCGCGCCACGGGCACGCATCGCGGTGAAGGCGGCGTGACCCGGGGTGTCCAGGAAGGTCACCACGCCGGAATCGGCCTGCACCTGATAGGCACCGATATGCTGGGTGATGCCACCGGCTTCCCCGGCGGCCACCCGCGCCTTGCGGATGTAGTCCAGCAGCGTGGTCTTGCCGTGGTCGACGTGGCCCATGATGGTGACGACAGGCGGGCGCGACTTGCGCTCCAGCTTGTCCATGTCGACGTCGCGCACTTCCTTGAGCAGGCTTTCCTCATGGTCGGAAGAGCCAACCGGACGCGCCACATGGCCCATTTCCTCGACCACCAGCTGCGCGGTGTCCTGATCCAGCGATTCGTTGATCGTGGCCATCATGCCCATGCCCATCAGGGTCTTGATGACTTCAGAGACCTTGACGGCCATGCGCTGGGCCAGATCACCCGCCGTGATCGACTCGGGGATCTCGACCTCGCGCACCACCGGCGCGGTGGGCCGCTCGAATCCGTGCTGGGTATCGACCTTGACCGTGGTCCTGCCACCGCCTTTCTTGCGCCGCTTGCCGCGCTTGTTCTCGGCCACATGCAGCTGCTCGGTCTTGCCACGCTTGCGCGTGCGGGCCGCCCGTTCCTCACGCTCGGCCTTTTCACGCTCTTCGCGTGACTTGATCAGGGCACTTTCCTGCTCCTGCGCACGACGCAGGTTTTCCAGGATGCGCCGACGCAGATCGGTCGCCTCGCTCGGCACTTCGG
>JBFJTN010000067.1:0-15045 GCA_041625325.1 Oceanococcus sp. | reverse complement strand
CTGTCCACCTGCGTGGCAAAGACCTGGCGCCCCAGCCACGCGGCCAGCGCGATCACCCCCAGCGTCAGAGCGATCTCGGCCTTGAAGCCCCCCCACAGCATGGGCAGCACTTCGCGTGGATAGGACAGGTACTCCCAGAACAGCGCATCCGGCCGGTGTTCGTATTCCAGCAGAAAGCCGAAACCGACCGCCTCCATGGCCAGCAGCAGAAGCAGGAGAATCCGGTAGTAGTGGCGAATCAGGCCATCGACCCGATGCCAGGACGAGGCCGGCGTGAACAGGCTGAGCAGCAGGGCCGGCATGCTCAGGTAGGCCAGCGCGATCAGGTCGAAACGCAGGCCCTGCAACAGCAGTCCGGGCAGCAGCGACCAGTCCAGACGCGGACTGAAATAGCTGCTCAGCGCGCAGCGGCTGGCGCTGAGCAGCAGCAGGGCGAGCAGGATAAATCTGCCGATATGGGCATATCGGGAAAGAGCGAGCCTAAAATGAAACATGTCCGTGCGTGCTGAAGTGTCACGGCCAGTGTCCCCAAGCCCAGGTTAGAGACAGGTTAGATCATGCCCGCACCTTCAGACGCCCCCAGCCCAGGCCACAGCGTCGCCGTTCTGGTCGTGGAAGATGAGCCCGATCTGCTCGCCTCGATCTCGGATTATCTGAGCGATCTGGGGCATGTGGTCGATCACGCCGGCGACGGCATCAGCGGGCTGAACCTCGCCCTCCACAACGCCTACGATGTGATCGTGCTCGACATCGGCCTGCCCCGCCTCGACGGCCTGAGCCTGTGCCGCGAGATACGGGCCAGCGAACGGGCGGATGTGGGCATCATCATGCTCACCGCCCGCGACACCTTGAACGACAAGCTGACCGGTCTGGACACCGGTGCGGACGACTATCTGGTCAAGCCTTTCGCCATGGCGGAACTGGAATACCGCATCCGCGCGTTGCAGCGGCGCACCGAGCTGAATCGCGGCGAGATCCTGCGCTGTGGCGAGCTCAGCTACAACCTGCGCAGCGGCGAGGCCCGGCGGGCGGGCCAGCCCCTGAAACTCAACCGGACCAGCGAAACCCTGCTCCGCTGCCTGATGCGCAAGGCCCCGCTGCCGGTCAGTCGCGAGGAGCTGAGCCGGGCCCTGTGGGAAGATGATCCCCCGGACAGCGATGCCCTGAAGGTCTACATCCATTCGCTGCGCCTGGTGGTGGACCAGCCATTCGGCCGGCCCATGATCGAGACCGTACGAGGCAAGGGGTACCGAATCCTTGAATAAGTCGATACGACGACGGGTGGCCGTGGCCCTGTTTCTCTGGAGCGGCGTGACCGCCACCGCGTTTGCCGTGGCCACCTATCTGGCCGCCGATGAAATGGAAATCATCGTGCTCGAGCAGAACCTGAGCGCCACCGCCACCCGGATCAAGCAGGCCCTGCTGGCCGGGGAAACCCCCGTCTATCCGAACGAAACCTGGTTTCGCGGGGGGCTGGAAAGCCAACTGGAACTGCCGCGCGCCTTTCGCAGTCTGCCCGCGGGTTCGTTCAATGACATCGAACTGGACGGTGTCGCATTTCATGTGTGGATTGACGAGGTGCCCGGAGATCGCCTGTTTCTGATCTATGACCTGGCCGTGATCGAGCACTACGAGCATCAGCTGGTCATGTTTCTGCTCACCGCGGTGATGCTGCTGTCCGGCCTCGGCCTCGGCCTGGGCATGCTGGGCACCTCCTGGGTGATGCGTCCGGTGGTGGATCTTTCGTCTCGCGTGAGCCGCATCCAGGCCGGCACCCCCCGACTGGATGCCCCTCAACAGGAAGACCCGGATCTGGCCCCCATGGTCCATGCTATCAACGGCCTGCTGGAACGCAACCACGCCCTGGTCCGCCGCGAGGGTCAGTTCACCCGCATCGTCAGCCATGAATTGCGCAATCCGCTGGCCACCCTGGACGCGGCCATTGCCCTGCTCCAGACCCGCGCGCAGCCGCGCGACCTGCAGGAACCGCTGGGGCGGGCGCAGCGGGCCAGCAGCCGCCTGTCGGATGTGGTCGGCGCCCTGCTTCAGTTCTCGCGTGGCGAGGCCATGGCGAGCCAGGACTCCGGTCACTGTGTGGCGGAACAAGTCCTGAACCAGGTTCTGTCGGGGCTGAACGACGATGGCCTGGACGTCAGCGCCATTCGCCTGGCCGTGGACAGCGACGCCGTGGTCCCGATGCAGCCGGCCCTGTTTGCCGTGCTGGTCTCCAACCTGCTGCTCAATGCCCTGCGTCACGGCGTGGGCGAGGTCGTCCTGCGTTGCGATGCCAGCGCCATGGACGTCAGCAATGCTGTTGGCGAAGGCCGGGGCGCGGACAGCTTCGCGCCCGATCGCCTGGGCATCGGCATCGTGGAACTGCTGTGCAGCCAGCATCAATGGGCCTTCGCCTATGACCTGTGCGACGGGCAGTTCAGGGCCAGCCTGCGCTTCTCTCCCCAGGCCGGGGCCGCCGGCCCCTGAGTGCCGGCCTTCCCGACAGTATCGGCCCGGCGGCGCTTGTACTCCCCCGGGGGCCTGACTAAGATCAGGCGAACAGGTCATGAGACGGCTGCGGGATGAAATCTCCCGCCCGGGGCAGCAGTCCCGGATGCGCGATCGCTGAAAACAGAGCCGCCTTGCCTGCAGAACAATCAGAGGGAGGGAGACATGAGTGGAGTACTCCGGATCGGCCTGCTGTCCCTGGCCATCGCCGGCAGCGGGCTTGCGCCAGCGGCACAATCCGCTCAGGAGGTCAGGGATATCCAGGCCTGCATGGCGAAGAACCTGGTCTCCCGTGGCGCCCTGCGCGAGCTCACCCTGCAATCGGACGACGGTGCCAAGGTCACGGTGAACGTCTACTGGCGCACCACGGATAGCCAGACCTCCAGCGTCAATCTGCGGGTCAAGGCCCCCGAGGACCTGGCAGGCAGCAGCTATCTGTCGACCCGCGGCGCGGCCGGCGATGCCCTCTATGTCTACCTGCCGGAACTGGGCAAGGCGACCCGCCTGTCCGGCCCGGCTTCCTCCCAGCCGCTGTGGGGAACGGACTTCACCCATCAGGATCTGCTGCGCGCCCAGGGCGTCCTGGGCGGCGAACAGGCCGTGCGCAAGCCGGATGGCGAGGCCGGCGGCCGGCCAGCCTATGTGCTGCAATCGCCGATTGACGAGGCCGATTCGCGCTACGCCATGCTGCTGTCGTATATCGACAAGCAAAGCTGCACCTTGCTGAAGGCGGAGTACTACAGTTACTCGGGCACGACCCCGGCCAAGATCCTTCAGGCCGACACGAGTCTCTTGTTCGACATCGAGACCGACGAAAAGACCGTCTGGATGGTGCTCGGCTATACCGTGCGAGACCTGGAAAGAGACAGCAGCAGCCGGCTGAGCCTGAGCGAGATCAGCCTGCTGGAAGACTTGCCGCCGCAGGCATTTCAGCCCGACAGCTTCTATCAGCCCTTCCGCCACCAGGACCTGAAGGGCGAGACCCACGTCTATCGACAGCAGTAATGCACGCCGGGCTGGATGGCGGCGCGTCTGTTCCGGTCTGTTCCGTTCGCCCGCCGCCCGCTGATCGGGCGGGCCACGGCCCAGACCGCAAGCTCAGGCCGCGCGCTCCGCGCGGACCCTCGTTTCAGCCCCGCCCGGTCTCGATCTGATCCACTGGCCGCTGCTCCAGCTGCTCCACCGCCCGTCGGATCGGACCACGCAGACACAGATTGGACAGCCAGCCGGGAATCTGTGCTTTCAGCAAGGGGATCCAGCTGGCGTCACCCAGGCGCCCGATCGTCTCGATCGCCGCGATGCGTGCATCGCAGGCGTCCCGATCGGTGAGCTCCACCCGGGCGAAGAGCAAGGGATCCAGCAGATCGGCCTGCCCCAGCTCTTCGAGCAGGCGCACGGCGTGGCCACGACCGACGGGGCCGGCCTGCACCGCCCGTTGCGCCAGCTGCTGGTGGATGCTTGGATTGGCATGCCGCAGGATCAGGGCCTCGGCAGGACCGGTCACCCAGCCCAGCGCGCCGACCAGATTGGCGGCCAGCTGTGGGTTGCTGGCCAATCCAGGCCGCTGCGCCAACGCCTGAGCATAGTCGGCGACGCCATCGGCGCGGCGCTTTTCCGAGAAGGCGAGATGCCCCCGCAATAGCAGTGCGGCCGGATCAGCCGGGTCCAGTTCCAGCCAGTGGGCGAGCTGCTCCGCCAGCAACGCGGTCTGATTCGCAGCCAGCACGGCCTCCCCCTGCGCGACGCGGGTCTCCACATCGTCGACTGACCGGCGGCCGGGCGTGGCGGCCGGCCCCGGCGTGGCGGCCTGCGCCGCGGGCGCCGGATCCGCAACGTGATCCAGTGGCCTCAGTATCCATGCGCCGGACAGCAGCAGGATCAGAGCGGAGGCGATCAGGAAAGGACGCAGCCAGCCCCCCAGCAGCGGCTCCGCCCTGTCGCCAGCCGTTGCGCCTGCGGCGAACGGCCGCAGGGCCGTCGTGTCGTCCGTTTCGCCGGCTGCAGATGATCCGATCCCCGGTATCAGGCCCGAATCGCTCCGCGCTGGCGCTGGCGGGACCGGCTGTTCGCCTAGCAGGGCTGCCCGCCAGTGGTCCAGCGACTGGGGCCTGTCTTCGGGATGCACCCGCAAGGCCCAATCGATCGCCTGCAGCATGGCCTGCGGAAACCGCTCTCCACCCAGCTGCAGCGCAGGCACCAGCGGATCCTTGCGCAGGCGATTGATCGCGTCGCTGGGCTTGCTGCCGCTGATCGCCCGATAGGCCACCGCACCGAGCGCGTAAATGTCCGTCCATGGCCCCTGCTCCATGCCATCGGAATACTGCTCAATGGGCGCATAGCCCGCCGTGACAACATTGAGCATGGACTTGGTTACCGAACCAAAGGCATGCCGTGCGGCGCCAAAATCGATGAGGACCGGTCCGGCGTCGGCACGCAGAATGATATTGCCCGGCTTGATGTCCCGATGCAGCACGCCGGCCTCATGCACCTGCGCCATGCCCTCGACCAGCGGCAGGAGCAGGGCCTCGAGCGGCCCGGCCTGTTCGATTGGCCCCTGTCGAAGGCGCTCTTCGAGCGTCTGGCCGGCAACGAACTCCATGACGAAATAGACCGTACCGTTGGCCTCGAAAAAGCGGCTGACCCGGACCAGGCTGGGGTGCGAAAAGCGCGCCAGCACCTGCGCTTCGTTGAGAAACTTCTGCTTGGCCCAGGCAAAGGCGTCACGGCTGTCTGCCGAGCGCACGGTCACGCTCTGCCCGGCAGCCCGTGCCGCCAGTTCAGGGGGCAGGAACTCCTTGATCGCAAAGTCTGCGTTCAGCAGGGTGTCGCGGGCCAGATAGGTAATGCCGAAACCGCCGTGCCCCAGCACCTTCTCGATGCGGTATTCCAGCAGCGTTTCGCCTGGCTTGAGCGCGTCGAATACATCGGCATCGGGGGAAGACATGCCCCCATTTTACCGAGGCCACGCCTCGCCAGCGGGGATCGCCAGCAGAAAATTATCCGCGTCCGGGCCTCACGACCGGGAACAGGCCCGTGCTGCCGCAGCTTCCCCGCCCGGATTCAGCGGTCGTGCCAGTGACCATCCTGCTGGCGCAGGCCGTGCTCCTGCGCACATTCGCGCTCGGCATCCTCGCGCCCCATGGCCACTCCACCCATGCCGGCCAGCGCACCGGTGCTGGACATCCGGGTCTTCTCTCCGACGCAGCGTCGCATCAGGGCCGCGTTGTGTTCCAGCTGCTGCTGGGGGCTGAGCCCCTGCGCCGGCTGCCCCTGCGAGCCGTTCCAGTACCAGTAGGCGCCTCCGATCAGGAGCACCATGAACAGCAGCTTTCCCATGCCTCTTCCCCTGCACTGACTTCCGGGCAGGATAGCGGATACCGGGCCCGCCAGGACGCCCGGCGCCCCGGAGCGCCGCCGGACCGAACCGGGCCAGCATGCGGTGTGGGCGCCTCCGACAGGCCCGCGCCATCCGCCATTTCATGCCGTGCCAGCCAGGCCATTGACGGCGCGAGGCGCCGGCCTCAGCATGGCGCAGGTCCACCTGAGGGCATGCGGTCATGGCGATGAAAATCCTGGCGGTCTTGTTGTTGGCTTGGCCCCTGCTGGCGGCGGCGGATGACGTCACTGACGCCATTGCCGAGGGCAGCAAGGCTTACAAGCAGGGGCAATTTGCCGAGGCGGCGACGCAATGGGAATACGCCGCCCAGCTGGCCAGACAGAAGCGCGGCGAAGGCCTGCTGAAACTCCTGCCCAGCGCCCCCGCCGGCTGGACCGAGGAGAACGCGGAGAGCGCGGCGGCCGGAGCCGCCATGTTCGGCGGCGCCACCACGGCCAGCAAGACCTTTTCGGACGGCAAGGACGGCCAGGTGAACGCGAATCTGTCCACCGATTCACCCATGGTGATGGGCTTTGCCCAGATGGCCTCCAACCCGATGTTCGCCAGCCAGTCGGGCAACAAACCCATCACCATAGAGGGCCAGCGCGGCTTCTATCAGTACGATGCCGACAGCCGCTCCGGCGAACTGACCATCGTGGCCTACGGCAAGCATCTGATCCAGGTCAGCGGCACGGCCGTCAGCGAAGACACGCTCAAGCAGTTCGCCCGCGCCTTCAATTACGGCGAGTTGGCGAAGCAGTAAGCACCGCGGTTGACGCCGGACCGGGACCGCGTGCCGCCAGCAGGGCGCGGTGGGGGTGACACATGCCAGCAGCGGCGGAAGCAGGCATACTGAATCCAGCCGGTGCGGCCATGGGAACCTGATGCCTCGCGAAATCGAGGACTTTATCGCCAGCCAGGGTGGTCTTCGCGCGGTGGTCGACGCCGCCGGGTTCGTTGTCGCCCTCAATCTGCCTCTGGCGAAGGCGCTGGGCCACCCGGCCCGCGAGATCGTCGGCCGGTACTTCTGGGATTACGTCGACGCGACAACTCTGGCCGCCTCGCTTGAGGTGCTGGATGACGTCTCCATCCGCAATATCGACCGGACCCACTTCGTCAACTGCCTGCGCAGCAGCGACGGTCAGGCGCTGTGGATAGAGTGGCAGGTCAGCCGCATCCGCAGCGATGGGATGATCTTCTGTCGCGGCGAACCGGTGGCAGAGCCGACATGATCGGGCACGGCGCCGCCGCGTATCGCCGGTCCGGTCCACCGGACCGGGCCAGGAGCCGTCGCGCTCGTGGCTGAGCAGGCCGCGCAGCCCCACCCGGAGGTGGACGAAAGGCTGCAGATGCAGGCGCTGGCTTCGGGCATGCGCGGGGTGCAGAACCTGCTCCTGCTCAGCGACCTGATGTTCGCCACCGCCTTCCTGGGCATCGTCGTCCTGCATCCTTTCACCCCGGCGCTGAGCCAGGGAGATGCCATCATCGTGGGGTTGCTGATGGCGCTGTTCGTCGGCGGCCAGATGATCCTGCGCCTGCGGTCCCGGCGACTGGTCTACTGGCACTTCCGGCTGACCACGATACTGGCAGCGCTGGTGCTGCTGTCGCTGCTGGCCCATGCCCTGGCCCGTCGGGGCGGCCCCGACCTGGCCGACGGCGTCTACCCCTGGGTGCTGAGCTACACGCTCTTGCTGGTGGCCTATCTGTGTGCGTTCCAGATCCAGCGTCACGCCCGCCAGGTCCTGATCCTGTTCGCCCTGGGCGCCTGCGGCCTGTTCCTGGTCCAGGCTCATGCCCTGCGCGCACAGTTCGTCCAGCTTTTCCCGGCGCTGTTCTGGGCCCTCGGGGTGCTGACCATGCTGTCGATCTACGCCTATCTGCTGGCGCAGCTTCAGTTCAGCGTGCAGGGCACCGCGCTGAGCGAAGCCGAGGCCCGTCGGCGCCACCTGGAGCGAGCCCTGATCGGCGCCCATCGCGAAGAGCAGCGCGATGCCCTGACCGGCGGCCTGAGCGAGCCGGGTCTGCGCCTGGCTTTCGCCCAGGCCCGCTCCTCACGACGCGCTTTCATGGTCCTGTTGCTGCGCATCCGGGATTTCAATCAGGTTCGCCGCGACGAGGGCCATCACTGGACCGTGCGCCTGAAGCAGATCGGCGCCGCCCTGGACGCGCTGGAGGATGGCAAATCCCCCTGGGGCCGTCCGCGGGAGGATCTGTTCGCCATGCTGCTGCCACCCTGCACGGACGCCGAGGCGGAGCGGCGCCTGAACGCCGTCCGGAATGCCCTGCCCCCCCTGCAGGCCTGCAGCGAACCTGCCAGCTGCTATGTGCTGCGTCTGGTCTGGGCCGATGAGACCGTGAACGCCCTGGAGGATCTGGATGCCCTCGCCGGCTGAGTCACGCGCGCCGTCCAGCTGGGAACCCGAAGGGCTGCCCAGCGGTGAGCTGCGCGCCACCCTGGCGCGCGGGATCATGGCCAACCGGCAATGGATCAGCACCATGACCGGTCTCACCATCCTGTTCGGCTTCACCGCGATCCTGCTGGCACCGCTGAGCCCTGACGTCGATCGGCTGGACGCGGCTCTCACGGCCTGCATCTCCCTGTACAGCGCCACCGCCTGGTTCCGTCTGCGCAGCGCGACTCCGTCGCAGGCCTATGTCCTGCTGCGGTACTGGGTGCTGGTCACGGCCCTGGTCCTGAGCGCGCTGGTCGGGAACGCCCTGTTCGGCTCCCATGCTCATCGCTTTGCCGATGCCGTCCTGCCTTACGTCGCGCCGGTGCTGCCGGTGATCGGCCTGCAGGCCCATACCTTCCTTGTGCGCCAGGAAGCGCAGCGCATCGTGCTGGGATTCAGCCTGTTCAATACCCTGCAGATCTTCGCCTTCAGCCTGCTGCATGCGGATCCGGTCAGCCTCACCACGGCCGCCATGTTCATGATCTGCGCCGGTGTCGCACCGCTGCATGCCGCCCTGATGGCAGGCCTGAACATCCGCAACCGGGCCCACCTGATTCGGACCCTGGCCGCCCGCACGCACGCTCTGGAGGAGCAGGCCCGACAGCTCGAAAGGCTGCATGGTCATGACGAGGTGTCAGGCGCACTGGACAAGACAGGCGTGCTCGCGCGGCTGAGTGAGGATCTGGCATCCGTCGATGATCTCCGCCTCAGTCTGATCCAGATGCAGGGTCATGATGCGCTGATCGCCCACCAGACCCGCGCCGAGTTTCGCCGCACCGTCCGCCAGATCGCCGCCGAGCTGTTCGATGTGCTGGGACCGGACACCCGCCTGGGGCGCATCAACAACACCCAGTTTGCGGTCTGGTCGCCCCTGCTGACGGATGCGGAACATGAACGGGCGATCGACGGAGCCCTGTCGCACCTCTGCGCCCTGCGCCTGGATGGTCAGACCAGGCGTTTCGCCCGGGGCAGCGCCCGGCCCGGCCCGGGCACCGGTGATCCGGGGTTCGCAGCCGCTGCGCTGATCGCCGAAGCTGACGGCAACCTGTGGCTGGACATGTCGCGCCTGCCGGAAGCGGACTGAGCCGCGCAGCTCACTCCACCGGCCCGCCGCCCCGCAATTGCTCGATGGCGCGTGGGCCGGCCCCGTCGATCACCTCGACCAGGAGCATGGCCCGCGCCAGCAATTCCGTCACCGCGGCCGATCGGCGGTGGCGGCGTCTGCATCACGCCCCGGGCCGCTCAGGCAGGAAGGCCCTCCAGTTGACGCGCGACCAGCCTGGCCAGCGGCAGCGCCGCGGTCAGGCCTGGTGATTCGATGCCAAACAGGTTGACCAGGCCAGCCACCCCGTGGCCGGCCGGGCCCTGAACCAGAAAATCCGCATCGGGCTCGCCAGGCGCGGACAGCTTGGGCCGGACCCCGGCGTAATCCGGGCGCAGGCGTGACACTTCGAGTTCCGGCCACCATTGCCGGATGTCAGCGGCGAAGCGGGCGCCCCGGGCGGGATCCACCGCCAGGTCATCCGGCGAGTCCACCCACTCGACATCGGGACCGAAACGCGCCCTGCCCGCCAGATCCAGGCACAGGTGTATGCCCAGCCCGCCCGCCACCGGCAGCGGGTAGATCAGCCGCTGGAACGGGACCCGGCCCTGATAGCTGAAGTAGCTGCCCTTCGCGTAACGCAAGGGCGGTGGCGCCGGCCGCTCAAGCAGACCGGGCGCGCCCAGGCCTGCCGCATTGATGATGGCCCGTGCACGCAGGAGCCAGCGCCGACCGCCGCATGCCACATCCAGCACGCGGTCGCGACCGATACGCAGCACCCGATGGCCGGTCAGCAGGCTCGCGCCACCATGCTCGGCCCGGGCCAGCAGGGCCTGCATCAGGGCGTGGCTGTCGATGATCGCGCTGTCCGGCGACTCCAGGGCCGCCACCGCCCGCAGGGCCGGTTCCTCGGACCGCAGACGTGCACGCGTCACGACGCGCAGCTGCACACCATTGCCCAGCGCGCGACGGCGCAGGGCTTCCAGCGCCGCGCGCTGGCCATCCTGGGTCGCCACCAGCCACTTGCCCAGCGCCCGCCATGGGACCTGATGGGCATCGGCGAAGCGTTTCAGGGCCCGGTTGCCGGCCACGCAGCAGCGCGCCTTCAGACTGCCGGCGGGGTAATAGATACCGGCGTGGATGACCTCGCTGTTGCGCGAGGACAGCCCCTGCCCCCAGCCTTGCGCCGCCTCCAGAATCAGCACCTCGCGCCCGGCCGAAGCCAGCTCGGCGGCACAGGCCAGGCCGATCACCCCGGCTCCGATGACGACGCTATCGACCGATTCCATCCGCTTGAACCCCGATTCCCGGCATCGCCGGGGCGGCCCCGGACGCCTGGCCCGACGCAGCCCGGGCCACCTTCACTTTACCAGCGCGCCAAGCTCGCAGAGAATGCCCTCTTGATCAGGAGCAGGAACCCGCCATGCCGATCGCTGTTTCCCTCATCGCCGGTCCCGATGATCCGGAACCGCAGACTGTCCTTTTCCCCGATCAGGGCGGCGTGATCGGTCGCAGCGATGGCTGCAAGCTGGTCCTGCCCGACCGCAAGCGGGCAGTATCC
Source organism: Oceanococcus sp. (assembly GCA_041625325.1). Classification (GTDB taxonomy): domain Bacteria; phylum Pseudomonadota; class Gammaproteobacteria; order Nevskiales; family Oceanococcaceae; genus Oceanococcus. The sequence goes on along the minus strand of JBFJTN010000067.1, from coordinate 4,111 downwards.
AAGCGGCACGCCTTCGTTGAGCGAGTGGGAGATGAGATCTATGTCACCGACCTCAGCACCAACGGCACCTTTCCGTTCGAGAAATCCGAGCGCATCGGCCGCGGCGTAACCGTCCCCATCCCCAGCGGGGGGCGCATTCTGTGCGGCGACTTCACGCTGCAACTGGAATTGAAGGACGACGCGGCAGCCAGGCAGGCGCCCTCCCCGGCCGCCGCGCCCGAGCCTCCTCCACCGCCGCCACCCCTGCCAGCCGCCGCCGGCGATCCCAAGGCCATTGTCGAAGGCCTGCTCCAGGGCCTGGGCATCGACGTGGACAACCTGGATCTGAGTGACCCGCATGAATTCGGCCGCCGGGTCGGCGGCATCCTGCGCCAGAGCATGGCCACGGTGGCCCTGGCCATGCGGATGCGCGCACACGTCAAGGGCAGCGTGCATGTGGGCGTGACCCAGCTGATGCCCAGCCAGCCCAATCCGCTGAAAATTTCTCTGAACGAAATGGATGCCCTGGAGGCCATGCTCGGCCCGGCGCACGCCCAGTTCCAGGATCCGTCCAGTTCCCTGCACGACGTGCAGGATGAACTGCGCGAACATGAACTGGCCGTCCTCAAGGCCGTGCGCAGCAGCCTGCACAGCGTGCTCCAGGCTCTGGACCCGACTGCACTGATGGCCAGGACCGAGGAACAAGGGGGCGGCTTCTGGCCGCCAAAACACCAGCGCGCCTGGGCAACCCTGGTCACGGCCTATGCCGAACTGAACGATGACGAGCGGCTGGACAGCCTGTTCGGCAAGGCCTACAGCGCCGAACTGAAAGGCCCCGGCAGCGCCTGACCGGAGCTGCCGACCGGACGCTCCCGGCTCAGGCCGATCAATCCGGGTCGCGGATCACCAGCAGGCGCAGTTCGCTCATGTCTTCGATGGCGAAACGCAATCCCTCGCGTCCCAGGCCGGAATCCTTGACCCCGCCATAGGGCATGTGGTCCACCCGCCAGGAAGGCACGTCCCCGATCACCACTCCGCCCACATCCAGGGTATCCCAGGCCTGCATGGCCCGATGGATATCGCGGGTGAAGATCCCGGCCTGCAGACCGAAACGGCTGTCATTCACGGCCGCCAGCGCCGCGTCGAAATCGCTGTAGGGTGCGATGACCGCAACCGGTCCGAAGGCCTCTTCCTCCAGCAATTCGCAGCCGGCCGGCACCTTCTCCAGCAACGCGGCGCGCAGCATCGCGCCATCTCGCTCGCCACCGCAGAGCAGCGTGGCGCCCCGCTCCACCGCCGACTGAATCCAGGATTCCAGCCTGCGCGCCTCGCTTTCGGCGATCATCGGCCCGATGAAGGTCTCCTCGTCGGCCGGCCCACCGTGCCGGAGCGTGCTGACCGCCTCGGTCAGGGCAGCCCGGAACTCCGCATATCGGGATTCATGAACCAGGATGCGCTGGACCGAAATGCAGCTCTGGCCTGACTGGTAATAGGCCCCGAAGATGAGCCGTGGCACCACCGCTGCCAGGTCGGCATCCTCGGTCACGATGCAGGCCGCATTGCCGCCGAGTTCCAGCACCACCTTCTTCTTGCCGGCCCGGGCCTTGAGCGCCCAGCCGACATCCGGCGAGCCGGTGAAGGACAGCAGCTTCAGCCGCGGATCGACGGTGAACAGATCGGCGCCGTCGCGCGAGCAGGGCAGGATCGAAAAGGCACCCGCCGGCAGGTCGGTCTCCGCCAGCACCTCCCCCATGATCAGGGCGCCGATCGGCGTCCGGCTGGCGGGCTTCAGCACGAAGGGGCAGCCGGCGGCAATGGCCGGCGCCACCTTGTGGGCGGCCAGGTTGAGCGGAAAGTTGAACGGCGAGATCAGCGATACGGGCCCGATCGGCACCCGCTTGTACATGCCGCGATAGCCCTCCGCACGGGGCGTCACCTCCATGTCCATGACCTGGCCGATCTCGCGGCTGCATTCGTCAGCCGCCAGGCGGAAGGTGTCGATCAGGCGGGTGACCTCGCCGCGCGAATCCTTGATCGGCTTGCCCGCCTCGATGCACAGGGCCTGCGCCATTTCCTCGGCCCGCGCGGTGAAGCGATCCACACAATGGCGCAGCACCTGCGCCCGGCGATGCGCCGGCCAGCGGGCCATGGCCGGGGCGGCGGCATCGGCCGCCGCGATGCCACGCTCGATGTCGGCGGCGCCGGCCAGAGCCACCCGGGTGGCCGGCTCGCCGCTGTACTTGTCGGTAACGACCAGATCCGTATTCGGCTGCTCGGCCCGGTTGGCCAAATAGAACGGGTAGGAATCCTGCAGCATGCCTCATCTCCGCTGTGGGTCTGCCGGCCCGATACAGCCGGAAACTGCCTGTGACGTGGCGTCGGGGTTTTGCGGCCTCAGATCAGCGCGCTCTGCTCCCGGATCAGATGGTTGAGTACCCGGTCGTTGTCGCTGTAATCCATGGCGAGATCGACCAGATGGACGCCGGGCTCGTCGCGGCAGCGCTCCAGCAGCGGCACCACCTCTTCCGCACTGGACGGCCGATGCCCCTTGGCGCCATAGGATTCGGCGTAGGCGACGAAGTCCGGATTGCCGTAATCCAGACCATAGTTGGGGAAGCCCATGTTGGCCTGCTTCCACTTGATCATGCCGTAGGCGTTGTCATTGAGGATCAGCACGGTCAGGTCCAGTTTCATGCGCACGGCCGTTTCCAGCTCCTGCGAATTCATCATGAAGCCGCCGTCACCGCAGATCGCCATGACCTTGCACTGCGGACAGACCAGCTTGGCCGCAATGGCCGAGGGCAGACCGGCCCCCATCGTCGCCAGGGCGTTGTCCAGCAGCATGGTGTTCGGCATGCGCGCGCGGTAATTGCGCGCGAACCAGATCTTGTACACCCCGTTGTCGAGGCAGACGATGCCGTCATCAGGCATGACCTTGCGCACATCCTGCACCAGGCGCTGAGGGTAAACCGGAAAACGCGGATCATCCGCGCCATCCATCAGGTGCTTTTCCAGATGGCCCTTCACGTCCATGAAGAAGCCGAAATCCCAGTCCCGATGATCGCCGATCGCTTCCTTGAGCTGCCAGATGCTGTTGGCGATATCGCCGATGAGCTCGGTCTGCGGGAAATAGACCGGATCCACCTCGGCCGTCTTGTAATTGATGTGCAGCACCTGCTTCTGCGCATTGCGCATGAAGAAGGGTGGCTTTTCAACCACGTCATGGCCGACGTTGATGATCAGATCGGCGTGGTCAATGGCGCGGTGCAGGTAGTCGCCGTCAGACAGGGCGGCGCACCCCATGAACAGTTCGTGATCCTCGCTGATCACGCCCTTGCCCATCTGGGTGGAGAAGAAGGGAATGCCGTGACGGTCAACGAACTCCCGCAGCATCTTGGCCGCCCGCTTGCGGTTGGCCCCGGCGCCAATCATCAGCAAGGGCCGGCGCGCTGCCGCGATGGCATCGGCCGCCGCCCGCACCGCCTTGTCATCCGCGACCGGCCGGCGCACCGTGCTGGCCCTGAGCGGCTTGGCGCCGGACAGTTCCGCCGCGATGTCCTCGGGCAATTCCAGGTGGGTGGCGCCCGGACGCTCCTCATCCGCCAGGCGGAAGGCCTCACGCACCCGCGCGGGAATGGTCTCGCCCGAGACGATCTGCCAGGTGCCCTTGGTCAATGGCCGCATCATGGACACGATATCCACGATCTGGAAATGCCCCTGCTTGCTCGCCTTGATCGGCTTCTGCCCGGTCAGCATCACCATCGGCATCGCACCGAGCTGGGCATAGGCCGCCGCGGTGACGAAATTGGTCGCTCCGGGCCCCAGGGTGGACAGGCAGACACCGGCCCGACCGGTCAGACGCCCCACCGTGGAAGCCATGAATCCGGCCGCCTGCTCATGCCGGGTCAGGATCAGCTGAATGTTCGAGTTGCGCAGCGATTCCAGGATATCGAGGTTTTCCTCACCGGGAATGCCGAAGACGAACTCCACCCCCTCGGACTCGAGGCTGCGGACGAACAGATCGGATGCCTTCATGCTCATAACTCCCTCCGTATCATGGTGAGGCGCCTGGCGTTGCTGTCCCAGCATGGCCCCGCCGCCGCCTGCCGGCGACGGCCGTGATCACGCGCCT
>JBFJTN010000066.1:0-15453 GCA_041625325.1 Oceanococcus sp. | reverse complement strand
CGCCCTGTATACGCTGAATACCACCACCGGACAGGTGCTGCTGACGGATGCCGGTGCCGCCCATGTCAACGCGGGCAATGATCTGCCGGCGATTGACCTGACCGTCACTGACGATGGCACGCCGAATCTGAGCGGAAGCGACAGCGATACGCCGGTCGTGACGCCTGCCAACGATGCGCCGACCATCGACGTCATTGCGAACGACTTTGTTGAAGATGCGACGGCCAGCGGCGATGTGGCAGCGACCTACACGACGTCGGACCCGGAAGGCGATGGCCTGACCGTGACCTGGACCAGCGGCAGCAGCCCGACGGATGCGGGCGGCAACGCCCTGTACACGCTGAATACGACGACCGGACAGGTGTTGCTGACGGATGCCGGCGCCGCTCATGTCAACGCAGGCAATGATCTGCCGGCGATCGGTCTGACCGTCACTGATGACGGCAACCCCAACTTGAGCGGGAGCGACAGCGATACGCCGGAGGTCACGCCGGTCAATGATGCTCCCACCATCGATGTTGTCGCGAACGACTTCGTGGAAAACGCGGCCGCGAGCGGTGATGTGGCGGCGACGTACACCACAGACGATGAAGATGGCGATGCCCTGACCGTGACCTGGACCAGCGGCAGCAGCCCGACGGATGCGGGCGGCAACGCCCTGTACACGCTGAATACGACGACCGGACAGGTGCTGCTGACGGACGCCGGTGCCGCCCATGTCAACGCGGGCAATGATCTGCCGGCGATTGACCTGACCGTCACTGACGATGGCACGCCGAATCTGAGCGGAAGCGACAGCGATACGCCGGTCGTAACGCCCGCCAACGATCCGCCGGAAATCGGCACGCCGGCGGACTTGCGGGTGTCCGAAGAAGGCCTGGCCTTCGGCCTGATCGATGACAATCCCATCGGTATCGATCTGACCAACCTCACCGCCGATGATGACAGCGTCACGGCCAGCGACCCTGATGGTGACGCCATTGCCTTCAGTCTTACCGCGCCGACGGCCAGTCTGAGTTCCGGCGGTGTGGCGGTGAGCTGGAGCGGCAACGGCACCGGCACCCTGACGGCGACCGCCGGCACCACCACGGTGGCCACCCTGAGCATCAACAGCGTGGGGGCCTATGTCTTCACCCTGCTGGCGCCGCTGGATCATCCGCTGACCGGGCAGGAAGACAATCTGGTGCTGGATTTCAGCGTGACCGCCAGTGACGGCAGCCTGAGTGATTCCGCCACCTTGAGCGTCACCGTGGAGGACGACAGCCCGGTGGTCAGCGGCACCACGGACTCCCTGTTCAATTACAGCAGCGGGCAATCGGCGACCGGCACCTTGGGGGTCAGTTTTGGCGCCGACGGACAGGCCGCCACCGCCGCGCTGGAGCTGAACCTGGGCATTGGCGATCCGGTGATGGCCAGCATCTATAACCCCGCCACTGGCAGCACGACCAGCGGTCAGATGACCTCCAATGGCGACGGACTCTACTGGTTCCCGAATGCTGCAGGTGGCTGGTACGCCGCCACCGGCACGGGGAATCCGCACATTATCGAGGTCAGCGTCAACGTGGCCAGCGATGAGTACACGGTCACCGTCGGGCCGGGCCTGGATGGCGCCTCCGTGACGTCCTCCACGCCGCTGACCACCGCCGGATCGCTGCAGGGTGGCAACACGCCGAATGTCACTTTCAACATCGATCAGAACAACGATGGGGTGTTCGATTCCCATCTGCACATCACCGGCACGGCGAATGGCGCGCAGTCAACAGTCAACGTCAGCAACAACTCCATGGGGGTCGGTGTCGGCCAGTCGATTGATGTCGGGGACAATCTCGTCATTGAGCACCGGGACGGCAGCGGCAGCCTGATCCCGACCTATGAGGCGGAAATCGGTGTTTACACACCCGGCAATCACTCCGCCCAGGGCTCTTGGACCGCACTGCTTGGAGGCGCTGGCGGAACCGTTGTCGGTACCGGCAGCTTCTTCCTGGCCAATGATGGCTTCGTCACGATCGACCCCATTGGCGGCACATTCGATACCTTGTTGCTGACCGCGACCAATGGCAGCAGCTACGGGGTCAACAGCATCCAGCTGTTCAGCGAGTCGGTCACCCCCGGCCTGGAACAGCAGCTGGAGATCGGCTTCACCGCCACGGATGCCGACGGCGACAGTGCAGCCGGTTCGTTCACCGCCAGCTTCTCCGAATCGAATGCGGCGGCGAAGCTCAGCGTGATGGATGGCCAGATGGATGGCCAGATGGATGCCGAGGGCGCGCTGAATCTTCTGGATTCGGGTGCCTTCAGCTGGAGCCTGGCCGACAGCGGCCAGCCCGGCGCCCCGGCCATCGACACGATCAGCGGCTTTGCCAGCGGCGAGAGCGTGCTCGATCTGGCCGACCTGCTGCAGGGCGAGAGCACGGAAACCCTGACGAACTACTTGCACTTTGACGTCAACGGCTCCGATACTGTGATCAGCATCAGTTCCACCGGCGGCTTCGCAGACGGTTTCGACAGCGCGGCGGTGAATCAGCAGATCGTGCTGCAGGGTGTGGATCTGAGCTCGGCGGGCCATCTCGGCAGTGACTTGCAGATCATCCAGTCGCTGCTGAACAGCGGGAGCCTGCTGACCGATTGATCGGGCATGGAGGGCCCAGCCCATTGAGAGACGCCAAGGATGCGGCAGCAGTCCATGTCAGACGCAACCCGGCGGGAGACATCATCTCCGTCAGTCTGGAAGCGGATGCGGGGCACCCCGAGATGCTGGAACGGGGTGCTCCCGAGCTGCAGGGCTTCGTGAGCCAGGTGGATCAGGCGGCTGAATCGCTGGCCCGGTCCGACAGCGACATGTCGCGGGTCCTGGAAGATGTCATCGATCTGCTGATCTCGAGGGACCTGATTCGCTTCACGGACCTACCGGCAGCCGCCCAGGCCAAGCTGCTGAAACGGCGCAAGATGCGCCAGGGGCTGGGCGACAGCCTGCTCAGCGACGACGAAAAGCTGCTCTGATCAGAGCTTGATCGCCGGCCCGGTCAGGGCGTCCGCTCCGAGCGAGACCAGGGTGGATTTTTCCGCCTCGCTGGTGACGCCTTCGGCAATGGCCAGCATGCCGATGGAATGCACCACGGTGCAGACGCCGCGGACGAAACCCTGATGGCCCGTGTCGGTGTCGATATCGCGGCACAGCGAGGCGTCCAGCTTCAGATGGTGCAGCCCCAGATCATGCATCTCCGCGATGCGTGCGAAACCGGGGCCCGCATGCTTCAGACCAAGCTGGCAGCGCAACGGCTTGATCGCCATGCAGAAGCTGCGGAACTCCGCGAGATGATGGAGGGCGCCGTGCTCGGGCACGTCCAGCCAGAGTTTGGCGGCCAGATCCGGGTGGTCGCGCATGCGCTCGACCAGCGTTTCGACGAAATCCGGATGGCAGATGGACTCGGCCGAGACATTGACTGCGATAGGGTCGCCGCTGCGGCGAATTTCCCTCAGTGCGGCTTCGATCACCAGTTCATCCAGGCGTGCGATCCAGCCCAGCCGTGCGACCCAGGCAATGAAAAAGCCGGCAGCCAGCTCGCGCTCGCCGATCTGCAATCGCACCGGGCACTCGTAGTGGAGCAACTCGCCACTGGCGCTCTGCACCGGAAACCGGTTCAGGGTGACATGGCGGGTCTGCAGGGCGGGCTCCAGCAGAGCGCGCCAGGACGGCAGGTCGGTCGGCAATTGGGCGTCGGTGTCCGAAACCGCCTCGCGTACCACGATCTGGCCGGTCTCCAGCGAGGCGGTCAGGGCAGCGTCAGTGCGGGTGAGCACGGCCGGCTTGCCTTCAGTGGGGCGGAAGCGGGTCGCGCCGACGGCCAGTTCATCCTGCGGCTGGCCACCCTGGACCAGAGCGGATTGCACTTCCGTATGGAACATGCCGGTGGTCGCATTGGCATCGGTTTCGCCCGGGGCCAGCAAGGCCAGATCGGTGCCGCCCAGGCGGCCGACGGTCCAGCGGGTGGCTCTCTGGTTGGCGAAGCGGTTCAGTCTGTCGCCGACAGACTGAAGCAGCTTGTCGGTGGCCACGTGGCCAATCTCCTGGTTCATCTCGGCCAGGTTGGTCAGGCGCAAAATTGCCAGGACCCCGGTGGCATTCTTGCTGTTGGACTGCAGGGCGCTGTCCAGGCGGCCCATGAAGGCTTCGCGCTTGAGCAGCCCGGTGACCGGGTCGAACTGGGCTTCGCGCAGCAGCTCCTCGACCCGCCCGGATTCCTTGGTCAGCATTTCGCGGACCCGGTTGGACAAGGTGTTCATGGCCCGCACCAGGCGACGGAACTCGGCGGTGGCCGGTTCCGGCGTGGTGACAAACTGACGGGCCCCAATGGCCTCCGCCTGACCGACGACCCGATCCAGCGGGCGCAGGATCACGCGCAGCAGCGCGGTGCCCAGCACCCCCGCGAGCAGGGCCACGCTCAGGAACCAGGCCAGCTGCTGGCGGGTGCCCTTCCACAGGCTGCTGTAGGCAAAACGGTCATGCGTCTCCAGCTGCAGGCTGCCGAACTGACGCCAGCCATCCTGAATCTGGGCCAGGCCGGGGGTGACTTCAATCGGAAAGGCCTGCACGAACCAGGCCGGGGCCCCGCCCTCGGTGCTGGGCAGTTCACTCACGCGCTCGACCAGCACCTTGCCCTGCGGATCGGTGAGCCGGATCAGCCGGTAGTGCCCGGCATCGAACTGGGCGGCCAGCAGCAGTTCAATGGTGACCAGATCCTTGGGCATCTGCGACATGGACAGGGCCAGCGAGGTGGCGTTGTCCAGGTTCTTGACCGTCAGTTCCTGTTCCAGATACCGCTTGGCGGCCAGGGTGCTCACGATGAAAGTCCCGCAGAAGGCCAGGACCAGGATCAGGACGATTGCGAGCCAGAGCTGTCGGTTGAGGGTCATCGTATTTCTCCTGGAGTCCCGGCTCAGCGAAAGCCGTCTTCGTGCAGGCGTTGCAGCAGGGTGCGCCAGCGTGACAGGCGGGTGGTCGGATCAGCCGAGGCGAGCTGTCCCCCCGCCCACAGGCCGGCATCATTGAAGCTGAACACGGGCGTGAGATCCGGGCGCTGCGAGCCGGGCAGGATGTCGCCCACCAGATTGTCCAGCACCAGCGGTTCGGCGGTCGGGGTGGAAAAATAGCCGATCACCATGTGGGCTTGCGAGATGCCGCTGCCCGGCAGGCCACGCTCGGCCTTGACATAGATCAGACGCAGGCGCTGCGCCGGAACGCCCAGCTCCAGCAGACTGACGTACTTCGCGATGCTGAAATCCTCGCAATCCCCGGCCTGCCGCACCATGGTTTCCAGCGGCGTCGCCCAGTAGTCGGATTCGCCCCAGATCTCGATGTCATCGCGAAATCGCAGGCGCGAATTGAAGAACAGATTCACCTGGGTCAGCTTGTCCCTCTCGCTCAGGCCCCGAGAGGCGTTCAGCATGCGCTGCCAGTCCCGAACCGCCTGCTCGCCGGCCGCGCCGTAGCGGCTGCTGGCCTGTTCCAGCAGGCGGTCGTGATCCCGGGCCGCGTCGCTGCGGGTGCCCAGCAGGCTGCAGGCGCCCAGAACAACGACGAGGCTCAGCAACACCGAAGGCGAGCCGGCCCGCCACGGTTTCGATACCAGTGTCCTGTCCGCCCTGCCCATGGGTCCGGTTCGGCTACCCCCGCCAGCGCCTGCAATCCCGTTTGCACATTAGCAGAATGTGTATTACAAAGGTTGGGCTTCGGTAACCGGAGAAGGGCACTCTGGAGGGGGGCTTATGAATAAGAGCAAGAAATCGGTACTTGTTGCGCTTCTTACTGTCGGATTCGTTCCGGCCACGTCCATCGCGCAGGAGCCGGTCGGTGTTCAGGCCGTCACCAGCAAGGCGATCGCCAGCAACCCCGAGGTGCAAGCGGCCTGGCACGAGTTCCTCGCCGCGGAAAATGCCCGCAAGGTGGCCCGTGGCGGCTACTTCCCCAACCTGGACCTGAGCGCCCGGGCAGGATCGGAAGAACGGGAACTGGTGGATGCCAACACCACCCAGGAGTTCGATCACCGCGGGGTCGACCTGACCCTGACCCAGATGCTCTGGGATGGCCTGTTCACCCGCAATGAAGTGCGCAGCCGCGACCACGTCCGTCGCACGCGCTATTTCGAGGTGCGCAACGCGGCCGAGGCCACCGCGCTGGAAGCCTTCAGGGCCTTTCAGGACGTGCAGCGTTACCGCGAGCTGGTCGATCTGGCGCAACGCAATTACGACAGCCATCGCGAGGTCTACGACCAGATTTCGGAGCGCGTCCGCGCCGGGATCAGCCGTTCGGTGGATCTGGAGCAGGTCTCCGGCCGCGTGGCGCTGGCCCAGGCCAATCTGATCACCGAAACCAGCAATCTGCATGACGTGAGTGCGCGCTACGAGCGCGTGGTCGGTGAACCGCCACCCCCCCGGCTGGCCCCGGCGCCCAGCCTGGACAAGGACTTCCCGGCCAGCATCGGCACTGCCCTGGACACGGCCTATGCCGCCCATCCGGCGATCAATGCCGCGCACGAGAACATTCGCGCCAGCCACTATGCGGTATCCAGTGCCCGTTCGGCCTATTCGCCGCGGCTGGACATCCGCCTGCGGGCCGAGCAGGGCGATGACATCAATCAGATTCAGGGCGAGACCAACGACCAGATCGCCGAGCTCGTGCTCAGCTACAACCTGTTCAACGGCGGCTCGGATCGGGCCCAGGTGGCCCAGCGCATGGACGAGGAAAAGACCGCCGAGTACCTGCGCGACCAGACCTGCCGGGAAGTGCGCCAGAACCTGCGGATCGCCTATAACGACACGGCGCGCCTGCAGGATCAGCTGCTGCACCTGAACGTGCACAAGCTGTCCACGGAAAAGACCCGCGAGGTCTATCGCGACCAGTTCACGCTGGGGCAGCGCACCCTGCTGGACCTGCTGGACACCGAGAACGAGGCTTTCGATGCCCGTCGGGCCTATGCGAATGCCGAATACGACCGCTCGATCGCGCAGGCCCGCTCGCTGGCCAGCATGGGGCAGCTGCTGGCCGCCCTGCAGATCTCCCGTGGCGATCTGGCCACGGCCGGGCGGGGCATCGAGGCGCCTGACAGCCGCCGGCAGCTGTGCCCGCACATGGGCGAACCCGCGCCGCTGGTGAAGGTGGCCGCGGCGCCGGTGGTGCTGGATTCTGACCGCGATGGCGTGATCAACGACATCGATCTGTGCCCCGGCACGCCGCCCGGCACACCGGTCAACGAGGTGGGGTGCCCGCCCAAGCAGCCGGTGGTCCTGCACGGGGTCAATTTCAAGCTGGATTCCGCCGACCTGCTGCCCGAGTCCATGATCATCCTGGACAAGGCCGCCAAGACCCTGGTCGCGAATCCGAAACTGCAAGTGGAGATCGCCGGCCACACCGATGCCACCGGCTCGGAGGCATACAACCTCAAGCTGTCCCAGCGCCGGGCCAGCACGGTGGTGATCTATCTGTCGCAGCAGGGCGTCAGCAGCGATCGGTTGCGCGCCAGAGGTTACGGTGAGTCACGGCCGGTGACCACCAACAAGACCCCGGAAGGCCGGGCGGAAAACCGCCGGGTCGAATTCAATATCCTGAATTCGGAAAAGTAGGCCGCCGGCCGGGCCGGCTCAGATGTCCTGGCGTCTGACCGGCTCGCTTTCGAAGGCGATGGCCAGGTGCGCCTGGCCGACCACGATACGGCCCTTGCAGCGACCCTTGAACAGGCCGGCCTTGGCCAGGGCCTGGTAGGGGTCCGCGTAACCGTCAAAGCCGCCATGCAGCTTCAGGGGCTCGTCGACCCCATCAATTTCGATGTGCAGATCATGCAGTTCGTCGTCCATGCCGCGCTCCTTGGAAATGGCTCGCAGTCCGATTGTACGCCTGCTCAGGGTGTCAGCAGCACCTTGCCGAAATTGCGCCGTTCCTGGATGTAGCGATGCGCCGCCGCCGCTTCGCTGAAGGCGAAGCTGCGATCGACATGCGGTTTGATGCTGCCATCGCGGTAATACTGCAGCAGCGCCAGCATCCAGCGATTGACCATCGCGACTTCGCCCCAGAGATGCCCCATGTTGACCCCGAAAACGGCCTTGTTCTCGTTCATCAGCGCCATGGGATTGAACTTCATCCACGGCATGGCGCCGATGCTGCGGGCAACCGACAGCAGATTGCGCGAGGTGCCGGTGGCCGCGCTGGACATGCCGAACATGCCGAGTCGGCCGCTGGGTGCGAGCACATCGAAGCCCTGAGTGAAGGAACGGCCGCCCACCGCATCCAGGATCAGCTCGACCCCGCGACCGTCGGTCAGCTCCAGGGTTCTCTGGGCGAAATTCTCGCTGCGGTAGTCGATGCATGCGTCCACGCCCATGGCCTTGAGCCGCTCGTGCTTGCCGCTGGAGGCGGTGCCGATTACCCGCGCGCCGATGCGTTTGGCCAGCTGGGTGGCGGCGATCCCGACACCACCGCCGACACTGTGCACCAGCACCGTTTCGTAATCCTTGAGCGAGCCCATGGCCTCGATCAGGGCATAGGCGGTCAGGTAATTCACCGGCAGGGCCGCGCCTTCCTCCAGGCTCATGCCCTCGGGTAGCGCGTGGACCTGATTTTCGGGCAGGCAGATCACATCGCTGTAGCCGCCAAAACGGCACATCGCCAGCACCTCGCGGCCGAGCCAGTCCTGCGCGACCCCATCGCCCACGGCATCCACCGTGCCGCTGACCTCGTAGCCGACCACGACCGGCATGGGCGGAAGATCGGGGTAGATGCCCAGCCGGCCCATGATGTCGGCAAAATTGATCCCGGCGCAGGCCACCCGGATGCGCAGCTGGCCGGCCGCGGGCGCCGGATCGGGTGCTTCGCGCAGTTCCAGAACCTCCGGTTCGCCGGCCTGGGGTATCCACAGCTGCTTCATCCGTCTCTCCCATGTCCAGGCGGCGAGTGTAGGTCAGCAGGCAGCCCGTTGCGAAGACGCAGCGCTGGCGAATTCACGCCCACTTCACGGGGCGGGGGGCTGAATGGGTCAGCTGGAGTGCGGGCGTGGCGCCAAATGGGCGGCTGGCCGCGCCTGCAGTATGCTGGCAACGGTCCGGCCGGTGCCTGCCGGTCCGGGAGCCGTGACCCATCACAGCATGAGGCTGCCGATGAACATGCGTAACGCCGGGGAGATGGACACCAGCCTGCGCATCGCGCAGGCCACGGCCCTGATCAGTCGTTCGCCCATGGCCATCGCCACCCTGGACGAGCAGGCCCGCATCGTCGAGTGGAACGACGCCGCACGTGTGCTGCATGGGTTCACTGCCGATGAGATCTGCGGGCGGCCGTACGCGGAACTGGTGCCGGCGGCGCTGCAGGGCGAGTTCGCCACCCTGCTCGGCAAGATCCGTCACCACCGGCAGGTGCCCCGCCGCGTGAGTCGCCGCCTGCGGGCCGATGGCAGCGAGGTCGAGGTCCAGTTCTCCATCCACGGCCTGTACACCGATCCGGCCCAGGCGCCGCACATCCTCACCGTCGCCGAGGACGTGTCCGTGCAGCAGGCACTGCAGACCGAACTGCGCCGTCATGCCCAGCATACCCAGGCCATCGTGGAGACGGTGGTGGACGGGATCGTGTCCATCGATGCGGGCGGCATCATCACCGCGGTCAATCCCAGCATCGAGCGCATGTTCGGCTATCGTGGCCATGAATTGATCGGCCGCAACGTGAAGCTGCTCATGCCCGAGCCCTACCGCAGCCGCCACGACGAATTCATCGGCAACTACCTGCGCACGGGTCAGCGCAAGATCATCGGCATCGGGCGTGAGGTCGAGGCCGTGCGCAAGGATGGCCGCGTGTTTCCCATTGATCTGGCGGTGTCCGAACTGCGCGGGTCGGGAGAGCGTGGCTTCGTCGGCGTCATGCGCGACATCACCGAACGCAAGGAAGCGGCCCGGGCGCTCCAGGCGCTGAACGAGCAGTTGACCCTGAAGGTCGATGAGCTGGCCCGCGCACTGGAACATCTGCGGCTGACTCAGGCCCAGCTGGTGGAGGCCGAGAAGCTGGCGTCCCTCGGCTCGCTGGTGGCCGGCGTCTCGCACGAAATCAACACCCCGATCGGGGTCTGCGTGACCGCGGCCTCCTATTTGTCAGGTCACGCCAGGGAGCTGCGCAGCCGCTATCAAGAGGAAAAGCTGGACACCGGGGCCCTGGAAACCTTCCTGGGCCAGATCGAGGAGGCCGGCGTGATCCTGGAACGCAATCTGGGTCGGGCGGCAGAACTGATCCGCAGCTTCAAACAGGTCGCGGTGGATCGTTCCAGCAACCTGAAACGGCGCTTCCGTCTGGCCGAGTTCATCGAAGAACTGCTTTCCAGCCTGCGCCCGCAGCTGCGACACAGCCGCATCGTCATCGAGGTGGACTGTGACCCGGACATCGAGCTGCATTCCATGCCCGGCGCCCTGTCACAGGTGCTGACCAATCTGCTGCAGAACGCCCAGATCCACGCCTTCGACAAGGATCAGCCCGGGCATGTGCTGATCGCCTGTCGCCAGCAGGACGGGCGCCTGGTGCTGCGCTTCAGCGACGACGGGCGCGGCATGGCGGAGGACAACCTGAAGAGAATTTTCGACCCATTCTTTACCACCCGCCGCGGCGCGGGCGGTACCGGCCTGGGTCTGAGCGTCACCTACAACCTGGTCACCCAGGCCCTGGGGGGACGCATCCAGGTCAGCAGCCAGCCCGGCGAGGGGACGCAATTTGAACTGGATCTGCCACTGGAGGTCGACAATGAAGCGGCGGATTAGGCAAAGGTCCGGCCTTGGCATAGGCTGGCGGATGAGGCGGTCGCGCATGGAGGACGAGGTGCATGGCTAATTTGCTCTGGCTGCAGGGAGGCGCCTGTTCCGGCAACACGATGTCCTTCCTCAATGCCGAAGAACCCAGTGTCTGCGATCTGGTGACCGATTTCGGCATCAACATCCTCTGGCACCCGTCTCTGGGCATGGAACTGGGCGATGCGCTGCGGCAACTGCTGCAATCGATCATCGACGGGCGCACGCCGCTGGACATCCTGGTCTTCGAGGGCACCGTGATCAATGCGCCCAACGGCAGTGGCGCCTGGAACCGTTTCGCCGGTCGCCCGATGAAGGACTGGGTGCAGGATTTCGCCGACGTGGCCCGTTACGTGGTGGCCATTGGCGATTGCGCCACCTGGGGCGGCATTCCCGCGACCGCCCCCAATCCCACCGATTCGGAAGGCCTGCAGTACCTCAAGCGCCAGCGCGGCGGCGCCCTGGGCATCGATTACCTCAGCGCTGCCGGTCTGCCGGTGATCAACATTCCCGGCTGCCCCGCCCACCCGGACTGGGTCACCCAGATTCTCGTGGCAGTCGCCACCGGGCAGGCCGCCGAGATCGATCTCGACGAACTGCAGCGTCCGCGCACCTTCTTCACCAGCTTTACCCAGACCGGCTGCACCCGCAACATGCACTACACCTACAAGGTCTCGGCCACGGAGTTCGCCCAGCGCAAGGGTTGCCTGTTCTATGACCTGGGCTGCCGCGGGCCCATGACCCGCTCGCCCTGCAACCGCATCCTGTGGAATCGCCAGTCCTCCAAGACCCGGGCCGGCATGCCCTGCATCGGCTGCACCGAACCGGAGTTCCCCTTCTTCGACCTGGCCCCGGGCACGGTGTTCAAGAGCCAGACCGTGATGGGCATCCCGCGCGATCTGCCGCAGGGCCTGGACCGGGCCGGCTACGTGCAGCTGACCACCGCGGCCAAGGCCGCCGCCCCGGCCTGGGCGGAAGACGACATCTTCGTGATCTGAGCATGGGCAAGATCAAGACACTGGACATATCGCCGGTCGGCCGGGTCGAGGGCGACCTGGATGTTCGCGTGGCGGTCCAGGACGGGGTGGTCGTCGATGCCTGGACCAGCGCCGAGCTGTTCCGCGGCTTCGAGGTGATTCTGCGTGGCAAGGACCCCCAGGCCGGACTGATCGTCACCCCGCGCACCTGTGGCATCTGTGGCGCCTCGCATCTGACCTGCGCGGCCTGGGCCCTGGACACCCTGTTCCGCACCGAGGTGCCGCGCAACGCCATCCTGGCCCGCAATCTCGGGCAGATCGCCGAAAGCCTGCAGAGCATCCCGCGGCATCACTACGCCCTGTTCGGCATCGATCTGACCCATCCCAACTACAAGGCCAGCCCCTATTACGCGGAAGCCTGCGAGCGCTGGACCGCCTACACCGGGCGCCACTACGAGATCGGGGTGACGATTTCCGGCAAGCCGGTGGAGATCTACGCCCTGTTCGGGGGGCAGTGGCCGCATTCCAGCTTCATGGTTCCGGGCGGAGTGATGTGCGCGCCCACCCTGACCGACGTGACCCGGGCGCATGCGATCCTGGAGTACTTCCGGCGCAACTGGATCGAGCCCGTGCTGCTGGGCTGCAGCCTGGAGCGCTACGAGCAGGTCCGCAGCCACGCCGATTTCGAGGCCTGGCTGGAGGAATCCCCCGCCCACGCCGGCTCCGACCTGGGCCTGTACTGGCGGATGGGCCTGGATATCGGCCTGGACCGCTACGGCGGGGGTCTGGACCGCTTTTTCTCCTGGGGCTACCTGCCCCACGAGGATCGTTACCAGCAGCCCGCCATCGACAATCGCAGCGCCGCCCTGATCATGCGCAACGGCATCTTCGATGGCGCCAGCGGCCGCCACCTGCCGATGGAGCAGGAGCAGGTGCGCGAGAACATGAGCCGGGCCTGGTACGAGGAGGGGGTCGATTCCGTGCATCCCTTCGACCGGGTGACCACGCCGACCCAGGACAACACGCAGGATTTCGAGGGGCGCTATTCCTGGGCGACCTCCGTGCTGCACGCCGAACTGGGTCGCCTGGAGGCGGGCCCGCTGGCCCGCCAGCTGGTGGCCGGCGATACCCGGGGCGCGGACTGGCAGCACCACGACCCGCTGCTGCTCGACATGTACACGAAGATGGGGGGCAGCAGCGTGTTGCTGCGCCACTTCGCCCGCCTGCACGAGACGGTCAAGCTGTACCGCGAGGCGGAGCGCTGCCTGGCCCAGTTCCGCCTGGACGAACCCTGGTACCACAAGCCGGTGGAGCGCGACGGCATCGGCTTCGGTGCGACCGAGGCGATACGCGGGGCGCTGGCGCACTGGCTGGAGGTGCGCGACGGGCGCATCCACAACTACCAGATCATTGCCCCGACCACCTGGAACGTCGGGCCGCGCGATGACGCCGGTCGCCGTGGGCCGATCGAGGAGGCGCTGATCGGCACCCCGATCGCGCGCGAGGAGGATCCGGTCGAGGTCGGCCATGTAGCCCGCTCTTTCGACTCCTGCCTGGTCTGCACCGTGCACGCCCAGGATGCGGTGAGCGGCCGCAGTCTGGCCCGGTTCCGCCTCGCATGATCGCGGTGATCGCCTGCGGCAATCTGAACCGGCGTGATGATGGCGCCGGTCCGGCGGTACTGCGCCTGTTGCGCGAGGACCCGAGCCTGCGGCAGCACCCGCAACTGCGCCTGTACGATGCCGCCACCGATGGCCTGGCCGTGATGTTCCAGGCCCGTGGCTGTGAGGAATTGCTGCTGCTGGATGCCAGCCGCGGCGGCCAGCCACCTGGCAGCATCCACGAAGTGCCCGGCGAGGCCTTCGTGTCCCGCCGCGAGCCACCGCGGGATTCCCATGCCCTGCGCTGGGATGACGCACTGACCATCGGCCAGCGCCTCTACCGCGACAGCTTCCCGACCCGGGTCCGGGTATTCCTGATCGAGGCCGGCGATCTGTCGCTGGGCCTGGAGCTCAGCCCGGCGGTGGACCGATCCACCCGACGCCTGGCGACAAGGCTTTCCAGGGAGTTGCGCGGCCGGCTGGAGGCGGCGGCCTGATGAACATGGCCGAAAGCCAGTGCCGGGCGGCGCTGCAGGCGGTGGAGCGGGCCGATGCGAGCCCGCAGGACAAGCTGCAGATGCTGCTGCAGCTGGCCCAGGGCCTGGAGCGTGCCGCCCGCGGGCCGGCCGAATACGCGCTGGCCGGGCGCCTCTATGATCAGGCGATGAACTGGTGCCGGCGGCCGCTGGACCAGGCCCGGGTCGAGGTCGCGCGGGCCGCCGCGATGAGTCTCAATCCCGCCGCCGATCTGGCCGATCTGGAGCAGGCGCGGGATCAGCTGGAGGCCGCCCTGCCGGGTCTGGCCGAGGGCAGCGAAGAGGAGCAGGCCGCCGCGCAGATGAGCCTGGGCCTGATCCTGCAATCCCTGGCCGCTGAGCGGCGCGCGTCCATCCAGGACGCGATCAGCGCCTATCAGAGTGCCCTGCGGGTGTTCGGCGCGCAGACCCACCCGCTGGAATTCGCCCTGCTGCACAACAATCTGGCCACTGCCTATCTGTCGCTGGGGCCGGGCCAGCCCGGTGCCCGCATGGCCGAGGCCATGGCGGTGCAGGCCTTCGAGGTGGCGCTCAAGCAGCTGGACGCGGCGGCGCACCCCGGCGAGTACGCCATGTTGCAGAACAATCTGGGCAATGCCCTGCAATATGCCGCCTCGGGACATCCGCTGGAGAACAATCTGCGCGCGCTGGCCGCCTACGAGGAGGCCCTGCGCATCCGTACCGCGCGCGACATGCCGCTGGAATACGCCAACAGCATGGCCAATCTGGGCAACTGCCTGGCCAATCTGCCACCCGATTCGGTCGATTTCGATCCCCGCGCCCGGGCCGCCCAGGCGCTGGCCGAGGCGGAGGCGCAGTTCCGCCGTCTTGGGCTGCCGGACCGCGCGGCGCTAGTCGCCCGGAACCGCCAGGAGCACGGGCTGTGAGTTTCGATCTGGAGCATCTGCTGCTGGAGCTGGATGGTCTCGAGCGACGCACCGACGACTGGGACGAGGCGCAGCGCGCCCTGTTGAAGTCCCTGCGTGGCGGCAGCGACCGGCTGCAGCGCGAAGCCTGGCAGCGGGCGCTGAGCCGCCTGCGCCAGGAGCCGGGCCTGGAGCCGCTGCTGCGTGAGCTGGCCGCCGACCCGGTGATCTATGCGGTGCTGCGCCGTTTCGGCCTGCTGCGCGCCTCGCTGGATGAACGCATTGCCGAGGCCCTGCGGCCGGTACGCCCGCTGCTGCACGCCCATGGCGGCGATGTGGAGATTGTCGAGATCCGCCCGCCCGATACCCTGCTGTTGCGCATGACCGGCGCCTGCGAGGGCTGTCCGGCGTCCGCCATCACCCTGGCGGCCGGCGTGGTCCGGGCCATCCGGGCGGCCTGCCCGGAGCTGGTCGAGATCCGCGAGCTCTCGGGCGCGGCCCTGCCCAGCATGCCCGCGGACACGGTGAGCCCCTTTGCCGCCGGTGCGGCCTCGTGAGCCTGCCGGGAAAGACTGCCATGGCCGGCGCGACAGCACTGGGCTGGAGCCCGCTGCAGGCCTCCGCCGGGCAGATGTTCGGGCCGCGCGGCCTGTGCCGCCTG
>JBFJTN010000065.1:0-15624 GCA_041625325.1 Oceanococcus sp. | reverse complement strand
GCCTGGGCGCCGATGCGGTTGTAGGTATGGAACACCGTGTCCTCGTCGGTGAACACGATCCACTGACGATCGGTGCCGGGCAGCGGGGTGGAATTACCCACCAGCAGGGTGGCGCCGCGGTCGGCCGAGGTCATGGTGCTGAAGGTGACCAGACCGTAGAGACCGGTGTAGGCCAGCGAATAATGGCCCTGCGCATTGCGCACCGGACTGGTGGCGAAGGCACAGTCGCCGCCGCCGCCGGCGCTGAACTGGCCGCGTGGATAGGCGCCGATGGGGTTGAACTGATCGCCGTGGTCCAGCGAGGCCGAGGCGTAGTCCTGATTCTGGGAAAAACCGGTGGGCCCGCAGGTGTAGACGGTGCCGTCGGCGTCGATCTCGATGATGGGCTCGCCGGCGCCACGCTGCAGGTCATTGACCAGTGGCGAGGAGAAGGCAAGACCGGTGGCCGGCCCGTTGGGCGGCGCGGCGAGGCTGGCGGTGGCGGCCAGGGCGAGCAGGCCGGTCAGAGCGAAGTGCGGATGACGCATCGGTAGTCCCCAGGGTTCTTGTCGTGACCCTACACACGAAACAGCGGGGCAAAGCGTTCCGGCAGGTGGCCGGAATGTTCAGGCGGCGTCGTCCACCAGGCCGAAAGGCACCGGCCGGCTGATGAAGAAGCCCTGCACATAGTCCACGCCCATGTCGCGCAGCAGCTGCATGTTGGCTTCGGAGTCCACGTGCTCGGCGATGGTCTTCTTGCCGGCGGCGTGGTCGACCTCGGTGATCGAACGGACGATGGCGCGATGGAAGGGATCGACGTCCAGGTCCGTGATGAACATGCCATCGATCTTCAGGTAGTCCACCGGCAGTTCGCGCAGGTAGCCGAAGGACGACATGCCCGAGCCGAAGTCGTCCAGGGCGAACTGGCAGCCGATCTCGCGCAGCAGGGACATGAAGCGCACGGCCTGGGAGAAGCTGGCCACCGCCGCGGTTTCGGTGATCTCGAAGCAGATGCGCGAGGGGGACACGCCGCTGGCCTCGAACTCGTCGACGATGTAGCTGAGAAAATCCGGATCGCCGATGGACAGGCCGGACAGGTTGATGGTGAAACGCTCGATGTGAGCCACGTCGGCCGGCTCGGTGGCCAGGGTTTCCAGGGTGCGCCGGATCACCCAGCGGTCCAGGGTGGGCATCAGGTTGTAGCGCTCCGCCGCCGGGATGAAGGCGCCGGGTGAGATCTCGCGCCCGTCCGGCATGTGCACGCGCAGGAGGATTTCGGCCATCTCGCCGGTGTCCCCGGGCTGCAGCGGCACGATGCTCTGCTGCACGATGCTCAGGCGGTTTTCGTCCAGGGCCTTGTGGATGCGCGACAGCCATTGCATCTCGCCGCGGCGGCGGGCCAGCTGCTGGTCGCTTTCGGTGTACAGGTGGACCCGGTTGCGGCCCTGCTCCTTGGCCGCATAGCAGGCGGAGTCGACCTGGCGCATGGCCACCGTGGCGGTGCGGGTGTTCTCGGTGATCATGGTGACCCCGATGCTGGCCCGCACGGCAAAGCTGTAGCTGCCCCAGGCGAAGCGGATGGCATTGATCGCGCGACAGATGCGCTCGGCCACCAGCACGGCATCCTGCGCCTCGACCTGGCACAGCAGCACCGCGAATTCATCGCCGCCCAGGCGGCCGACGATGTCGCCATGCTGCACCGCCTTCTTCAGGTGCATGCCCAGCATGCGCAGCAGCTCGTCGCCGGCCTGATGGCCGCAGGTGTCGTTGATCACCTTGAACTGGTCGAGGTCGATGTACAGCAGCGCGTGGGACTGACCGGAGATTTCCGCATCCTCGATCAGGTTGACCAGGCAGCGATCCAGCTCGTAACGGTTGAGCAGGCCGGTCAGCTTGTCGTTGCGGGCCTCCTCGGTGATGGAACGACGCAGCTCCATCTCGCAGCTGCGATCGTGGATGATCAGCAGGCGCCGGGCCTGCCGGTCATCGATGCTGGCCTCGATCTCCAGCACCTCCACCGGTCGCCGGCGGCAGCTGCTCACCAGCACCATCGCCTTCGCATCGGCGTGGAAGGCCTCGCCGGTCGCGTAGCTCTTGTTCGCATGGGGACCCTGGCGGGCCCGGTCGGGCTCGAGCATGACCAGATCCAGCAGCCGCTGTCCCATCGCACGATCCCGCTTGACCCCCAGCAGGCGACCGGCGGTCTGGTTCAGGTAGACGATCCGGTCGTCATCATCGATGCCGATGATGCCATCGCTGACCACGTCCAGCGCCTGGGGCAGGCAGGGGTCGCGACGCATTTCACTCACCGCCACGGACCACGCCTCCGGCCGGCAGGGTGAAGCTGAAACGCGATCCGCCTCCCGGGCGCGGCTCCACCCAGATGCGGCCGCCATGCAGGGCCACGATGCGCCGGCAGATCGCCAGGCCGATGCCGGCCCGGCTGGATTCATCGGCGCTGGAAAAGGCCTCGAAAATCTTGTCCTGGCGGTCAATGGGGATGCCCCGGCCACTGTCGGAGACGATGAACTTCCAGTCCTTGCCCTGGGCTTCCGCGGCGATTTCCACGCTGGGCGGTGCGTCCCCGGCATTGTCCAGCGCATTGCGCAGCAACTGGCTCATCAGCTCCCTGAACAGGACGGGATGGCCGGTCAGCACCGGCAGGTCGGCATGCCGGATGATCGCGTGGCTGGCCCGGATCGGCTCGGCCAGTTTGGCCAGCACCTCGGCCAGGGCCTGTCCGGTATCGAATTCCTCAGGCTCCTCGCGCGGCTCGGACAGGGCGCCGAGGTGTTCCAGCGCCTGGACGATCTCGCCCAGGTCGCCGCAGGACTGCTGCAGCTGCGTGAGGCTGTCGCGGTCGGCATGGCCGGCCTGCAGCAGCTTTTCGCTGGCCTGCTGGATCCGGCTGGCCGGCTGCCGCAGCAGGCTGGACACCCGATTCAGCACGCTCTTGTATTCATCGGCCAGGGCGGCGGTGTGGCGACGGCTCGCCGCCATGGTGGTCATGTGCTTGTAGGCCCGCAGCGAGGTGAACATCAGCGAGTACATGCGGTCCTGCGTGAGTTCGGTCTTGGCCCGGTAGTCATTGATGTCGTACGCCTTGATCACCCGTCGCTCGGGCGCGATCCCGGGATGACCGGTGCGCAGGATGATGCGCACGAAGCTGTTGCCGAGTACCCGGCGCACGTACTGCACCACCTGCAGGCCGGCGTCGTCGGTTTCCATCACCACGTCCAGCAGGACCACGGCGATCTCCGGGTCATTGGCGATGACTTCGCGGGCTTCCGCCCCGGAGTAGGCGCTGATGAATTCCAGCGGCCGCCCGTCGAACTGGAAATCCCCCAGGGCCAGGCGGGTGACGCTGTGCACCTCGGGTTCGTCATCGACCACCAGCAGCTTCCAGGGCCGGACCAGCGGGTTCTCCGCGACGGCCGTGGGGACGGCGAAGCGCGGCTTGCTGTCGTCGTCCATGGCGTATTCCTGCGTGGCCTTGTTACTCATCAGCCGCTACCGGTGGGGGCTGGGGGTTGCTGCGTGCCGCGTTGTACAGGCGCACATTGGCCGTGGCGATCGAGACATTGCGGATGAACAGGTCGACGAGGTGGCGGTCAGGCACGCTCAGGGGCGTTTCACCACTGACGTAGAGCACGTGCTCCTGCTCCGCCTCGTCGGCATGGAAGCCGACATAGTAGGTCGGGCCGAAGACGCTCTTCTTGTCGTCGCGTGCAGCCTGGATGCGTTCCACCGCCTGCCTGTCCCCGCATTGGTCGATCGGCTGGCCTCGACAGTGCCGGAATCGGCCGCTGCCCGCAACCACTTCCGCATCGCCGTTGCGGGCGGCCGCGGCAATGCCCGAGGCGCGGATCATGATGGCGTCCTGGTCCAGATACAGCAGGGCGGTGAGCTGTTCCAGCACCCCGTCGGCGAATTTCTCCATGGCGCGCAGGTCGAAAATCTGCGCCGAGGCCTGGATGACTTCCTCCAGTCCACGCCGATTGGCATCCAGCGCGATGAGGTCGCGGTAGGAGGAAATGCTGGTATAGACGGTGGTGAACAGCTTCTGGCGGGTCAGCTCGGTCTTGTACTTGTAGTCATTGATGTCGTAGTCGGTGATGACCCGGTGCTCGGGTGCCTGGCCGGGCTGGCCGGTGCGCAGGATGATGCGCACGAAGGGGTTTTTCAGTTCCTCGCGGATGAAGCGCACGACATCCAGGCCGGCATGATCCGTTTCCATGACCACATCGAGCAGGATCACGGCGATGTCCGGCACCTGGCGGAAGATCTCGCAGGCCTGCGCGCCGGAATAGGCGCTGAGCAACTCCAGGCGCCGGCCGCGGCAGGTGAAGCCGTCCAGTGCCAGATGGGTCACACCGTGGACTTCCTCCTCGTCGTCGACGACGAGCAGTTTCCAGGTCCGGGTACCGGATGGTTCCGGGCTGTCGCTGTCCGCCGCCAGACTGAGCGGCTTGTCGTCCTCAGCCGGCTCGGGAGAGGGGTTCGGGTCGTGCATGGGCCTTGCTCTTGATCTCTATGTGGAAGGTGGTGCCTTTGCCGAGGGCGCTTTCGCAGCTGATCTGGCCGCCCAGCTGCTGGGTCACCAGGTTGTAGACGATATGCAGGCCCAGGCCGCTGCCACCGGCGCTGCGCCGGGTGGTGAAGAAGGGCTCGAAGACCTTTTCCCGATGCTCCGGCGGGATGCCCTTGCCGTCATCGGAGTAGGTCAGCTGCAAGCCCTCGTCGGTCGGCGTGATGCTCACCCGGATGGTGCCGGCCTGGCCCTCCTCATAGGCGTGGATCAGCGAATTCATGACCAGATTCGTCAGGATCTGGGAATACAGACCGGGGTAGCTGTCGATACGCAGATCGGCCGGGCATTCCAGATGCACGTTCACCGCCGAATGCTTCAGCTTGGGTTTCAGGCTGAGCAGGATTTCCTCGGTGTACTCGCGGACCCTGAAGCGCCGGTGGTCCAGGCTGGACTGGTCGACCGCGACCTGCTTGAAACTCTGGATCAGATTGGCCGCCCGCTCCAGGTTGCTGAGGATGATGTTGGTCGACTGCTCGGCCAGGTCCAGGAAGCGTTGCAGTCCTTTCGCGGTCAGGCGGTCCTCCTGGTACTCCAGGCGCAGCTCACGGGCCCGGGCGCACAGGGTCGAGGCCGCGGTGACGCCGATGCCCACCGGGGTATTGATCTCATGGGCCACGCCGGCGACCAGGCCGCCCAGCGAGGCCATCTTCTCGGTCTGCACCAGCTGGTCCTGGGTATGGCGCAACTGGTCCAGGGTTTCGCGCAGGCGCTGATTGGCCAGATTGCGCTCGCTGACCTGCGCCTCCAGGTCCGCGTTCAGCTCGCGCAGCTGGCGTTCCGCGCTTTCGATCTGACCCAGCATGGTGTTCACCGTGCGGATCAGCGCGCCGATCTCGTCCTGGCCGGATTCCGGCGCGCGCAGGCTGAAATCCCCGGAGTCCGAGATCCGGGCGGCGGTTTCGGCCAGCGCCAGGATGGGGCTCGCGATCAGCCGCTGCATCAGGCTGGACAGCAGCAGGGCGACCAGCAGACAGGCCAGCATGGTCACGCTCAGGGTGAGTGCATTGCTGCGCAGCGCGGCCCACAGCGCGGCGTCGCTTTCGATGATCAGCAGGCGCCCCAGCGTTTCCTGGTCATGTTCGACCAGGGCCTGACCACGCAGCTCGCCACGCCGTCGCTCCGCGTTCAGCAGCGCGGTCGAGCAGTCCGGGGCGCTGGCCCGGGCGCGGTACTCCGCGAAGGAGCGCAGGCTGTCCATGCTGCCGCTGAACAGGCAGGCCAGGATCACGTTGGGCCGGGCCCGCAGGGCGCGCAGGTTCTCCTCTGCGGCAATCACGTCATTGAAGCTGATCGCGGCGGTGGAATTGGCCGCCATGACCTGGGCCAGGGTGGTGAGGTCGGACTGGGTCGAGTCGCTGGCCGAACGCCACTGCAGGGCGGCAATGGCCAGGCCGGCCAGCAGGATGGCGATGCTGCTGGTGCCGAGGATGGCCAGCTGCAGCTTGTAGCGGATCGACAGGTCCTGCACCCAGGCGCTGAAGCGTGTGCGGCGCATCAGCGTGCCCCGGTCTCGATGTCGGCGAGGCCGAGCAGGCGCGAACTCATCTGCATGCCGGTGCGGTGGACCCGGGCCGGGTTGATGGCGAAGCGCAGCCGTCGTTCCACCAGGTGAAAGCCGACCATGCCGCCCTGGCGGGTGAAGTCACGACCTTCGCTGACGGTCAGCACGGGGCGATCGCCCAGCTGGTCCAGCCACTGCGCCCGCGCCCCGTTCTGCAGCGGCGGCAGGTAGAGCAGCTGGCAGCCATCCAGCGACTGCCCGGCGTCCTGCAGCGCGCGCACCCTGGGCTGACGGCCGCTGATGTCCTTGCCGGCGACCGTCTCTTCCAGGACCTGCTGCATGGCCGCATCGCCGACCACGCAGAAGGTGAAGGCGCGCTCAGGGGGCTGGCTCGGCCACTGGGTGTAGCGGGCGAAATTGAACAGGAAGGCGGCGCGCACCCGGGCTTCCAGCGGCGCGACCACGCTGGACGGGTCGGTGGCCAGCGCCGCGGAGCTGGTGGCGGGAAGCAGCAGGGCGAGCAGGAGAGCGCGGCCCCATGTCGCGAAGCTGTGACGCGGTGGCTTCATGGCAGCTCCCAGCGCAGCCCGGCGAAGACTTCACGTTCCACCTGGGGCCCGTTCGCGTCACCGAATTCCGGGTGTTCCGCTTCCAGCAGGTTGCGCCCGCCGAATTGCAGCTGCAGCGTGGGCCGCAGGCTGTAGGTCAGATACAGATTGAGCTGGGCGTAGTCCGGGGTGCCGCGATCCGGCAGGCGATCCACCCAGCGGAACTGACCGTTCAGTTGCAGCCTCGGCGAGAAGTCCCAGCTGCCGCGCAGCTTCACCTGTTGCTGTGGGTCATTCTCGTTGTTGCCATCGATGGTGATGTCGTTGCTGTCCGGGTAGGCCTGATAGCGCAGATCCAGGAAGCTGTAGCCCAGCCACAGCCGCCAGCCGGCCTGCGGCGCCCACAGCAGGTCCAGCTCGGTGCCGTAGCCGCGGCCATAGCCGCTGTTGCTGACTACCAGCTCGCCGGCCGGCGTGAAGCTGACTCCGCGCAGCTGATCGTAGTCCGCGTAATGGCTGGACATCTCCAGGCTGAGGTCCGGCGACAGGCGCCAGCGCCAGCCCAGCTCCGCGACCAATGCCCGTTCGGCCCTGAAGCTGTCATTGGTGACGAAGTCGGGCCCTTCGAGGATGACGCCGAGGTCGCGATCCAGCCGGTTGGGTGAGCGGGCCGCGCGGGAGACCGCCGCCCACAGCATCTGACGCGGGCCGGCGCGCCAGGCGAGCCGTGCGGAGGGCTGGATTTCCCAGCCGGTGTACTCGTTGTGCTCGAACTTGGAGCCCAGGGTGAGATTCAGCGACCGGCCCAGCGGCAGCCGATCCTGCAGGAAGATGTTGTAGGTGGCCAGGTCGCTGTTGTCAGGGTCGAAGTAGATGGCCACGCCATTTTCGATCTGGTCCATGGAGCGGCGTGCGCCCACGCCCCAGACCAGTTCATGCCGACCCAGCTGCTGGCGCTGACGGAATTCCAGATCCACCTGGGTGCGTTCCTCGCCGAAGCTGGTCGGTGCGTGGCGCCAGCTCTTGTCCAGGTTGAGCTGCAGCTGGAAGTCGGAGCGGTCCGAGTGGCGTCGCGTCCAGCGTGCGATCAGGTCCCCGGCGCGCATGGTCTCCGGCGCGTCCGGACTGCTGCTGCTGCCCATCTCGGCGTCCTGGATGTTGGCGCTGAGCATCAGCTCGTCGCGCGGGGTCAGGCTCAGGTCGCCGCGGATGCCCGCGCTGGAGATCTCGTGAAAATCGTTGAAGCCGCCTTCGGCCGACATGGCGGTGGGGCCGGTGGCCCGGCTCTGCGCAAAGATGCGCCAGGCGCCGGCGGCGCCGAAATCCTGGCCCTGACGGGCGTAGACCTGGCGCTTGAGTTCGTCGCCGGCGCGCAGCATCAGGCTGCTGCCCGGCGTCTCGTCGGCCGACTTGCTGATGATATTGATGACGCCGTTCACCGCATTGGCGCCCCACAGGGAGGCGCCCGGTCCGCGGATGACCTCGATGCGGTCTATGCTCTCCAGCGGCGGATCCTGCAGTTCCCAGACGACGCCGGAGAACAGCGGGGTGTACAGGGTGCGCCCGTCCAGACGCACTTCCAGCTTGTCCGAGGTCGAGGCATTGAAGCCACGGCTGGCGACGGCCCAGCTGCGGCCATTGATCCGGGCCACCTGCACGCCATTGATCAGCTGCAGCAGTTCCGGCAGGTTGCGGGCGCCGCTGCGGGCGATGTCACGCGCGGTGATCACCCGGATCGCCGCCGGCGCGTCGGACAGGTCCTCGGCCACGCGGGACACCGAGGTGACCTGGATGCTCAGCAGATCCTCCAGCGAAAGCCGGGTGAGATCCTGAGGCAGGGCGGCCAGTTCGTCCGCTCCAGCCGGAACGACGTTGAGGCCCAGCAGGCCACAGACCACCGCGATCCGGCAGCCGGAAATCAATCTTTTCGCCACGGGGATCCTCCACGATGGCCGGCAATGTCTACTTCTCCTGCCAGTCTTATAAGGCCGGCAGTGTAAAAAAAGCGAGAACAGGCTGTTTGCGACGGGCCGCGCCCTCAAGGCACTCCGCCCGGTTCCGTGCGTTGGGCCAGTTCGGCCTGGCGCTCGCGGTCGACCGCGGCCGTGGTCGCGGCCAGCGAGGGCAGCTGCTCGCAGGCCTGGAGAAAGGCCGGGCGACCCAGCTCGTACAGGGTGCAGGGGGTGACGGTACGCACGGTTGCGGTCCGCGGGGTCTGCCGCAACAGGGCGCTTTCGCCGAAGAAGTCGCCGGCCATCAGGGTGGCGACGGTTTCGCTGCCCTGCTCGGTGGCGACCTCGACCCGAACCACGCCACGGGCGAGCAGGAACAGCGAGTCGCCGGGGGCATGCTGGCGGATCACCTCGGCGCCGGGCTCCAGGGTCCAGGCGCGCACCGCCCGGGCCAGTTCGGCGATGACAGCATCGTCCGCTTCGGCGAACAGCGGCACGTGGCGCAACAGGGCGGCCGGATCCAGGTTCAGCGCCTCGACGCTGAGGTCGCGCAGGGCGGCGATGGATTCGAGGCGCTGCCGGCGCATGCGCCCGGCCGCGCTTTCGCACAGGCTGCCGTGCTCCTGGCGCTGGGCGATCACGTCCAGCTCCGCCAGCAGGGCCAGGCGCTGGGCCTGGCGCAGTTGCATGGTGCCGGCGAACTCCGGGAACTGCTCGGCGGTCTGATCCATGGTCTGGCGGGCCTGCTCCTGCCAGGCGGTCACGGTGGCGGCCAGTCGCCGTGCGGTGGCGCCGCCGGGTTCGGGCAGCAGCTGTGGCCATTCGGCCAGGATGCTGCTGCTGGTCTGATACAGCACCCAGGCCGCCTGGTATTCGCTGGCCAGCCGGCGTCGCGCCAGATGCTCCCGCCAGGCGGCCAGGCGGCGCGCCAGCAGACTGCTCCAGCGGCCCGGCGGGTCCAGCGGCTGGCGGCTGCTTGGCAGGCCATGGCCCTGACGGACGCTGTCCTGCGCCTCGGCATTGCTGGAGACCAGCAGACGCATCACCCGCTCGGCAATATGGCCATGGTCGAACAGGCGGGCCAGCAGCTGGCGCTCCTCGGCCAGAATGCGCATGCCCATCAGCGCTTCCCGGGTGGAGGCCTGGAATTCGCGGCTCTCCAGCTGGTTCAGCGCCTCCTGGGCGGCCGCGGCCTGGGCCGAGTATTCGCGCTGCAGGCTGGTCAGCGGGGCCGAGGAGAACAGCCCGCCGGAGCGCAGTTCCGGCAGGCGCTGCAGCACCCGCTGGGCCATCGCCCCCTCCGCCTCGTGGATGCCGAAGCGATCGAGCAGGGGCTGGCGGTCCAGGCCCAGGGCCCGGACCAGTGAATTGATGCTCAGGCCCTGGACCAGCAGGGTGAACAGCAGGGCGCCGGCGACCAGGCTGATGAAATCCTCGCGAAACGGCAGTTCCGTCGGCAGGCTGAGCACGATGGCCAGGGCGATGGCGCCGCGCAGGCCGCCCCAGTACATGACGCTCTGGTAGGCCAGGCCCACCGGCTCGGCCCCCGGCAGGCGATTGACGCCGGGCATCAGGCCGTAGATGACCAGGGCGCGCGAGGCCAGCATGCCGAAGAGCAGCCAGAGCAGCACCTGCCACTGGGCCAGGATGGCACCCACATTCACCGACAGGCCGACCATCAGGAAGATCAGCGCGGTGGCGACGAAGGCCATGTACTCCCAGAAGTGTTCCAGATAGGCGCGGATCGAGCTGGACACGCTCATCCAGCCGCGGTGGCCGTAGAGCAGGCCGGCGGTGACGGTGGCCATGACCCCGCTGACGTGCAGCAGCTCCTCGGCCAGCAGGAAGGAGAGGTAGGCCAGCACCGTGGTCAGCGTGATCTCGATCTCCGCCTCGGCGTGGACCCGGCCGAGCAGCCAGACGACGATTTCGGCCAGCAGCCAGCCGACCAGGATGCCGCCGAAGAAGACCACCAGAAAATCACCCGCTCCGGCGATCAGCTGGCCGGAATCCAGCACGTTGGTTGCCGCGATGCCGACCAGGATGCGCGACAGCACGATGGCGGTGGCATCGTTGAACAGGCTCTCGCCCTCGACCAGGATGGTCAGCCGCTGGGGCGCCCCCAGCTTCTTGAACAGGGCGATCACGGCGACCGGATCGGTGGCCGACAGGATGGAGCCGAGCAGCCAGGCCTGGGCGAAGGCCATGCCGGTACCCCAGTGCAGCAGACCAGCAATGCACAGCGAGGACAGCAGCAGGCCGGGCACGGCCAGGGTGAGCACCGGGGCCAGATTGCGGCGCAGCTGGCGCCAGTCCAGGTGGAAGGCGGACTCGAAAATCAGGGTCGGCAGGAACACGAACAGGATCAGGTCCGCGGAGATTTCCAGCTCGCCCAGGATGGCCCTGCTGTAAGGGAACAGCGAGCCCAGCTGGGCCAGCAGGATGCCCAGCAGCAGCAAGGCGATGGAGAACGGGAAACGCAGGCGCGTGGCGGCCGCCAGTGTTGCCGCGGCCAGCAGCAACAGGGCAACGACTCCACCGACGATCTCACCCGTGGCACCGTGCATGGCATCCCCCGCTATGCGAGTCCTGTCAGCATAGCCCAATTGGCCCGGCAGCCGCTGCCGGCGATGGGTTAGCATTTCGCCAGGGCGTGACGCCGGCAACGGGCCGACGAGCATGCATGGCAAGCAGCAACAGCAGTGGAGGACACGGGTTGGCGACAGCGGATTTGAGCGCCTTGCGCGAGTTGATGGGGCCTGCGGCGGCCCAGCTGCCGCCCTTGCGGTCCCTGGATCAGCCGGATGCCGATCGGCTGGCCGGGCTGCTGCGCAGCGCGCAGCAGCAGCAGCGCCAGATGATCCTGGAGGCTTCGGAAGAGGCCCTGGGTCATGTCCCGGCGCTGTTGCGCAAGGCCGTGCGCAAGCTGCTGTTCGACAACTGAGGGGCATGCCGGTGACCAAGCTGACAAGCGCCGGGTGCCGCCCGGTCACCCGTGGCCATCCCGCCCATGTCTGAACTGCTGCTGAAGGCGGAACTGGAAAAGCTGGCCGCCAGCCTGCAGGTGCCGGTGGCGGAGCTGGCTTTTCTCAGTCACCTCGACCTGGATGAACTGCGTGACCTGCGCCGGGCCCTGTCGGCCTCCCTGTTCGACCGCAACCTGCGCCGCTTCCGGCGCCTCGCCGAGAGCACCCGCTTGCTGCCGAACAAGCTGGTCGCCCTGATCAGCCAGAAGGTCATACCCCCGTTCATCTCGGCCCAGGTCACCGGCCTGCTGGAACCGGACGCGGCGGTCGATCTGGCCCGCCGGCTGCCGGTGCCCTATCTGGCCGACATCTGCCTGCACCTCGACCCGCGTCGGGCGGTGCCGGTGCTGCAGGCCATGCCGCTGGCCACGGTGGAAGCGGTGGCCCAGGAGCTGATGCGGCGGCGGCGGTTCATGACCATGGCCCGGTTTGTCGACGCACTCACCGAAGCGCAGATCCGCCAGGTGGCCGACCGCATGGACGGCGAGTCACTGCTGCGGGTCGGGTTTTTTGTCGAGGAAGCCGGTCGTCTGAATCAGCTGATCAGCCTGCTGGATCACGAGCAGCTGGCCCAGACCGTGGCGGCGGCGGCAGTGGATGACGGCGCGCTGTGGCCCGAGGCCCTGTCCCTGGCCGAACGGCTGGAAACCCGGCAGCGCAGCCGGCTGGGCGGCCTGCTGGCCGAGGCCTCTCCGGCGGTCCTGGCCAGTCTCAATGCCGCGCTGTTCCGCCGTGGCCTGTGGCGCGACGCGGCGCCGCTGCTCAATGCCATGGATGCCGCCGCGCAGGAGGTGGTGATCGCCTCGCTGGCCAGTCACGCGGATGATGGCGCCGCCAGGCCGCCGCAACTCGAGCAGCTGCTGCCGCTGCTCGAGCCGGAGCTGCAGCGCAAGCTGCGCACCGTGCTCGGCTGAGTTCAGGTGGCCTGGGTCGTCTGCTCCAGGTGCACATCCATCTGCGGGTAGGGGATGCCGACCCCATGGGCATCGAACTCCCGCTTGATGCGCTCCAGCAGGTCGCTGCGGGTCTGCCAGAAGTCCGCGGTGCGGACCCAGGGCCGGAAGGTGATGATCACGGCGGAATCGGCCAGTTCGGTCACGCCGATCCAGGGTGCGGGGTCCTTGAGGACCCGTTCGTCTTCGGCGGCCAGCCGGGCCAGGATGTCGCGGGCGGTTTTCAGGTCGGCGTCGTAGCTGACGCCCAGGGCCAGATCGATACGGCGATTCTCCCGCATCGTGAAATTGACGATGTTGCCGCCCCAGATCCGGTCGTTGGGCACCGTCACTTCCTGGTTGTTCGGGGTCTTCAGCACGGTGGCGACGATGCGGATCTCCTCCACCGTGCCGGCGGTGCCGCCCGCCTCGATGTAGTCACCCTTGCGGAAGGGGCGAAACATGATCAGCAGCACGCCGGCGGCGAAGGCGGACAGCTGGTCCTTCAGGGCCAGGCCGATGGCCACGCCGGCGCCGCCGAGCAGGGCGGCCGCGGAGGTGGTGCTCACCCCCAGCTGGCTCAGGGCGCTGATCACCACGATAGCCATCAGCAGGCCGAAGACCACATTGCCGATGAAGCCGATCAGGGTTTCATCGGTCTTGGCCCGACGCATCGCCTGGCGAATCCCCCCGACCAGCAGGCGCGCCACCCAGCGCCCGATGACGAAGGTGGCGCCGGCCGCGACCAGCTTGAGGCCGGCGGTCTGCAGCCAGGCGACAATGGTGTTCGGATCAATCGCTTCCAGCATGATGATGTCCTTGTGGTGGTTCAGTGCTGCGGGGTCAGACGCAGGACCTCGCGCGGGATGGTGGCGCCGGCCAGGACCTTGCGGATGCCTTCTTCACGCAGGCTGATCAGGCCCTGTTTGCGGGCCAGCGCGCGCAGGTTCTCGGCATCGGCCTGCTCGTTGATCTGCTGCCGGAAGACCGCATCCACCGGCAGGAGTTCAAACAGGCCGATGCGGCCGTGAAAGCCGGTGGCCCGGCATTCCAGGCAGCCGGCGGCGCCGTGGATCTGTCTGGGCAGGGGCCTTTCGGTGCCGGCCAGGGCCTGCCATTCCTCCGGGTCGGGAGGCATGGGCGTCTTGCAGTGCGGGCACAGCTGGCGGGCCAGGCGCTGGGCCAGCACGCCGAGCAGGGTGGCCCGGAGCAGATAGGAGGGAACGCCCAGGTCGAGCAGGCGGGTGATCGCCGAGGGGGCATCGTTGGTATGCAGGGTGCTCAGCACCAGATGCCCGGTCAGGGCCGCCTGAATGGCGACCTCCGCGGTTTCACGGTCGCGGATCTCGCCGACCATGATGATGTCCGGATCCTGTCGCAGCAGGGTGCGGATGCCACTGGCGAATGTGACCCCCAGCGGGCTGTTGACCTGCATCTGGTTGAACAGCGGCTCGACCAGCTCGATGGGGTCCTCGATCGTGCAGATGTTCAGCTCCGGGCTGGCCAGGCGGCGCAGGGAGGAATACAGGGTGGTGGTCTTGCCCGAGCCGGTGGGTCCGGTGACCAGCACCAGGCCATGGGGCTGGCGGGTGAGCTCTTCCCAGCCGCTCACCTGGCTGTCGTCGAAGCCCAGGGCGCCGAGGCTCTTGTACAGCGCCTCCGGGTCGAAGATGCGCATGACCAGTTTTTCACCGAAGCTGGTCGGCATGGCCGACACGCGCAGTTCGATTTCCTCGCCGCCAGGGCTGCGGGTCTTGATCCGGCCATCCTGCGGCCGGCGCTTCTCGGCCAGGTCCAGCCGGGCCAGGATTTTCAGGCGACTGGTCACCGCCGCCATCACCTTGGGCGGCATCTGGAACACCTGATGCAGCAGGCCATCGATGCGAAAGCGCACATTGCCGGTGTCGCGGCGGGGTTCCAGGTGGATGTCGCTGGCGCGCTGCTCGAAGGCGTACTGCAGCAGCCAGTCCACGATGGCGACCACATGCTGGTCGTTGGCTTCCAGGGTGGGCCGCTGGCCCAGCTCGGTCAGATGTTCCAGGTTCTGCAGCTCGGTGCCCTGGCGCGCGGCCTGCTCGCGCTCGCTGGCCTTGATCGAGCGGGCCAGGGCGTAGAACTCGACCAGATAGCGATCGATGTCCGAGGGATTGACGAGCACGCGCCGGATGCTGCGGCCGGCGATGCGGCTCAGCTCGGCTTCCCAGTCGCGCTGACCCGGCTCGCGCACCCCGATGGTCAGCTCGCGCGGGCTCAGCGCCAGCGGCAGGATGCCGGCCCGTTCGGCGTAGGCATAGCTGCACACGGACGTCACCCGGGGAATGTCCACCTTCAGCGGGTCGACCTTCAGGTAGGGCAGGCCACTGATTTCGGCCAGCCATTGCACCAGGGACTCGGCGTCCAGTTCCCGGCCGGGCAGATCCTGGCGGGTCAGCTTGAGCCGGGACAGGCGCAGCAGCGGATGCTCGCGTGACTGCGTCGCATCCAGGCGCAGGCGGGCATCCTGCGCCTGTGGCGCGGACAGCCAGCCGCTGCGGGCCAGTTCTGTGCACAGCCAGGCGACGCTGATCCGGTCGGGCATGTTGCTCATGCGCGCATGATCGCAGAAATGCCCCGGCTTGCTACAATCCGCGGCCCCGTTTCCCCGGAGTAAGAGATGCGTGCCCGCTTCCTGCCGATCTTGATCCTGGCGAGCCTCAGCCTGGGCGCCTGTTCATGGATGCCGAAGCTGAAGTTCTGGGGCGACAATTTCAAGTTCCCGGACACCACCATCAAGGTGCGGGAACTGCGCCGCGCCCTGCTCTGCGGCACCCCGACCGAAGCGGCGGTCCTGCGCCTGTTCGACAGCGCGGAGCAGCTGCGCAGCTGGGATACCGAGAACCATCTGGCCCTCGACCGGCTGGATCTGCCGCAGGACCGTTCCTTTGTCCTGCTGGAGCAGGGACTGCGCCGCACCGGCGGTTACAGCGTGGAACTCGCGCGGACCGCCAAGGTGAGCAAGGACGGCAGCCTGAGCCTCAGCGCGGAGTGGCTGGCCCCTGGCGAGGACCGCATGGTGGCGCAGATGCTGACCAGCCTGTGCGTGCTGGCTGCCGTGG
>JBFJTN010000064.1:0-15649 GCA_041625325.1 Oceanococcus sp. | reverse complement strand
ACTACGCCTCGACCTCGCTGGACCACGGCGATCAGTTCAACCCCATCGGCGCCTATCCACGCGGCCAGTTCAGCGCCGGCGGCGGCGGCGACTGCGCCTTCGCCACCAGCCCGGTCCGCAATGCGGAAGGGTACTACTCGCTGGCCTATACCGGTCTCTACGGTCTGGTCACCTTCAGCACCATGACCTCGGCCGACCGCGGCGCCACCCTGCTGGTGGGCAACTCCACCCCGCTGCCCGGCACCGACCGCCAGTGGATCGTGTTCACCGACGAGGACACGGTGTTCCATACCTACAACCGCATCGGCGCCCAGGCCGGCCTCAACGTGCAGCGCTCGGATGACGGCGGCCTGACCTACGGCCGCGAGACCCTGGTCTCGCCGAACTCCGCCGGCCAGGGCCAGATCCGCGCCCTGCCGGCCGAGCTGAACCCGGCCAACAACGGCCTGCCGGCCCTGTACTACCCCTGGTCGCAGGGCACCAGCCTGCGCCTGGCCCTGTCCCTGGACGAGGGCGAGACCTGGAACAACTGCACCGTGGCGGAGGCCCGGGGCACCACCGACAACAAGTTCCCGGCCGCCGACCATGACAACCAGGGCAATCTGTACTTCGCCTATACCGAGGCGGGCCGCTGGGACACCTTCTTCGTCGCCGTGCGCAACGAGGAGCTGCTGAACTGCGACGGCGGCATCAGCGGCGCCTTCTCCTCCGTTCTCGAAGCCAGCAAGCCCATCCACGTGAACCGGGACAAGGTCGACAGCACCGCCT
Source organism: Oceanococcus sp. (assembly GCA_041625325.1). GTDB lineage: Bacteria > Pseudomonadota > Gammaproteobacteria > Nevskiales > Oceanococcaceae > Oceanococcus. Next base: position 14,881 of record JBFJTN010000064.1, on the reverse strand, counting down.
TCCCCTGGATCGTGGCCAGCGGCGAGCCCGGCCGCGTGGCGGTCGCCTACTACGGCTCCGAAATCGAAGGTGCGCCGGATGACCTGTCCCTGCCGCATGTGTGGAACGTCTATGTCAGCCAGTCGCTGAATGCGCTGGACGAGGACCGCGACTTCCACCAGGTCAAGGCCAGTTCGCATCCCATGCACTACGACCAGATCTGCCAGAACGGCCTGGGCTGCACCACCGGCGGCGACCGCTCCCTGGTCGACTTCTTTGCCCTGGACTACAACCCGGTCAACGGCGAGCTGCTGGTGGTCTACAACTGGGCGCACAAGCGCCCGGGCGACATCGAGGGCGGCGCCACCGCTACCGTCGTGGTGCGCCAGGTCGCCGGCCCCAGCCACAACGGCGGCGTCATCGACAACCCTGACCGCCGCGCCCTGCGCCAGAGCACGGTAGACCCTCAGGGCGATGCCTACACCGACTTCTCCGGCCTGTTCGTCACCGGCGAGCGCGGCAACTCCCCGGCCATGGACATCACCTATGTGGAAGTCGTGCCGCCGGTGCAGGGAGACGGCTTCACCGCCCGCATCCACCTGGCCGATCTGTCCGACGGCGCCCTGGAAGACGCCCTGGCCGCGCTGCCGGCGCAGTCCCTGCTGTGGATGTTCTACTACGTGGACGGCTATCGCCATCATGTGGCCAGCGCGCGCTGGAACCCGCTGGACGGCTTCAGCTACGGCTTCAACGGCTATGAAGGCTCGCTGCAGGAATGCGGCAGCCCGCCCACCGGTTCCGAGCCGATCGGCGCCCTGCCGCCGGAAGCCCAGGGCAGCACCAATCCGGACCAGTGCCTCTACTACCGCGGCATGGAACCGCTGGTCGGCCGGGTCGACCAGGCCGCCGGCATCATCGAACTGGACGTGCCGCTGGCCCTGCTCTCCACCCTGAAAGAGGTGGAAGCGCCGGCTCGCAGCCCGGCCCAGGTGCCGGCCGCGCCGGGTGACCGCATCTGGTCCGCGGCGGCCTATACCCAGGGCAACTCGATCTCGCCGACCCAGGAGGTGCAGAGCTGGCTCACCCCGGTGGACAACTCGGCGGCCATGGACTTCCTGATTCCGCAACCGGCTGCCGCCCCGGCGGACGACAGCGAGGCGCCCAGCCAAGGCCGCGGCGCGAACCTGGCGCCCAAGGGTGGCGCGCTGGGCTGGGTCGTGCTGCTGCTGGCCCTGGGCTTCGGCCTGCGCCGCGCGGGCCGCGCGGGCCCGGTCGCAGCCTGACGGGCATGAAAAAACCCGGAGGGCGCCACGCGCCCTCCGGGTGTTCCTGTTGCAGCTTGCCAGGCGGCTGAACCATCAGCCGGCTGGTCTTTGGTCAGCCAGGCTCAGCCCTGCTCGCCGCGCCGGCCCAGTTTCAGGCGCAGCGCGTTCAGCTTGATGAAACCGGCCGCGTCGCGCTGGTCGTAGGCGCCCCGATCATCCTCGAAGGTGGCGATGGATTCGTCGAACAGGCTGTCCGTGTCCGAACGCCGACCCAGGGTCATCACGTTGCCCTTGTACAGGGACAGGCGCACCTCGCCGTTGACCGTGCGCTGGGTGTGGTCGATGGCCGCCTGCAGGGCCTCGCGCTCCGGGCTGAACCAGTAGCCGTTGTAGATCAGCTTGGCGTAGCGCGGCATCAGCTCATCCTTCAGATGTGCGGCCTCGCGATCCAGGGTGATCGATTCCATCGCCCGGTGGGCGCGCAGCAGGATGGTGCCGCCCGGCGTTTCATAGCAGCCGCGTGACTTGATCCCCACATAGCGGTTCTCGACGATGTCCAGGCGACCGACCCCATGCCTGGCGCCCAGCGCGTTCAGCGCATCGAGCAGCTGGTAGGGACTCATGCGCTGGCCATTCAGGCTCACCGCATCGCCACGCTCGAAGCCGATGACCAGTTCCTCGGCCGCGTCGGGCGCCTCCTGCGGGCTGGCCGTCCAGCGCCACATCGCCGCGTCCGGGGTGGCCCAGGGGTCTTCCAGTTCCAGACCTTCATAGGAGATGTGCAGACAGTTGGCATCCATCGAATAGGGCGAGGAACCGTCCTTTTTCTTGGTGATGGGGATGCCGTTCTGGGCCGCGTAGCTGAGCAGCTTCTCGCGCGAGTTCAGATCCCACTCGCGCCAGGGCGCGATGACCTTGACCTGCGGCATCAGTGCATAGGCACCCAGCTCGAAGCGGACCTGGTCATTGCCCTTGCCGGTGGCGCCGTGGGCGATCGCATCGGCGCCGACCTCGCGCGCGATCTCGATCATGTTGCGCGCGATGCAGGGCCGCGCGATCGAGGTGCCGAGCAGGTACTCGCCCTCGTAGATGGCATTGGCGCGGAACATCGGATACACGAAGTCGCGCACGAATTCCTCGCGCAGATCGCGGATGAAGATGTCCTTCACGCCCAGTGCCTCGGCCTTGGGCCGCACCTCTTCCACCTCCTCGCCCTGACCCAGGTCGGCGGTGAAGGTCACCACCTCGCAGGCATAGGTGTCCTGCAGCCATTTGAGGATGACGGAGGTGTCCAGGCCGCCGGAATAGGCGAGTACGACTTTCTTGATATCAGACATGGCGATTTGCCGGGATGGGCAGGGCGGGCGATTATACCCGGCTGATGAACGCTCTCACGATCACCGCCCCTGACGACTGGCACCTGCACCTGCGCGATGGCGCTGCGCTGACCCAGACCGTGGCCCACAGCGCGCGCCAGTTCCGCCGCGCCATCATCATGCCCAATCTCAGCCCGCCGGTGACCACCACGGCACTGGCTGGCGCCTACCGCGAGCGCATCCTGGCCGCGCTGCCGCAGGGCCTGAACTTCGAGCCGCTGATGAGCCTGTATCTGACCGACAGCACCAGTGCGGCGGAAGTCGAAACCGCCGCGGCCAGCGGCTTCGTCCACGGGCTGAAGCTGTATCCGGCCGGGGCGACAACCAATTCCGATTCCGGGGTCACCGACATCCGCCGCGCCGACGCGGCGCTGGCCGCCATGAGCGAGGCCGGCCTGGTGCTGCAGGTCCACGGCGAGGTCACCGATCCGGATGTGGACATCTTCGACCGCGAGGCGGTGTTCATCGAACGCATCCTGCGCCCGCTACGGGACCGCTTTCCCGCGCTGAAGATCGTGCTGGAGCACATCACCACGGCCCAGGCGGTGGACTTCGTCCGCGAGGCCGGTGAAGGCGTGGCCGCGACGATCACCCCGCAGCACATCCGCTTCAACCGCAACGAGCTGTTCCGCGGCGGCCTGCGCCCGCACAGCTGGTGCCTGCCGGTGCTCAAGGCCGAGGCCCACCGTCAGGCGGTGGCCGAGGCGGCGGTCAGCGGCCACCCGCGCTTCTTCCTGGGCACCGACAGCGCGCCGCACGCCCGCGAACGCAAGGAATCGGATTGTGGTTGCGCCGGCATCTTCTCCGCCGCCACCGCGATGGAACTGTATGCCGAGAGCTTCGAGGCCGCCGGACGGCTGGACGCGCTGGAGGCCTTCGCCAGCCACTTCGGACCCGACTTCTACGGCCTGCCGCGCAATACCGACCGGATGACCCTGCGCAAACAGCGCCAGCAGGTGCCGGAATCGCTGCCCCTGGCGGATTCCGAGGTGGTGCCCATGCTGGCGGGCCAGACCCTGGACTGGCAGGTGCTTGCATGAGCGACAGCACCGAGGACAAGGTCGAGGGCGGCGAATCGACGACGACAGCCTCCCCCATGGCCCAGCGCTTTCGCGGCTTCCTGCCGATCATCGTGGATGTCGAGACCGGCGGCTTCAACTGCGCCACCGACGCCCTGCTGGAAATTGCCGCCTGCAGCCTGGATATCGACGAGCAGGGCCGGCTGTCGCCAGGTGAGGCGGTGCATTTTCACGTCGAGCCCTTCGCCGGCGCCAATATCGAAGAGGCCTCGCTGGAGGTGACCGGCATTCGTCCCTTCAGCCCCTTGCGCGCGGCCGAAAAGGAGTCCAATGCGCTGGGCAAGACCTTCCAGCTGGTCCGGCGCAAGATCAAGGAACATGGCTGTCGGCGGGCCGTGCTGGTCGGTCACAACGCCCATTTCGACCTGGGCTTCGTCAATGCGGCGGTGGCGCGCTGCGGCATCAAGCGCAACCCCTTCCACCCCTTCTCGGTCTTCGACACGGCCACCCTGGCCGGCGCCGTGCTCGGCCAGACCGTGCTGTCGCGCGCGATAGAGACCGCAGGCATGAGCTGGGATGCCGGCGAAGCGCACTCGGCCCGCTATGACGCCGCCCAGACCGCGGAGCTGTTCTGCCGCATGCTGAACAGCATCCAGCCGGCCTATCTCGACTGGACCAAAGGCGGGGAGCCAAGCCCATGAAAGCACGACACATGCGCGGCGCCCTGGGTCTGTGGGGGATTGTCGGGCTGCTCGCCCTGAGCCTGCTGATCCTGGCCGTCTTCGGCCTGCGCCTGCGCTACGGCGGCGGCGCCGCCTTCCCCGACCGCAGCGGCGAAGCGTTGTGGCCGGACAGCCGCCTGGAACTGGTGGCGGAGCTGGAGTACCCGCCGGGCAACATCGCGGTGGCCCCCAACGGGCGGGTGTTCTTCACCCTGCACCCGGAAGCCCGACCGCCGCTGAACCTGGTCGAATGGGTCGATGGCCAGGCGCGGCCCTGGCCGAGCGCCGACATGCAGCCGGCCGGCGGCGCGGCCGACGCGCTGGTCGAGGTGCTGTCCGTCCGCATCGACCGGCAGAACCGGCTCTGGGCCCTGGACAACGGCAGCCACGGCAGTTCACCGGGGCGCCTGCTCGCCTTCGACCTGGACAGCGGCGCCATCGTCCATCGCTACAAATTTCCCCGTGAGCTGGTCGGCCTGGGCTCCCACCTGAACGATTTCCAGGTCTCGCCGGACGGGCAGACCATCTACATCGCCGATGCCAGCTTCTTCGGCAAGGACCCCGCCATCCTGGTCTATGACGTCAGCAGCATGAGCGCGCGGCGGGTGATCAGCGATCACGAAAGCGTGGTCGCCGAGCACTACCTGCCGGTGGTGCAGGGCCGGCCGATGCAGGCCTTTGGCCTGGTGGCGATCCGCCCCGGGGTGGATTCGATCGGCCTGTCCCGCGACGGCGAATGGCTGTACTTCGCCCCGGTGACCAACAACTACCTGTACCGCATCGCCAGCCGGCATCTGCGCGATGCGACGCTGACGGCGGAGCAGGTGAACGCCCGCATCGAGCGCGTCGGGCTCAAGACCATGAGCGACGGGATCAGCCTGGATGATGCCGGCAACATCTACATCTCCGACCTGGAGCACTCCGCGATCCTGCGCATGAGCCCGCAGGGCGAGCTGCAGACCCTGCTGCGCAGCGAACGCCTGCGCTGGCCCGACGGTTTCAGTTTCGGCCCGGACAAGCAGCTCTATGTCACCTGCAGCGCCCTGCACCAGGTGATCGGACTGCCACCGTCCAGCGTGCGCGAGCATGCGCCCTATCAGGTGTTCCGCGTGGCCCTGGACGTGGGCGGCACGCCCGGTCACTGAGTCGATCCGGCCAGGATGCCGCGCCGGGAAAGCCATCGCGTGACAAACCGGTCATAATTCCGTCATCGGGTTTCCATCTGCCTGATTCAGGATCGGCGGAATTGACCAGAATCGAGGATCACTATGGCTGTCATTCCCAAGGAAGTCCTGCCGCGATTCAGCTGTTCACTGAGCACCTCGGCAGAGCAGCTCAAGGAGTCGCAGCGGCTGCGCTATCGCATCTTCGCGCAGGAGATGGGCGCCGCCATCGATGGCGGCCCGGAAGGACTGGACCGCGATGCGCTGGACCCCTTCTGCGAACACCTGATCGTGCGCAACGAAGAGGGCGAGATCGTCGCCAGCACCCGCCTGCTGACCGGCGAACAGGCCGCCCGCGCCGGCGGCTTCTACTCGGCCCATGAATTCGAGATCGCAGCGATCGAGCGTCTGCAAGGGCGCAAGCTGGAGATCGGCCGCACCTGCGTGCACCCCGACTATCGCAGCGGTACCACCATCGCGGTGCTGTGGTCCGGCCTGGCCGAGTACGTCGCCGCCAACAACATCGACTATCTGTTCGGCTGCGCCAGCATCCCCATGGATGAGGACATGGACGGGGCCTACCGGATCATGGAAGAGATCCGTAATCGCTACATGAGCGCCCCCGACCTGCGGGTGACCCCGACCCTGCCCCTGCCGCCGCGCACGGTGGCATTCAGCCGCACCCGCATGCCGCCGCTGCTCAAGGCCTATGTCAGCCTGGGCGCGCGCGCCTGTGGCGAGCCCTACTGGGACCAGGACTTCCATTGCGCCGACGTGTTCATGCTGCTGAACCTGCGCGAGCTGCACCCGCGTTACGTCAAGCGCTTTCTCGGCCCGGTGATGGGCCAGCCCTGAGGCCCGGGCGGCTCTCACCGGCCCGGGTGGCAAGCTAAACTAGGCGCTGCCCCCACCGGATGGATCTGTCTTGCGAGTCTTTCTGCGCCGCCTGGCGCGCCTGTCCCTGCTCGGCCTGCATATCGTCCTCGGGCTGCTGATGGGCCTGTGCGCGCGCTTCAGCGCGCATCCCGAACGCTGGTCGCAGCGCTGGTTCCGCGGCCTGCTGCGCCTGCTCAAGGTCCGCCTTGAGATCATCGGCCAGCCCGCCGACAGCGGCGCCCTGTTCGCCGGCAATCACGTGTCCTGGCTGGATATCGCGGTGCTGGTCTGCGCCCATCCGGTGCGATTCGTCAGCAAGGCCGAGGTGGCCCGCTGGCCGGTGATCGGCTGGCTGGCGCGCGCCGGCGGCACCCTGTTCATCGAGCGCGGCGCCCACGGCACCCAGCAGCTGAACGAGGAATTGACGGCCCTGCTCGAAACCGGGCGACCGGTCGTGATCTTCCCCGAAGGCACCACCACCCGGGGACCCGGGGTGCGCAACTTTCATTCCCGTCTGTTTGCCGGCGCCATCCACAGCGGCCGCCCGATCCAGCCCTTCGCCCTGCGCTATCGCGAGCACTGCGTGCCTTACGTGGACGACCAGTCCCTGATCGACAACCTCTGGGCCCTGCTCGCCGAGCCGGCGATTCACGCCGAGCTGCAGTTCGGCCCGCCCTTGCCGGTGGAGCTGACCCGCAAGGCCACCGCGCGGGTCACCCAGGACTGGGTGGAGACCGCGCTGGGTCGCCCGGCAGTCTGGCATTCCGGCCTGCCGCTGGCACAGGAGCAGGAACTGCGGGCCTGAGTCCGCCGGCCGCGACGCGCTACAATTGGCGGTCCCACCGCGCCGAGACGTCCCCATGAGCACCATCCGTCAAGACGATTTCATCGCCAGCATCGCCGACGCCCTGCAGTTCATCTCCTACTACCACCCGGTGGACTTCATCCAGGGTGTGCATCAGGCCTATCTGAAGGAGGAAAACCCGGCGGCGAAGGACGCGATGGCGCAGATCCTGATCAACTCGCGCATGTGTGCCGAGGGCAAGCGGCCGATCTGCCAGGACACCGGCATCGTCACCGTGTTTCTGAAGATCGGCATGGACGTGCGCTGGGAGGCCGACATGAGCGTGACCGAGATGGTCAACGCCGGCGTGCGCCAGGCCTATCTGCACCCGGACAACGTGCTGCGCGCCTCGATCCTGTCCGACCCGGCCGGCAAGCGGCAGAACACCAAGGACAACACGCCGGCCGTCATTCACATGGAAGTGGTGCCCGGCGCCACGGTGGACGTGCAGGTGGCGGCCAAGGGCGGCGGCTCGGAGGCCAAATCCAAGTTCGTGATGCTGAATCCCTCCGACTCCATCGTCGACTGGGTGGTCAAGACGGTGCCGACCATGGGCGCCGGCTGGTGCCCGCCGGGCATGCTGGGCATCGGCATCGGCGGCACCGCCGAAAAGGCCATGGTGCTGGCCAAGGAATCCCTGATGGATCCGATCGACATCCAGGAACTGCGCGAGCGCGGCCCGGCGAACCGGGTCGAGGAACTGCGCCTGGAGATCATGGACAAGGTCAACGACCTGGGCATCGGCGCTCAGGGCCTGGGCGGCCTGACCACGGTGCTGGACGTGAAGATCCGCGATTATCCCACCCACGCCGCCAACCTGCCGGTGGCGATGATCCCGAACTGCGCCGCCACCCGCCACGCCCACTTCGTGCTGGACGGCTCCGGTCCGGCGCTGCAGACCCCGCCCTCGCTGGATGACTGGCCGCAGATCAGCTGGTCGGCCGGCGACTCGGCCCGCCGGGTCAATCTCGATACGGTGACCCGCGAGGACATCAAGGCCTGGAAGCCGGGCGAGACCCTGCTGCTGTCCGGCAAGATGTACACCGGCCGCGACGCCGCGCACAAAAAGATGACCGAAATCCTCAAGTCCGGCCAGAAGCTGCCGGTGGACCTGGCCGGCAAGTTCATCTACTACGTGGGTCCTGTCGATCCGGTGCGCGAGGAAGTCGTCGGCCCTGCCGGCCCGACCACCGCGACCCGCATGGACAAGTTCACCGACTACGTGCTGGAGCAGACCGGTCTGATCGGCATGATCGGCAAGGCCGAGCGCGGCCCGGCGGCGATCGAGGCGATCAGGAAACACCAGGCCGTCTATCTGATGGCGGTCGGCGGCTCGGCCTATCTGGTGTCCAAGGCGATCACCCAGGCGAAGGTCGTGGCCTTCGAGGAACTGGGCATGGAGGCGATCTACGAATTCGAGGTCAGGGACATGCCGGTGACCGTGGCGGTGGACAGCCAGGGCGAGTCCGTGCACGAGACCGGGCCGAAGATCTGGAAGCTGAAGATCGAGCAGCAACGCTCCGCCGAGCCGGCCTGAGGCGGGCCCCGGGGCCGCACAGGCCCGCGCCAGGGACACCGCCGCGCCGGCAGCGGACCACCGTCTGCGCGTGGCCGGCCGCGCCCGCAGGCGGACCCGGTCAGCTTGGCGGCAGTCGGGCGAACAGGTTGTACTTGAGGATGCACCAGATCGCCCGGAAGCCGTCCTTCCAGCCGATCTTCTTGCCTTCGGCATAGGTGCGTCCCTGGTAGGAGATGCCCACCTCGTAGACCACGCAGCGGCGCTGGGCAATGCGGGCGGTGACTTCCGGCTCGAAACCGAAATCGTTGGCCTCCAGCGGCAGGCCCTGGATCACCTCGCGGCGAAAGGCCTTGTAGCCGGTTTCCATGTCCGACAGATTGAGGTCGGTAAAGATGTTCGACAGCAGGGTCAGAATGCGATTGCCGACCATGTGCCAGAAGTACACCACCCGGTGCGGGCCGCCACCCATGAAGCGCGAACCGTAGACCACGTCGGCGCCCATGCTGCGGATCGGCTCCAGCAAGGCCGGATAATCCCGCGGGTCATATTCCAGATCCGCATCCTGCACGATGACCACGTCACCGCTGGCCTGCGCGATGCCACTGCGCAGGGCCGCGCCCTTGCCGCGATTGGCCGGGTGGTAGATCACCCGGGCGACCTGCGTCTCGATCTCCTCGCGCAGGATGTCGATGGTGCCATCGCTGGAGGCGTCATCGACGATGATCAGTTCGATCTCGTCATCGCTGGCGACCGGTGCGGCCAGCACCGCCCCCACGATCCGCCGGATCGTGGCCGCCTCGTTGTAGCACGGCATGACAACAGAAATCTTCACCCGCTCCCCCGTCTGGATGCCACCCGATCGGCGGCCTGAACCGACCCGCCGCGCAGCGCTTGCGGGACCGGGCGCGCCCAGAGTAACGGGCCGCGTCCTGCGATTCCAGCACCCGGCCAGCGCGGTGCGTCAGGGCCCGGCGACGCGGCCGTGGACCATGAATTGCATCCCTGGGCACAGAGCAGCGGGAGAACCTCATGCGCATTGAACAGATCATGAGCAGCCCGGTCGTCACCGTCGAAATGGACGACCGGCTGGAAGAGATCAAGCACATCTTCGACAACACCCGTTTCCACCATCTGCTGGTGGTCTCGGGCGGCGCCCTGGTCGGGGTCATCTCCGACCGGGACCTGCTGCGCGCGCTCAGCCCCTTCATCGGCACCCCCTCGGAAGGCCATCGCGACCTCGCCACCCTGAACCGGCGCGCCCACCAGATCATGCACCGGCAGCTTGTGACCCTGGGCCCGCAGGATGCGGTTCAGGAGGCCATCGCCCTGTTCAACCAGCACGTGATTTCCTGCATTCCGATCATCGACGGGGACAGGCATCCGGTCGGCATCGTCAGCTGGCGGGACATCCTGCGCAACCTGCAGCGGGCCGCCTGAGGCGGCCCCGTCCCGGGCGGCAGCCGTCATGCAGGCGGCTGCGCGGGACCAGCTGACATCGGCCAGACCGGCTGTCCGGATCAGGACCGGGACGCGGGATGCGCCGGGTCCGGTCCGCCCTGCAGCTGCCGACCCTGCGCGTCGATGCACAGGAAGGGCAGCCCGGTCTGGCGCAGCCAGTCGGTGGCGGTCTCCGGGCTCATCAGCATGGCCACCGTGCTCATGGCCCCGGCGACCAGACATTGCTCCGCCACCACGCTGACGCTGGCGAAGCCCTCGGCCGGCAGACCGGTCTTCGGGTTCAGGATATGGCAATAGCGCCGACCATCGCGGACGAAATAGCGTTCGTAATCGCCGCTGCTGGACAGGGCGCCGTGACACAGCGGCAGCTGTGCGACCGCCGTGTCCGGCCGGCGCGGGTGACGCACCCCCAGCTGCCACGGACTGCCATCCTGCTGCGGGCCGACCAGGCTGATGTCACCGCCCAGATTGACCAGGCCATGGGCCACGCCCGCCGCGCGCAGGGCGGCCACAGCCGCATCCGCCGCGTACTCCTTGACGAAACCGCCGAAGTCCAGCTCCATGCCGGCCGGCAGGCTCAGTTCGGGCGAACGCCAGGACAGCCGTGACCAGCCGATGCGCGGCAGGATTTCGGCCAGCTCCGCGGCCGTGGGAACGCGTCCGGCCCGGAAATCCCAGATCCGCCGCAGCAGCCCCGAGCTGGGGTCGAACAGGCCGTCGCTCTGCGCATGAGCCTGCGCCGCGAAATCCAGCAGGGCGGCGGTTTCCTGGTCCAGCCGCTGGACCGGCCCACCGGCGGCCGCGTTGATCCGGCTGAGCAGGGAATCCTCCCGGTAGCGGGAGTACTTGTGCTCCAGGCGGGTGATTTCCGCCACCGCGGCGGCGCAGGCGGCCTGCGCCAGCGCCGGCTCGGCCTGCAGACGGATCTCGCAGGGACTGCCCATCGCCCGAAAGACGTGGACCTGCGGCGATGCCGGCATCGCGCTATTCGAAATGCCAGGCCACGCGCAGGTTGATCAGGTCGAAGCTGAGCAGGCCCGGGTTCTCCACCGACACATCACCCAGCGCCAGATCGCCGTCCGCCTCGTAGTGCTCGTAGCCCAGACCGAGTTCCAGCGCCTGATGCCGGAAGTTGATCTGCAGCATGGCGCTGAGCGCCCCATAGGGTGAGAGCCGGTAGTCGCTGCTCATCAGTCCGCTGGCGGGCGCCGCATCGAAGTACGGGGCGTAGAACTCCGCCTGCGACTGCGAGTAGTAGCGCAGGCCGCTGCTGATCCGCCAGCGCTCCGCCAGACGCTGCACCCAGTGGCTTTCCAGGGTGGTGGTCTGGATGTCCCAGTCATCGGCGGTGCCGCGATAGTCCAGGTGCAAGGCCCCAGCCAGCTGTTTGAAGTGACGCCGCCAGCGCAGGTACCAGGCGCCGACATTGCGCTCGTCGGGTCGGGCGTCCGGCGCCGTGTTGCCATCGACGTAGACCAGCTTGTAGGGATCGGACAGAAAGCCGGTATTGCGGGACCAGGACAGCCCCCACTGCAGCAGGCTGTGGGCGTTGAGTATCTGGGTCAGGCTGCCCTGCACGCTGAACTGGTTCTTGCCCGCCCGGACGATGCGCTCAGGATACTGCGCGCTGCCCCCGTCGGTGGGCTCCAGCCGGTCGTCGGAAAAGGACAGGCCGAAGCCGTAGCTGATCTGCCCGCCCTGCGGCTCGAAGCCGTACTGGAAGCCGAGGTAATTCGCCCGGTAGTCATCTTCCTGCGAGTGGCCCAGGCTCAGCCCCAGGCTGCGCTCGTCATCGTAGCGGCTGATCTGCACCGACAGGTCCTCGCGCGAGTCCTCGATCGAGGCGCCGGACATCACCTGCACCGGCTGGCCGCCCTGCCCCGGCGTGACGAACCAGGGCGAAGCGCCGCTCATGGTCTCCACCGTCAGATCGGCGCGCAGGCCATAGTGCGCGCCCAGCGGGGTCTCCGCCTCGAGTTTGTGGCCGTCGATGTCGTAGCGACTGCGCTGATTGCCGGCCACCCGGCCGGCCGGCAGGTCGCCTTCCGCATAGTAGAAGTAGTGATAATCCAGGCTGGTTTCGGCCGGCGGCGCGCCGGCATAGGCCGGCAGGGCCAGGGCGGCCGAACTCAGGGTCTGCAGCGCCCGGCGACCGTCAGTTGCAGCCACAGCCACCTCCCAGATCGCCGATCTGCCCGAAGGCGGCTTCCTTGCTGAAGCGGGCATGCCGACGATAGTCGGCCAGGCCCGGATCCACCGCCCAGGCCATCTCGGGCTCGGCCAGCTGCCCGCGTTCCCAGGCCTTCACCGGCTCGACCGCACAGCCCGTCAGCAGGCTACTGCCGAACAGGCAGAAGGCGGCGAATTTCCTTGCGCCAGACATCCTCTTCCCCCTTGCGGAATCCCTCGTGGCGCAGCACCAGCTGGCCCTGCGGATCAATGATAAACGAGCTCGGCATGCCGATCAGGCCATAGGCCGCGGCGACCCGGCCGTCGGCATCATGCAGGGCCACCAGGTCCGCGCCGTAGCGCTGCTGAAAGCGCTGCGCGGCGGCCCTGTCCTCGTCGACCGAGATGGTCACCACCCGCAGGCCCTGCCCGGCGTAGTCCTGCTGCAGCGCCCTCAGGGCCGGCAGGGAGAGACGGCAGGGCACGCACCAGGAGGCCCAGAAATCGATCAGCACCACCTGGCCACGCAGCTCGGCCAGGCCCAGGCTGCCGCCGTCCAGACGCGGCAATTGCCAGTCCGGCGCCGGCCCCGGCACGGCCGGCGCGGCGGCCTGCGCCGACAGGCCCAGCGCGGCGAAGCCCAGCAGCAGACTGGCCATCAGCGCTTTCATACATATGTCAATTTCTCGCATGGCGCGATCTTGGGCCAGCCGGACCGCCCAAATCAAGTCGGCGGCACCTGGACCATCAGTTCATCGCGTCGCGGCGCCAGTTCCTGCATGGCGTATTCGTAGCCGCTGCGCACCAGCTGGTCGATCGCCTCCCACTGGAACATGCCGATGTGCGACACCGGCATGCGCAGGTAGACATCGGCCAGCTCCGCCCGCCGGGCATTGCCCGATTCGCTGGTCAGGGTCGCGGTGCGGAACAGGATGTCGAACAGGCTCGGCCGGGGGGTCTCGTGTTTCCAGCGGAACAGGGCCTCGGGGTCGGGCCCTTCGATCCCCGGCGCCGCGATCATGCCCTCGGTGCTGACACTGGAGGCGATCACCAGCCCCTTGCCCCACTCGTGCATGACATCCGTGGGCAGGGAATTGATCACCGCCCCGTCGGCCAGGAAATCGCCGCGGTAGGCCACCGGCGGGGCCACCCCGGGCACCGCCATGCTGGTCGCGATCCACATCGCCAGCGGGCCTTCCCGGTGTACCTCGCTGCGGCCATGGGTGAGGTTGGTGCTGACGCAGAAGAACGGTGCCGGCAGGTCCTCGATGCGCAGGTCGCCGAAGACCTCGTACATGCGTTTGAGAAAGCGCTGGCCACGGATCAGGGCCACTCGCGGGATCATGAAATCATTGAGGAAATTCTTTTCCACGAAGCTGGCGCGCATTTCCTTGACGATGTCCAGCGCGCTCAGACCGCTGGCGCGCAGCGCGGCGATCAGCGCGCCCATGCTGGAACCGCCCAGAAAATCGATGGGGATGCCCAGTTCGTCCAGCGCCCGGATCAGGCCGATGTGGGCGAAGCCGCGCGCGCCGCCCCCGCCCAGCACCAGTCCGCGCCCCCGACCCACCAGCTGCCGGGCCATGCTGGACACGCTGCCGTCGTCACCGCTGCGCCAGAAGAAATGCCCGCTGGCGCCCAGGGCGCGCTGCCAGTGCATGGGATGCCCGTGACCGGCCTTGGGTCCGCGCCGCAGGACCAGGGACACCGGCACGTCCAGCTTGTGCCCCTGCAGTTCCCGCAGGGTGGGCAGCTCGGGATCCGGCGCATCCTCGGCATCGGCCAGCAGCAGCACGTGATCGCCCTGGCGCAGGCAGCGTCGCCACCAGGTCCCGGACTCGCCCTCCGCGGTATAGATCAGGAAATCCGCATCGGTCTCGACCTGATTCAGCCAGGACACCAGGCGCCGGTTGTCCTCATTGCGTCCGTAGGGCATTTCCGCCGTGCCCGGGCCCAGTTCGGCATCGACCGCCGCCTCGTTGACCACGCGGACGCTGCCATAGGCCGACAGGGCCTGGCCCAGGCGGCGCAGCAGTTCGCGCCGGCCGCGCCCGTGACGGGTCTCCAGCACCACCAGATTGGTGATCTTGCCCGCCACGCTGCCGGGGCCGGGGCGGGACTGCAGGCGCCGGATCTCGATCTGGCTCAGAGCCAGCAAGGCCTGGGGATGGCGCAGCAAGGCCGCCAGCAGCATCTCGCGCTCCAGCCGGATCAGGTGGCTGTCACGCAGCGCAGCCACCTTGTACAGGCGGGCCTGGTTGGTCAGCACGCCGATTTCGCCAACCGTCTCGCTGACCCCGATATCGGACACATGGCCCTGCGCGGAATAGACCCGCAGGCGACCGGTCACCACCAGATACATGGCATCCGGCCGGGTGCCCGCCTCGAACAGGGTGGAACCACCACGCAGATCGACAAAGCTGGCGCCGGCGGCCAGCTCGCCCAGCAACTCCGGCTCCATGTCCTGGAACAGGCGCTGACGCCGCAATGT
>JBFJTN010000063.1:0-15996 GCA_041625325.1 Oceanococcus sp. | reverse complement strand
GTGCGGAACAGCAGGGCCTGCGGGTCGATGGCATCGCCGTCGTAGACGTCCAGCTGCATGTCGACCAGGCGGTCACCGAGGATGCCCTGCATCAGGTCCTTCATGCGGAAAGGGCTGTAGACCCAGCCCAGCAGCGCTTCGCGCTTCTGCTCCAGGCTGTGCAGCGGCGCGTGCCGGCGATACAGGGGCAGGTACAGCAAGGTGCCGGCCTGCCGGTCCGCTTCGGTCTCCTGCAGCAGGGTCACCCGGCCGGACAGCGCCGCGGCGCCGCTATCGCGGGCCCGGGCCATGGCCTCGCGCCGCACCGGATGGGAATACATGTCGTACCCAAAAGCGCGCTGATTGCGGAAGTCGAAGGGCTCCAGATACATGATGGCGCTGCCCTGCCCATCCGGGGGCAGCGGGGGATACACGCTGTAGTCCGGAAAGCCGTCAGCCCGGACCAGCGCCTCGTGCTCGGCCACGCTCGCTGCGTCCAGCCTGGCGGCAAAGCCGATCCCCTGGATGCCCGGATACTGCTGCTCGGTCTCCAGACTGTCGACGAAGCGATGCCATTCCTCACGGGTCACGGCATCGCTGGACAGGAACAGGGCCACCCCGGCGCGCAGCACCTGCTGGTAGGCGACGAAGCGGGCGCGGATCGCCGCCTCGCTCTCAGCAACACGATTTTCGAAACGGGCCTGCTCCCGCTCCAGGTGCACCTGGCGCGCATAGTGCCAGGCCACGACCGTCGCCAGACAGCCGAGCAGCAGGGTGACTCCCGTTGCCAGGAAGCGCTTTTTCGGAACCAACGTGACTCCGCATCCAGATTCTCCGGCTACGGTATCGGCCCCCGTTCGGGCGACTTGAGCCCCCTGTGGCGGCGGGCCGCCCCTAGCTGGAGCGGTCTTCGCCCTCTTCCAGGGCAGCCAGGCGCTGTTCCAGCTCGCTGATGCGCTTGCGCAGGCGCAGCAGCAGTTCCTTCTGCACCGCGAACTGTTCCTGACTCACCAGGTTCATCTCGCCCAGCTGGGCCTGCAGCACCGCCCGGAAGTTGTCCTTCAGCTCGTCGCGGGCCGCCGCCAGACCCGGCGGAAGCACCTGCGACAGGCGGTCCGCCAGCTCTTGCACTGGATTGGGTCGTGACATCGTTGCACCTTTTCTGTTCATGCACCAAGTTGGTGCGGTCGGCGGGCCGGCCCCTGCCTTGTGCCCGGAATTCTAACGGCGATGCCGCCTTGGCCCAATTGGCACGCTGTGTGCTTGAAGGGCTCGGCAGGTACGGGCGATTCGCCCACCGATTTGGTCACAAGGAGCAATTACGATGAAGTTGATTACCGCTGTCATCAAGCCCTTCAAGCTCGACGAGGTGCGCGAAGCCCTTTCCGAAGTTGGGGTGAAGGGCATCACGGTCACCGAAGTCAAGGGTTTCGGGCGGCAGAAGGGTCACACGGAGCTGTATCGGGGGGCCGAGTATGTCGTCGACTTCCTGCCCAAGGTGAAGATCGAAGTGGGCGTGGATGATGCCCAGCTGGATGGCGCGATCGACGCCATCAACAAGGCGGCCAAGACCGGCAAGATCGGCGACGGCAAGATCTTTGTCACCACCCTCGAGCAGGCCATTCGAATCCGCACCGGCGAGTCCGGCAGCGACGCGCTCTAAGCGCCCCGCTCAACGGGAGTTTTAAACATGGAAAATCATATCTACGAACTGCAGTACGCCATCGACACCTTTTACTTCCTGGTCTGTGGCGCCCTGGTGATGTGGATGGCTGCCGGCTTTTCGATGCTGGAAGCCGGCCTGGTGCGGGCCAAGAACACGACGGAAATCCTGACCAAGAACGTGGCGCTGTTCGCGGTCTCCTGCATCATGTACCTGGTCTGCGGCTACGCGATCATGTACGGCGGAGAGATCTTCCTCTCCGGCATTGGTCAGGTGGACGCCGACGCGGTGCTGGGCGAGTTCGCCGAGCGCGAAGACGGCTTCCGCGGCGGCTCGATCTACGCCGGCGCGTCTGACTTCTTCTTCCAGGTGGTGTTTGTCGCCACTGCCATGTCCATCGTCTCCGGCGCCGTGGCCGAGCGCATGAAGCTGTGGAGCTTCCTGCTCTTCGCCGTGGTCATGACCGGCTTCATCTACCCGATGGAAGGCGCCTGGACCTGGGGCGGCAACGCGGTCTTCGGCATGTATACCCTGGGCGACCTGGGCTTCTCGGACTTCGCCGGCTCCGGCATCGTGCACATGGCCGGTGCGGCCGCCGCCCTGGCGGGCGTGCTGCTGCTGGGTCCCCGCAAGGGCAAGTACAGCGCCGATGGCAAGGTCCAGCCGATCCCCGGCGCCAACCTGCCGCTGGCCACCCTGGGCACCTTCATCCTGTGGATGGGCTGGTTCGGCTTCAATGGCGGCTCGGTGCTGAAGCTGGGTGACATCTCCAACTCGGCCTCGGTGGCCATGGTGTTCCTGAACACCAACACGGCCGCTGCCGGTGGCCTGGTCGCCGCTCTGGCCACGGCCCGTCTGCTGTTCGGCAAGGCGGACCTGACCATGGCGCTGAACGGCGCACTGGCCGGCCTGGTGGTGATCACCGCCGAGCCGAGCACCCCGACCGCGCTGACCGCGACCCTGTTCGGCGTGGCCGGCGGCATTCTGGTGGTCTTCTCCATCCTGCTGCTGGACAAGCTGAAGATCGACGATCCGGTGGGCGCCATCTCGGTGCACGGCACCTGCGGCCTGCTCGGCCTGCTGGTGGTGCCGCTGACCAACAGCGGCTCGACCTTCAGCGGCCAGCTGATCGGTGCCGCGACGATCTTTGTCTGGGTCTTCGGCGCCAGCCTCATTGTCTGGGGCATCCTCAAGGCGATCATGGGTATCCGTGTCACCGAAGAGGAAGAGTACGAAGGTGTCGACATCGCCGAATGCGGCCTGGAAGCCTATCCGGAGTTCACCAACTCCTGATCTGATCCCGCGCCACTCCCGGGTGTGTCACGACACCCGGACGGCATTAGGCGGAGGTGCTTGCACCTCCGCCTTTTTTATTGGCGGGCCCGCGCCGAGGCCACGCGGAGAAAAGCCATCCGCTTCTGCCGGGCAGGGCTGGCCGGCCCGCAGCGACGCGGCTGGCGCGCAAGCCCCTGTATCGACTAAGATTGCCGGTCGGAAACGCGCTTGGCAGCCACGGACGCTGGGCGCTCTGCCCATGAAAAAGGCAGACCCATCAATCACTAACAGTCGATCCGCGCCATGCACATTCGTATCAGGAAAGGGCTGACGCTGCCAATCAATGGCGCGCCGCGCCAGAGCATAGACCAGGGGCCGAACATCAGTCGCGTCGCCCTGATCGGGCAGGACTACGTCGGCATGAAGCCCACCATGCTGGTCAGCGAAGGTGACAGGGTCAAGCTGGGCCAGCCGCTGTTCGAGGACAAGAAGAACCCCGGCGTGATCTTCACCGCGCCCGGCGCGGGCGAGATCGAGGCGATCAACCGCGGCCACAAGCGGGCCCTGCAGTCGGTGGTCATCAAGCTGGACGGCGACGAGGCGGAAAGCTTCGACAGCTACGACGACGCCGAGCTGGAGAGCCTGGACGCGGACATCGTGCGCCAGAATCTGCTGCGCTCGGGTCTGTGGACCAGCTTCCGCACCCGGCCCTACAGCAAGATCCCGGCGCCGGACAGTCAGCCGGCGGCCCTGTTCATCACCGCGATGGACAGCAATCCGCTGGCGGCCGACCCCGCCGCGGTCATCGCGGATGACCCGGACAACTTCCAGCGCGGGCTGCGCCTGCTCAGCACCCTGAGCCCGCGCCTGTTCCTGTGCCAGGCGCAGGGCGCCTCGATCCCGGCGCCGCAGCTGGCCAACCTCAGCGTGGCCGAATTTTCCGGCCCGCATCCGGCAGGCCTGGTCGGCACGCATATCCATTTCCTGTACCCGGCCAGCGCCCAGCGCGTGGTCTGGCACATCAATTACCAGGATGTCATCGCCATCGGCCGCCTGTTCGCCACCGGACAGCTGCCGACCGAGCGGGTCATCGCGCTGGGCGGCCCCAAGATCATGGAGCCGCGCCTGATCCGCACCCGCCTGGGCGCCTCCACCAGCGAGCTGATCACCGACCAGCTGCGCGAATGTTCCGACTGCCGCGTGATCGCCGGCTCGATCTGGTCGGGGCGACGCGCCGCCGGCTGGGCCAGCTTCCTGGGCCGTTACCACCTGCAGCTGTCGGTGCTGGCCGAGGGCGGCGAGCGCGAGCTGTTCGGCTGGATTCAGCCGGGCCCAAACAAGTTCTCGGCCATCAATGTCTTCGTCTCCGCCCTGCAGCGGGCCACCAAGACCTTCGATTTCTCCACCAGCCAGAACGGCAGCCCGCGCGCCATGGTGCCCATCGGCAATTACGAGGAAGTGATGCCGCTGGACGTGCTGCCCACGCAGCTGCTGCGCGCCCTGGTGGTCAAGGACACGGACAGCGCCCAGGAGCTGGGCTGCCTGGAGCTGGACGAGGAAGACCTCGCCCTGTGCTCCTTCGTCTGCGTCGGCAAATACAACTTCGGCCCTTATCTGCGGGCCAATCTGGAACAGATTGAGCGAGAAGGCTGATGGCATCTCCCCTGCGCAATTACCTGGACCGGCTGCACCCGCTGTTTGCCAAGGGCGGCCGCTTCGAGAAGTTCTATGCCGTCTACGAGGCGGTGGACACCTTCTTCTACTCCCCGCCGGACGTGACCAAGGGCGCACCGCATGTGCGCGATGGCATTGATCTGAAACGGGTGATGATCTACGTCTGGCTGGCGGTCATGCCCTGCGTGATCGCGGCCTGCTACAACACCGGCCTGCAGGCCAACCTGGCCCTGCAGTCGCTGGGCGTGGACCAGGCCCCCGGCTGGCGCGGCCACCTGATCGAACTGTTCGGCGCCGGCCATGATCCCGGCAGCGTCTGGGACAACTTCTGGTTCGGCTTCTGGTACTTCCTGCCGGTCTATCTGGTCACCTTCGCGGTCGGCGGCTTCTGGGAGGTCCTGTTCGCCGCGGTGCGCAACCACGAGGTCAACGAAGGCTTCTTCGTCACTTCCATCCTGTTTGCCTTGACCATGCCGCCCACCGCCCCGCTGTGGATGGCCGCCATGGGCATCAGCTTCGGCGTGGTCATCGGCAAGGAAGTCTTCGGCGGCACCGGCAAGAACTTCCTCAACCCGGCCCTGACCGGTCGCGCCTTCCTGTTCTTCGCCTATCCGGCCGCCATGTCCGGTGACGCCGTGTGGATCGCGGCCGACGGCTACACCGGCGCCACCCCGCTGGGCATCGCCGCCCTGGAAGGGGTGGCCGGGATCGAGGCGGCCGGCATCAGCTGGATGCAGACCTTCTTCGGCACCATTCCGGGCTCGCTGGGCGAAACCTCCACCCTGGCCTGCCTGCTCGGCGCCGGCTTCCTGCTGCTGACCAAGGTGGCCTCCTGGCGGATCATGGCGGGCGTGTTCGCCGGCATGTTCCTGACCACCCTGCTGTTCAATGCCATCGGTAGCGACTCCAACCCGATGTACGGCATGCCCTGGTACTGGCATCTGACCCTGGGCGGCTTCGCCTTCGGCATGATCTTCATGGCCACCGACCCGGTGTCGGCGGCGATGACCAATACCGGCCGCCTGATCTTCGGCCTGCTGGTCGGCTTCATGGTGGTGCTGATCCGGGTGGTCAACCCGGCCTTCCCCGAAGGCATGATGCTGGCCATCCTGTTCGCCAACATCTTTGCCCCGCTGATCGACTACGGCGTGGTCCGCGCCAACGTCAAACGCCGCAAGCTGCGCACCGCAGCCGAAGCGGCCTGAGGAGCACGCCATGGGACTCAAGAACATGCCCAATGACAGCATGGCCAAGACCATCATCGTGGCCGTCGCCCTGTGCCTGGTCTGCTCGATCTTCGTCTCGGTCGCCGCGGTTCAGCTGAAACCGCTGCAGACCGCCAACAAGCTGGCGGACAAGCAGAAGAACATCGTGCAGGTCGCCGGCATCGATCTGGCCGGCCGCAGCGTGGCCGAGGCCTTCGCCGAGGTGGAGGCGCGGGTGGTCGATCTCGAGACGGGCGAGTTTGCCGATCACATCGACCCGACCAGCTACGACCAGCGCAAGGCCTCCAAGGATCCGGCCCAGGCCGAAGCACTTGCGCCGGAAGACGACATCGCCAGCATCAAGATGCGCGAGCGCTACGCCACCATCTACCTGACCCGCGACGCCCAGGGGCGGATCGAGAAACTGATCCTGCCGGTGCGCGGTTACGGCCTGTGGTCCACCCTGCACGGCTTCCTGGCGCTCAAGGGCGACGGCAATACCATCATCGGCCTGTCCTTCTACGAGCACGCGGAAACCCCGGGCCTGGGCGGCGAAGTCGACAACCCGGCCTGGAAGGCCCAGTGGGAAGGCAAGAAGGTCTACCCGGCGCAGGGCGCCAACCCGGAAATGTCCAGCGCCAGCTGGAAGCCGCGCAAGGGCGCCGTTGACCTGAGCTACGAACCCGCGATCCGCCTGGCCAAGGGCGGTGTCAGCGAGGACACCCCGCATGCCGAGCACAAGGTGGACGCGCTGGCAGGCGCGACGCTGACCAGCAACGGGGTCACCTACCTGCTGCAATTCTGGATGGGCGACAACGGGTTCGCACCCTTCCTGCGCAATCTGAAGCAAGGACAATCCTGATGCAAGACGCCAAGAAAATCGTCGTCGAGCCGGTCTGGGACAACAATCCCATCGCGCTGCAGGTGCTGGGCATCTGCTCGGCCCTGGCCGTCACCTCGAACATGAACACCGCCGTGATCATGTGCCTGGCGCTGACCGCGGTGACCACCGCCTCGAACTTCTTCATCAGCCTGATCCGCAACCATATCCCCAGCAACATCCGCATCATCGTGCAGATGACCATCATTGCCTCGCTGGTGATCGTGGTGGACCAGTTGCTCAAGGCCTACGCCTACGAGATCTCCAAGCAGCTGTCGGTCTTCGTCGGCCTGATCATCACCAACTGCATCGTGATGGGCCGGGCCGAAGCCTTCGCCATGAAGAACCCGCCCCTGCCCAGTGCCCTGGACGGCTTCGGCAATGGTCTGGGCTACAGCGTGATCCTGCTCATCGTGGGCTTCTTCCGCGAGCTGTTTGGCGCCGGCACCCTGTTCGGGGTGGAAATCCTGCCGCTGGTGACCGAGGGCGGCTGGTACACGCCCAACGGCATGATGCTGCTGCCGCCGTCGGCCTTCTTCATCATCGGCCTGATGATCTGGGCGATCCGGGTCTGGAAGCCGATCCAGGTGGAGAAGCCTGACTACCAGATCCACGCCGTGCACCGCACCGAGGCCTAGTGATGGAAGCGTATATCAACCTGTTCCTCAAGGCCGTGTTCGTGGAGAACATGGCCCTGGCCTTCTTCCTGGGCATGTGCACCTTCCTGGCCGTGTCGAAGAAGATCTCCACTGCGGTCGGCCTGGGCATTGCCGTGGTCGTGGTGCAGACCATCACGGTGCCGGCCAACAACCTGATCTATACCTACCTGCTCAAGGACGGCGCCCTGAGCTGGGCGGGCCTGCCCGAGGTCGACCTGTCCTTCCTCGGTCTGATCTCTTACATCGGCATCATTGCGGCGATGGTGCAGATCCTGGAAATGACCCTGGACAAGTATTTCCCGGCGCTCTACAACGCCCTGGGCATCTTCCTGCCGCTGATCACGGTGAACTGTGCGATTCTGGGCGGCTCGCTGTTCATGGTCGAGCGCGACTACAACTTCGCCGAATCCGTCACCTACGGCCTGGGTTCCGGCGCCGGCTGGGCACTGGCCATTGCCGCGCTGGCCGGCATCCGCGAGAAGCTCAAGTATTCCGACGTCCCGGACGGCCTGCAGGGTCTGGGCATCACCTTCATCTCCGCTGGCCTGATGGCGCTGGGCTTCATGGCCTTTTCCGGCGTCCAGCTGTAAGGGAGAGACGAACTCATGACCGAAATCATCCTGGGCGTCACCCTGTTTACCGCCATCGTGCTGGCCCTGGTCGGCATCATCCTGGCGGCCCGTTCCCGCCTGGTCGCCTCCGGCCACGTGTCCATCGAGGTCAATGGCGAACGTACCATTGACGTGCCGGTCGGCGGCAAGCTGCTCGGCACCCTGGCCGATGCCGGCCTGTTCGTGCCCTCCGCCTGCGGCGGCGGCGGCACCTGCGCCCAGTGCCGGGTCAAGGTGCACGAGGGCGGCGGCTCCATCCTGCCCACCGAAACTTCGCTGATCACCAAGCGCGAGGCCCGCGAGGGCGATCGCCTGTCCTGCCAGGTGGCGGTCAAGCAGGACATGAAGATCGAGGTGCCCGAGGAGGTCTTCGGGGTCAAGAAGTGGGAGTGCACGGTGCGCTCGAACCACAACGTGGCCACCTTCATCAAGGAACTGGTCCTGGAACTGCCCGAAGGCGAGAACGTCGACTTCCGTGCCGGCGGCTACATCCAGATCGAATGCCCGCCCAAGGCCATCGATTTCAAGAACTTCGAGGTCGAGGAGCGTTTCCGCGACGACTGGGACAAGTTCAAGCTGTGGGACCTCAAGTCGCATCCGAAGGAGGGCGCCCTGCGGGCCTACTCGATGGCGAACTACCCGGAGGAAGAGGGCATCATCATGCTCAACGTGCGCATCGCGACGCCGCCGCCCGGGCATATGCAGGACTATCCGCCGGGCATCATGTCCAGCTACATCTTCGATCTCAAGCCGGGTGACAAGGTCACCATCTCCGGCCCCTTCGGCGAGTTCTTCGCCAAGGAAACCGAAGCCGAGATGGTCTTCGTCGGCGGTGGCGCCGGCATGGCGCCGATGCGCTCGCACATCTTCGACCAGCTGCGCCGGATCAAGTCCAAGCGCAAGATGAGCTTCTGGTACGGCGCCCGTTCGCGCCGCGAGATGTTCTATGTCGAGGATTTCGACATGCTGGCGAAGGAGAACGACAACTTCGAATGGCATGTGGCGCTGTCCGATCCGCTGCCCGCGGACAACTGGGACGGCTACACCGGCTTCATCCACGAGGTGCTCTACGAGAACTACCTCAAGGATCATCCGGCGCCGGAGGACTGCGAGTTCTACATGTGCGGCCCGCCCATGATGAACGCCGCCGTGATCAAGATGCTGCAGGACCTCGGCGTCGAGGACGAGAACATCATGCTCGACGACTTCGGGGGGTGAGCGGCGCAAGCTTGCGCGAGCACAGCTCGCGCGCGCCGCGAACGCCGGCCATGGATGGCCGGCCGGACGGGATCAAAAGCGCAGCGAGGGCAGGAGCCCGAGCGCCAGCAACCCGCCCGTTCCGAGCGAGCGTCGGCCGCAGCAGCATGTCAGGTCGCCTTGGGCCCATTGCACAAGGCAGCTGCTTCAAGCAGGTCCGTACCGAAATCCGTACCCACCATCCCGCGGAACATTTCCTGCCTCAGCCTTGCCCAATGACTGAAGCCCGCTCAATCGGAGCCCCCGCATGCTCAACATGATCCTCGTCAGCTTCTTCGTCATGCTTCTGGCCGTCGCCGGCATGGCGGTCGGCGCCATGCGCAACAAACCCATCAAGGGCAGCTGCGGCGGAGTGGCCAGCCAGGACGGCTATGACTGTGCCTGTGCGGCGGCCGGCAAGCCGCGCCAGTGCGAGAACCCCGCCACGCGCCCGAACTGAGTCAGCAACACAGGAGACAGCGCGTGCTGCACAAGCTGAATGTCCGCGACTACATGAGCAGCGCCCGGCTGAAGTTCCGGCCCGAGCAGGCCCTGCTTGATGCCGTGTACAAGCTGCAGGAACAGGAACTGGCCAGCGCCCCGGTGGTGGATGAACTGGGCAATATCGTCGGCATGCTGAGCGAACTGGACTGCATGAAGCTGGCCCTGAACGCCGGCTACGAGCAGGGTTTCGGCGGCAAGGTGGATGACGTGATGAGCCGCGATGTCATCACTGTCGATGCCGATGACAGCATCGTCGAGGTGGCCAGCCGTTTCGTCAATTCGCCCTACAAGTGCTACCCGGTGGTGGAAGACAATCGCCTGATCGGGCAGATCTGCCGGCGCGAGGTGCTGCGCGCCATCCTCACCATGCGCCAGGGCGCCACGCAGGACTGAAGGCCGCCGCCCGCACCTTGCGCGAGCGCCTGCGGGCCATTGCCGCGAGCCGGCCCCGGTCCGGCTCAGGCACAATGCCGTTTTTCCCACCGTGATTCCGCATGCGCCATCTGTCCAGTGACCCCGAAGCCGCCAGCGGTTCTGGCGAATGGCGGGTGGTCTGGCGCCTGTGGCCCTATCTGCGCCAGTATCCGCAGCGCATCGCCCTGGCCATGGCCCTGCTGGTGGTGGCCAAGCTGGCCAACGTCCTGCTGCCCTATCTGCTCAAGCTGATCGTCGACGCGATGGATGCACAGGGTGCCGCCGCGGTGGCGGTACCGGTGGGCCTGCTGCTCGCCTATGGCGGCCTGCGCTTCGCCACCGTCGGCTTCGGCGAGCTGCGTGACCTGGTGTTCGGGCGGGTCACCGAGAACGCCATGCGCCAGGTCTCCCTGGGGGTGTTCAATCACCTGCACCGACTGGATCTGGATTTCCACCTGTCCCGCCGCACCGGCGGTCTGTCCCGCGACATCGAGCGCGGCGTGGGCGGGGTGCGCTTCATCCTGCGCTTCATGCTGTTCAACATCGTGCCCACCCTGCTGGAGATCGGTCTGGTCACGGTCATCCTGCTCACCGCCTTCGGCTGGAGCTACGGCCTGGTCATCCTGATAGCGGTCAGCATCTATATCGCCTGGTCGATCTGGGTCACCGAATGGCGGACGGGCCATGTGCGCCGGCAGAACACCCTGGATTCGCGGGCCAACACCCGGGCCATCGATTCCCTGCTGAATTACGAGACGGTGAAGTATTTCGGCAACGAGGCCTTTGAAGCCAGCGAGTACGACCGCAATCTGCGGCGCTGGGAAGAGGCCATGGTCGGCAGCCGTCTGTCCCTGGCCACCCTCAATGGCGGGCAGGCCCTGATCATCGCCGCGGCGGTCACGGCCATGATGCTGATGGCTGCCGGAGCGGTCGCGCGCGGCAGCATGAGCATCGGTGATCTGGTCATGGTCAACGCCTACATGATCCAGCTGTTCGTGCCGCTGAATTTCCTGGGTTTCGTCTATCGCGAGATCAAGCAGTCCCTGGCCAACATGTCACGCATGTTCGCCCTGCTCGACGTGCCGGCACGGGTGACCGATGCACCGGACGCCGTGGCCCTGCCGCCCGGACCGGCCACCGTGCGCTTCCGTCAGCTGGCTTTCGCCTACCGCCCCGACCGGCCGATCCTGCGCGGCATCGATTTCGAAATTCCGCGCGGCCACAAGGTGGCCGTTGTCGGCAGCAGCGGCGCCGGCAAATCCACCCTGGCCCGCCTGCTGTTCCGGTTCTACGATCCTCAGGGCGGCGCCGTCGAGATCGATGAACTGCCGCTGACCCGTTACAGCCAGGACAGCCTGCGCGCCAATATCGGGGTGGTGCCGCAGGACACCGTGCTGTTCAATGACAGCATCGGTTACAACATCGCCTACGGCCGGCCCGGCGCCAGCGAAGCGGATGTCCGGCGCGCCGCCCGGCTGGCCCACCTGGAGGACTTCCTGGCCCAGCTGCCCGACGGCCTGGACACGGTGGTGGGCGAACGCGGCCTGAAACTGTCAGGTGGCGAGAAGCAGCGCATCGCCATCGCCCGGACCATCCTGAAGAACCCCGGCATCCTGATCTTCGACGAGGCGACCTCGTCGCTGGATTCGGTGTCCGAAAGGGCCATCCTGCAGGCCCTGCGGGAAGTGGCCGAGCAGCGTACGACCCTGGTCATCGCGCACCGGCTGTCCACCGTGGTGGATGCCGATCAGATCATCGTGCTGGATGCGGGCCGGGTGGCTGAACGCGGCAGCCACGCGGAACTGCTGGCCCTGGGCGGGCTGTATGCCCGGCTTTGGGACATGCAGAAGCATGACGGCGGCCAGGC
Organism: Oceanococcus sp.; assembly: GCA_041625325.1. GTDB lineage: Bacteria > Pseudomonadota > Gammaproteobacteria > Nevskiales > Oceanococcaceae > Oceanococcus. The sequence continues at coordinate 4,029 of JBFJTN010000063.1, read as the reverse complement.
CGCGAACGGCGAGGAACCTAGCGGGCTGACGCAGCGCCCGGGTGCGCCGCAGGCCGGCCCTCAGTAGTAATCGTCGTCGTCTTCGTCGTCGTCGTAATAGCCGTCGCCGCCCTCTCCGCCGAAGAGGTAGGTCACCCCCACACCGATACCGAAGACCTGCACATCGTCCTCGTCATAGTGCTGGGAGTACTCGAAGGCCAGCCGGGTGGATGACGCCAGGCGCAACTGCACCCCGCCGCTCCAGCCCAGGCCGCTGTCGGAGAAGCTGCGGCTACGCACGGCATTGCCGTTTTCGTCCTGGCCGCAAGCGGTGGGTTCGGGGAACTGGCTGCTGGTGGAGTAGCAGTTCACGTCGAAGTCGAACTTGGTGTAACCCAGCCGCCCGAACAGGGCGAAGGATTCGCCGATGTTGAGCTGCGGCTTCAGGTAGATGCCCTGCAGGGTTTTCAGCTTGAACTGCTGCGAGTTGCTGTCATTCTCGATCCGGTCGGAGTCCAGCGGAAAGCCGTAGTGCGCCTCCACCGAGAGAAAGTCGAACAGCTGGTAGCCGCCGCGCAGGATCGCCGTGGTGATGAAGCCCGGCTCCTCGATGCGCAGGCTCTGGCCTTCCCCGAAATCGTTCTCCCCGCCCAGGCGCCGGTTCAGCTGGCCGGTGGCCTTGGTCACGTTCATTGCCCCACCGGCATAGAAGCCGCTGGCGTCCATCTCGCCGAGCCAGTCGAACCAGCCGGCCTGCGCCTGCGGCACCACCGCACAGCCCGCTGCCAGCAGCAACGCGTGAATCTTTGCTTTCATTGCCTTCTCTGTGATTGATTCGGCCCGGCAGACTGCGCCGGAGCCGCAGAACCCCGTACGATGGACAGTAGGTAAGCGGCACAAAATTGTCAATGCAAACAGGGCTTCATCCCGCTGCCCCTGCTGCGGCGGCGTCATCGAACTGTCGTCCGGCTGTCATCTGATTCCCATCCCGCCCGCTTAGCCTGACGGCCCACGCAATACAGGACGCCCGGATGAGGATTGCCTACGGGGTGATGGGCTATGGCCGGGGCCACGCGATGCGCAGCAGCGCGATGCTCGAGTGGCTGAGCCGCGAACACGAGGTCCGTGTCTACGCCGGACCCGATGCCTATGCGGTGATGAAGGATCAGCACGACTGCGAGCTGATCCCCTGCATTCATTATCACTATGGGCCGGGCGGCAGCATCGACCCGGCCCTGACCGTGAAGCGCAATCTGCGCCTGAGCATGGACCTGCTGTTCGGCGGCGCGCGGACCCGCCAGCTGGCCGCCAGCTGGGACCGCTTTGCGCCCGATCTGGTGATCTCGGACTCCGAAGCCTGGTCCCATCAGCTGGCCCGCGCGCGCGGAATCCCGCGGATCAGCCTGGATCATGTGGGCATCATGGCCTACTGCCGGCCGAGCTTTCCCGCTGAGGACCGCCTGCTGGCCCAGCGGGACCGCTTCGGCTATCTGGCGATGATGGGGCGACCACAGCACGCCATTGTGTCCAGCTTCTATCCGGCCGAAGCCCGCTACCCCAATGTGAGTGTGGTGGGCCCCATCCTGCGGCCACTGGTTTACGCGGCCGAGCCGCGGCAGGGCGAGTATCTGCTGGCCTATTTCAACAAGGGAACGCACCAGCTGCATGATGCCCTGGATCAGGCGCTGCGGGCCTGCGGCCGGCCGGTGGTGATCTATGGTGCCGAACGCGAAGGGCGGGACGAAAACCTGCTGTTCCGGCCGCCCAGCCAGCAGGGCTTCGTCGAGGATCTGGCCGGCTGCGCGGCGGTGATCGCCACCGCAGGCCACCAGCTGGCGGCGGAGGCGCTGTGGCTGGGCAAGCCCATGCTGCTGCTGCCGGAAGCGGCGGTGGAGCAACGCCTGAATGCGCACATGGTGCAGAAAATGGGCATCGGTGAGCGGGGCTGCCTGCGCGAGCTCAGCGGCTACGACATCCAGCGTTTCCTGCTCCGCCTGGACGACTATCGCAGCGCCATACGCCGGTATCGCCGCGACGGCCTGACCGAATCCCGCCAGGCCCTGGCCGCGGCCATGGCGCGGCTCAGTCCGCGGCCGGCGCCAGTTTCAGGGCCGCCGAATTCAGGCAGTAGCGCAGGCCGGTCGGCGCCGGACCATCCGGGAACACATGGCCCAGGTGTGCATCGCAGCGACTGCACAGCACCTCCGTGCGGCGCATGAACAGGCTGAAGTCGCGCTTCTCGCTGATCGCTTCGGCCGAGATCGGCGCGGTGAAGCTGGGCCAGCCGGTCCCCGAGTCGAATTTGGACGCGGCGTCAAACAGGGGCTGATCGCAGCAGATGCAGTGGTACTGCCCGGCTTCGTGGCAGTCATGGTATTCCCCGGTGAAGGCCCGTTCGGTGCCTTTCCTGCGGGTGACCTTGTACTGCAGCTCGCTGAGCTGGGCTCGCCACTGCGCGTCAGACTTCTGAATTTTCTGTTCCATCACCTACTCCTGTGGACGGGGCCTGACGGTGTCAGGGTCGCGCCGCCGGCGCCTGCCACTCCATGCGCCGCCGGACCTCCCCGGTGAGCTCTCCGGCGGGATCATAGCTGCGCTCCAGCATGTCGGCGCCCCGCGCATCCCAGCGCATCCAGGTGGTGCAGCGCGTGCCATAGATCGGGGTGCAGATGAAGGGCGGGCTGAGCATGCGCTCCAGGCTCAGACCCACGCCGGTGTCCGGCAGTTCCGGATCGGGGTAGGCCTCGCGTCGCAGCATCAGTCGCATCAGCGGTTCAGGGGAACTGTTGTCCGCTTCCAGTTCGGCGGCCAGACCATCGCGCACCGCCTCCAGCTTGGGCCAGGGGCTGTCCAGCACCGCATTGCTCAGGCCATAAACGCCCGGCGGCAACAACTGCGGCGCCGTTCCCGCGCGATTGCCGTAGTAGACCAGCTGTTCGCGATCGCCGAGCAGCAGATTGAAGCCATCGTAGTGCTCGGCCTGCGCCGCCACGGCCCGGGCGTAGTCCAGCGGCGGCTGGCTGCCGCGCAGGAAGTCCGCCACCAGATGGCCCCGGGAGCGCGTGCCGGCCGGGGTTCCCGGCTGGCGGTAGTTGGTCAGCGCGGCAAAGGCGCCACGCCGCGCCAGGCCCAGCCAGCTGCCGCCCTGCTGCAGGTCGCGACCGGCCAGGATGTCCGGCGCATCGGACCAGAAGTCCAGCGCCGCCGTGGGCCGGGCATGCTGCTCGTCCCGGTTCGCGATCAGGACCAGCGGATGGGGCTTTTCGGGTTGCCAGGACAGGGCGATCAGACACATGCAAACATTTCGCGAGCAGGACGGTGGGGGTGTCGATCACGGCGCCGACCGGGCCGGGGGCGAGCCGCCCCAGCGGACAGCAGCGTGCCGCCCGCGCCACGATGCGGTGGGTTCCGACAAGCCAGTGTACCGGCACGACTGGTCTGGCGGGCAAGCATTGCTTAGAATGCTGCGATGCACAAACACAAGATCGTGATCATCGGCGGTGGTTTCGGCGGCCTGTTTGCCGCACGCAAGCTGGGCGGCTCGGGCTACGACGTGACCCTGCTGGACAAGCGCAACTTCCACCTGTTCCAGCCCCTGCTCTACCAGGTGGCCACCGGCATACTCACCGTGGGCGACATCTCCGCCCAGCAGCGGGTGGTGCTGCGACGGCACAAGAACGTGCGCACGCTCATGTCCACCGTCTACGACATCGATACCGAAGCTCAGCTGGTGATGCACGAGCGCGGCGAGCTGGCCTACGACACCCTGATCGTGGCCACCGGGGTGAAACACCAGTACTTCGGCCACGAGGAATGGCGCCACATCGCCCCCGGCCTGAAAACCATCGAACACGCCCTTGAGATGCGCCACCGGATCTTCCAGGCCTTCGAACTGGCCGAGGCCGAGAGCGATCCCGAGCGCCGGCGCGCCCTGCTGAATTTCGTGGTGGTCGGCGCCGGGCCGACCGGGGTGGAACTGGCCGGCGCCCTGGGCGAGCTGTCCCAGCGGGTGATGGTGGGCGATTTCCGCAGCATCGATTCGCGTGACGC
>JBFJTN010000062.1:0-16106 GCA_041625325.1 Oceanococcus sp. | reverse complement strand
GTACGGTAGAGATTGCTGACTGCCCGGCCGATCAGCTCGGAGCGGACGTACACCGACACCACCTCGACTCCATCGGTCAGGCTGGAGTCCAGCAGCTTGAGCTTGGCTTTGACCCGTTCGATGGTCGCCTGGGCGTTACCGCCGAAGCGCATCACGATCACGCCGCCGACGACTTCGCCTTCACCGTTCAGCTCGGCGATGCCCCGGCGCAGTTGTGGCCCGAGCCGGACCTCGGCCACATCGGCCAGACGCACAACAACGCCCTGGGCCGTCGTCCGCAGAGGAATCGCTTCCAGGTCGGCGATGCTGGTGAGATAGCCGGTGGCCCGCACCATGTATTCGGCCTCGGCCATTTCAACCACAGCGCCGCCGGATTCCTGATTCGCGGCCTGAATGGCCTTGTGTACCACCATCAGCGGCATGTTCAGCGAGCGCAGCTTGTCCGGATCGATCACGACCTGGTACTGGCGCACCATTCCGCCGACGGTCGCGACCTCCGAGACACCTTCCACCGTCTGCAGCTCGTATTTCAGGAACCAGTTCTGCAGCGAGGTGAGCTGGGACAGGTCGTGCTGGCCCGTGCGATCCACCAGTGCGTACTCGTAGACCCAACCTACCCCGGTCGCATCCGGTCCCAGCGCCGGCCGCGCATCGGCCGGGAGATTGGGCGCCACCTGGGACAGATACTCCAGCACCCGCGAGCGGGCCCAATAGGGATCGGTGCCGTCCTCGAACAGGATGTAGACGTAGGAATCGCCGAAAAACGAATAGCCGCGCACGGTGGCCGCACCGGGCACGGCGAGCATCGCGGTGGACAGGGGATAGGTGACCTGTTCTTCGACCACGCGCGGCGCCTGGCCCGGGAACGGCGTGCGGATGATGACCTGCACGTCGGACAGATCCGGAATGGCATCCACCGCCGTGTCTTTGACCGCCAACAGCCCGGCCGCGACCAGGAACAGCGTCGCGATCAGGACCAGCGGCCGGTTGTTGACCGACCAGTCGATAATCCGTGCAATCAACGTGGCGGCTCCAGCTTGTCGATCATCATCGTGCCCGGCTTGAGGCTGAACCGAACCTGGTCACCCGGTTTGACCGCGTCCATATCGACATCAGCGCCGACCGGAAACGGCATGGTCATGCCGGGCATGTCGTGGCTATCGATGTGTTCATGCTTCAGTGTCAGCCGCCGTTTCTCGCGATCGACGGCCACGACTTCACCCTGGGTCATGCCGGCATTCATCCCGTCCTGCATGGCGTCGGAAGACATCCTCATGGCGCCGTCATCCATGCCGTGCCCCGGCCCGGCGCCCTGAGTCATGTGCCCGCCCTTGTCGTGACCGTCCATGCCATGGCCGCCCGAGCCGGCGGTGGCCGTGCCGGAAGCGGCGCCGGCGATCAAGATCAGGGCCAGGGCAATGGGTGTTTTTTCAATCGTCATTTTTTGATCTCCAGTTGGTTGACGGCCATGGTTTGGGGATCCAGGCCGAAGGTCAGTTCATCGCCGGCTTTCACGGCGTTCAGGTCAATTGAGGGAGCCACGGGAAAGGGCATGGTCATCGCCGGCATGCCCATGGACTCGATGGCCTCGTGCTCCAGCGTGATGCGCCGCTGGTCCAGATCAACCGCGACCACGCGTCCACGGGTCAGCATCGTGCCGGATGCCATCGGCATGGCTGTTCCGTCCATGGATTCCGCGCCCATGGCATCAGCGTCATGGCGCGTGTCCATGGCTGCCGAGCCGGGCATGGCGTCAGCGCCCATCGCGGGCCCGTCTGCGTTCTTGTCCTGATGCGGATGCAGCATCGTCACCTGGTAACGGCCCGCCGTCGCTTGGCTGATGGTCACGTCCACCGTGTCACCGGGCTGTACCCCGAGGCTGTCGGTCGCCAGCTCGAAGGGCATGGTCATGCCGGGCATGGCCAGACCGTTCTTGCCCAGCGGCGTGATCGGTCCGTGCTCCAGCGTGATGGTGCCGGCAGAGGCGTCCAGCTCGCGGACGACGCCGACGGCCTGGCCGCGCGGCACGGCCGCCTTCAGACGCAGCGCCTCGGCATCGAGATTGGCCTCGGAGTCGATCAGGAACTGACCGGACACCACGACCTCATCGCCAGCCGCCAGGCCCTCCAGCACCTGCACCACATCGCCGGCCCGCAGGCCGGTGCGGACCGGCACCACATCGAAGGTGCCAGCGCCCACGCGCTTCACCACCCGCGCGCCACGACCGCTGCGGATAACGGCGGCAGCGGGCACGCTCAGAGCGTCGGCCAGGGCCGCTGTCTGGATACTCGCGCGGGTAAACATGTTCGGCCGCAGGGCGCCATCGCTGTTGTCGAAAACCAGCCGCACTTTCACGGTCCGGGTCATCGCATCCAGGCTGGGGTAGATGTAATCGACCCGGCCGTGCCACTGCCGACCCGGGTACGCGTCGACGCTGGCCGTGGCCGGCAGGCCCTGATGCACCATGCCGGCATCGCGTTCCATCAGATCGACCAGCACCCAGACGGTGTCCAGACTGGCCAGCGTCATCATGTGCGTACCGGGGGCGATGAACTGCCCGTCACGCACCCCCAGCATCGCGACCACGCCATCGGCTTCCGCTGCCCGCCGCAGTTGCAGGGCAGGCTTGCCACGGCTGCGGAGGGTGCGAATCTGCGCCTGGCTGTAGCCCAGGGCCGCCAGGCGCTCGCCGGCGGCCTGGATCAGCGCTTCGCGCCCGGAGGCGCGCGCCGTCAGATATTCCTGCTCGGCCGCGACCAGCTTGGGCGAAAACAGGGCGTAGAGCGGCTCACCGCACTTCACGGCTGCGCCCTCGCTTTCGACCCACAGCTTCTCCAGCCAGCCTTCGGCGCGGGCGTGGATCATCTGGAAACTGTTCTCGTCATAACCGACCGTGCCGACCGCCGGAATCGCGCGCGACAGCACACGGCGCTCGACCGTGGCGGTGCGCAGGCCGAGGTTCTGGACGATGGCCGGATCGATAGTGACATCAGCGCCGCCCGGGCTCCCACCGCCCGGGCAGACCGGCACCAGATCCATGCCCATCGGCGATTTGCCGGGGGCATCGCGTTGATAGCTCGGATCCATCGGTGCCGCCCAGTGCAGGGGCTGGGCACCGCCGGCACAGGGGCCGTCACCGCCGGTCGCGGCGCCGGCCATATCGTGTGAACTGCCGCCGGCAAACAGCCAGCCGAGCACGGCGCCCACGGTGAGCAGCAGCGCGCTGACAATTAGGGTGCGTGGGGTCATGGCCCAGTCTCCTCAAACAAGTTCAGATTCGGGTCGGCCACCTGGCGGGCCAGGGCCGCGCGCGCGGTCCATTCGTCCACCCGCGCGCGCTCGGCGCCCAGGCGGGTCATGAGCAGCTGTTGCTGCGCATCGACGACGGCCTGGAAGTCGCCGGCGCCGCTGCGCCAGTCAGCCTGGGCGGCAACGAAATTCTGCTCGGCCAGGGGCAGCAGTTCGCTGCGGTAGAGCGCCAGGGTCTGGCGTGACTGCTCGGCCTGCGCATGGGCCGTGGCGACGGCAGCGGCAATCTGGCCGGCCAGATCACGTTGCGCCCACTGCGTGCGCTGGACATCGGCCTGTGCCGCTTCGAGTTCCTGGCGCCGACGACCGACATTCAGTGGCAGGTTGAGGCTGATTCCTGCCTGCAAGCGCTTTTCCGGCGGGTCGAGCGTGCCCAGATGGCTCAAGTTCAGGCGCAGGTCGGGGAAATATTCGCGCCGGGCCAGGCTGGCGCGGCGCTCGTACATCTGCTCCCGAGCGCCCAGGGCCTGCAGGGCGGGCTGTTGGGCATGGGCGATCGTTACCAACTTCTCCAGCGGCGGAGGCGCGGGCGTCTCGGCCCAGACCAGCGGCTCACCCACCGGTGTCTGCACCGGCGCGTCGCGCAGGGCGTTGATCGTCGCGGCGATCGCCTGCTGCCGTTGGGTCAGCTCCAGCGCATCGCGCCGCAAACTGGCTTCGCGCAATCCCGCTTGCAGGACGGCCTGTTGGGTGCCACGACCGCTGGCGTACAGCTGCGTCGCCACTTCGCCCAGGTCCCTCAGCAAGGCCTGATTGTCGGCGTTGATCGCCAGCGCCTGATGCACGAAATACCACTGGCCGAAAGTCCGCCGCGCCTGTTCGGTGACTTGCAGCCGCAGCGTCGCCAGATCCTGCGCCTGGGCGTTGCTGGCAGCCTCTGCCGCCTCGCGCTTGAGTCCCAGCTTGCCCGGCCAGGGGATGGCCTGATTGAGCTGCCAGATCTGCCGCGTGCCCAAACGCTCATCGCCGATGGTATCCGGCGCGATCGCCCAGCTCAGCATTGGATCCGGCAATGCGCCGGCTGGACCGATCCGGGCCTGTGCCGCATCGAGAGCTTGCGCCAGGGCCTGCGGACCGGGGTGGCGTTCCAGCACTTCGCGTACAAGATCCTCTGCGTGGAGTCCGGTTTCGGGCAGCGCGCTTGTGGGTGCCAACGCTGCCGTGACCAGTACGGCCACGGTAGCGAAGCGGAGAAAGGAGTCAGGCATGAAGAACCCCCGGGCCGTGCAGTCTTGAGTGAGTCATGGTGCGCCGCCGAATTGCGCCCGGATAAACTGCAGCACGGCCTGCAACTCCTTGTCATTGAGCGAGGGATTGCCACCCTTGGCCGGCATGGCCATGGCGGTTCCCGGGCTCTGCAGGCCATCGCGGATGCTTCGCATCAATTCGGCGTCGCTCTTGGCCAGCGGACCACGCGGATGCGTGAAGTTCGGCACGCCGGGCAGGGCGCCGCGCCCATCGGCAGCGTGGCAGGCCTGACAGGTCTGGCGATAAACGACCTCGCCCTGGGCGCCATTGGATGCCGGTCGCGGCGCGCTGGCCACCTCGGCAACGGGCAGGGTGGGCGAGTTGGCAATCTGCAGGAAGGCCAGGATGTTGCGTGCTTCCTGGCCGCTGAGCTGGCCACGCACCCGCATGTGGCTGACGATGGGCTCCCATTCGTCATCGCGGAAGTCGGTCGGCGCACGCAGGCGGTGGCAGCGCACGCAGTTTTGCGCCCAGTCCTTGGCACCGCGCTGCGGATCACCGGCCGGTTTGCTGAGGTCGCGGGCCAGGGTTGGCTGTGCGGCCAGAAACAGCATACCGAGGGCGATGCCAAGCCCGAGACGGCGAACGCGGGTCATTGTAAGAATCTTCATTGTGGTTCTCCTCAAAATCCGTAAGCGACCTGGCCGAGCCAGCGGTTGCGGCTGGTGGTGGCCTGATCATCGCTGCCCTGATTGCTCTCGAAGGCCAGCTTGATGAGGACGCTGGGTGCGAACAGGTAGTTGATGCCGTAGGCCCATTGCTCCTGGATCAGCTCATCCACGCTGGAATCGAAATCCGTGTAGCGCAAAGCGAACTCCCAGGGACGTGTTTTCAGGCCATAGGCTGCCTGGGCGTAGAAGGTGCGCCAGTGCTGCTCATCCGGTGCGGTGCTGGTCGCCAGCGCATCGACTTCGCTGCGCACGTACTCGGCGCGCAGCTCCAGATTGCGCCATTGCCACCACAGATCGGCGCCGACAATCACGTGGTCGCGATCAGCCTCGTCCGGCAGGGCGACGGCACCGCCGGCCCAGGACAGGCCGAGTTCCAGATTGGCCAAGGGCAGGATGCCCAGCCGACCGCCGTAAGCCGGGTTGCCGTCGCGGTCGGCTCCAAAGCCCTCGGTCACCAACGCTTCAATCGACGCCGGCTCGGGCTCGTCGTCATGCTCGTCAGCGGCTGGCCCCTCGTCGGCGTGGTCGTCAGCAGGAGGCGATTCCTCATCCGCGTGACCGTCTTCGCCTCCCTCGTTCGCATGGCCGGCCAGTTCCAGCTCCGGTCCATTACCCAGAAACAACGCGTAGCTCAGACGCAAGCCGCCATCGGACCGCCATCCGCCTCTGGCCTGCACGCCGACTTCGGCCAGCGGGGCGGCGCCATCGTGACCAAATCCCGGCGGCGCCGACGGCAACTTGTTGATCCAGGCCGGGTGCAGGTTCTGGCGAAAATTGCCGACCGGGCTCTGAAACTTGCCCACCAACAGGGTCAGATGGTCGTTCAGCAACAGGTCGATCGACGAATATTCCAGGGCGAATTCGGTTTCACCGTCCTCGCCGAGTTCGATCTCAAGCTCGGACTCGAACAACAGGATGTCCTTGTACTGGTAGTGGAAAATCGGATTGAAGTTGGCGGCGCCGAACTGACCGTCGCCAACCTCCGGGCGCACGTAGTCTGCTGCGGCGTAGCCGGCCAGATGCACGGTGGAATCCGGAGAAAGCCATTCCCGCTGTTGGCGCTCCAGCGCCTCGATGCGACCTTCGAAGTCCTGCGTGTCGGTTGCTGGCTGGGCCAGCGCGTTCGTGCCGAGTAGACCGGCTGCGAACATCGTGATTGCCGTTCCCAATGACGGCAGAAAAATCCTGGTTCTCAAGGTATTGACTCCCTGGGCTTGCACACCGTCGGCGTGCACAGATGGATCTGTCGCGGATCTGGCCTTCAGGCCACGCGACGATTCGCTACAAGGGGAGCGATCTGCTTGAGCGTGAACAACAGATGTCAGTTATTCAGGCACGTCCGGACAACGAATGAACGTCCGAGCGACGCCGGGCGCAGCCGCAAGGCCACCACGCACGGCAATAAGCGATCGCGGAGGAGTCAGCTGCGTTGCGGGGGGCGTAGCAGCCGCTGACGGTGGGCCTGGGCGGTAGGACTGCGTGGCGCACCCATATTCGCTGTCGCACTCGGCGGTGCGACGAAACCCGAGGCGGATGTCAGCACGGCGCAGCTGCCGCAGCAGTGCTGGTTGTCGGGCTGATCATGCTGTGACGGCTGGGAACCGTGATGCCCGTGGTCGGCGTGCTCCGAGGCTTCGTGCCGGTGACTGGCACCCTCATCGTGGGCGGCCTGAGAGGTCGGAGTGTGCTGAAGCGCACTGACTTCAACGGGCGCACAATGGGAAGCCGAAAACAATTCCATCTGCGCCATCAATTGCCATGGCACAAGCAGGCTGAGCACGAATGCCAGCAGGAATTGTCGTCCCCGACCCCTCATCTGTTTAGCGCGCCCCTGATCTGGTTATTCACAGTCCACCTTAGGTCACCTTGTCGTTTGTGCCTTGACATGGATCAATTCGCATCCGCGTGTGTCGAAAACACGGTCGCGACACCCGTCTCGTCAAACACCAGCACCTGATAAGGGTCGTGGCGATCGCCCATTTCCATGCCGGGCGAGCCTATCGGCATGCCCGGCACAGCCAGGCCCCTGGCGGCGGGCCGTTCGGCCAGCAGTCGCCGGATATCTTCAGCAGGCACATGGCCCTCGATGACGTAACCGTCCACGATCGCCGTGTGGCAGGTGCCCAGATGTGATGGCACGCCCAGCGCCTGCTTGCGCGGCGCGACATTCGCTTCCTCGACGACCTTGATCGTGAACCCCGCGTCACGCATGTGCTCCACCCAGGCGCCACAGCAGCCGCAGGTCGGGCTCTTGTACACGGTCATCACCGGCGCATCGTTGGCATCTGCCTTCAAGCCGGTTGGTTCCGTGCCTTTCGGGCTGCAGGCGGCGAGCAGGGCAAGCATTCCCGCAATCAACAGTGTCTTGGGTGCCCTCATCAATGTGCCTCCCCGGATGACCAGTGGATGTGCTGAACCCTCCATTCACCATTGTCCGCGCGCTTGAGGAGCAGGGTTTCGGTGCTGATCAGATCAACCGGCCGTTCCTGGAATTCGCCGGACAGGCGGGCGCGACTGGCCACCAGCGCGTGTTCGCCGAACTCGAACACGGTCTGTGCCAGCGGCTCGCGTTGCACCTGGCGCAGAAACGCCATGTCGGCGGGCATGTGGTGACCCGCATAGTCCTCGAATCCGTCTTCGACACCGCCGGATTCGAAGATCAGCACATCCGCCGCCGGCAGATCCTGCAAAGCCGAAGCGTCGCCCTCGGACAGCGCGTGGCTCAGGCGGGCTGAGACATTGGCCGGCGTGGCTGCTTCGTGCTGATGCGTATGATGCGCGCCGGATCTCTGCCGATGGTGATCACTTCCCGTCGGCGACTCGTCAGGCTCGTGAGTATGGCCGGTGTGGTCGTGATCCGTCTCGTCGTCTTCCTTGTGATGCGGCGAGTCTTCAAAACCGGGCGCTGAGCCCTCGCCATGACTGTGGCCATGACCATCACCCGCGCTGAAGCGCTGCCGTGCTTGGCTCACCAACACGCGATAGCCGTCGGCATTCTGCGCACGGGCGTCTTGCAGGAACGCCACGAGCGCCCACAGTTCCTCATCCTCGTGAGTCGGGCCGAAGGCGGGCATGGCCGTCATACGCACGCCATTGTCGATGACCCAGAAGGCTTCGGCCGGGGTACGATCCGCCAGCAGGTCTTGCAGGGCCGGCGGCGACGGATTCATGCCTTGCGCCTGAACGCTGCGCTCGGCGCCCGGGGGCGTGTGGCACAGACTGCACATGGCTTGAAAATTGTAGGCCCCGCGCAGCACCCGCGTCTCGTCATCGAGATCGCTCGGGATGGTCAGATCCTTGGACTGGCGTGCGACCGCCTTTTCATAGGCCGTGTGGATCAGGTTCTGAACGAGCGGTGGCTCTGGCGCTGTCGCCGAGACCGGAAACCAGCCGCCAAAGATGATGAGCAAGACCAGTATGCCGGCCGACAATGCGGCGATCAGCAGGCCGATGAGTGCATTTTTCATGAGTATTCTTCCAATCAGGTTTCGGGGAAGGGTCCGAAAATGGCCCGAAGTGGCTTGCCGTTTGGCTGTTGCAGCACGATCAATAGCCGATCACCGGCCACCTCTTGCGCGCTCAGATCAATCTGAAAATAGTGGCTCTCCAGCGCAACCGGCAGAGCGAGCATCTGCGTCCAGCGTTTGACCGACACCGTGTAGCCCTCCAGAGCTACCCGCTGGTCACTGTCGTCGCGCAGATACAGGCGCGATTGCGCAGAATCGACCACCAACTCCAGTCGCAGCTTGCCCACGGTCTTGAGCAGCCCACCATGCAGTGGCCGGGCCGGGCGAAGCTGGTCCGGACTGTGGGCCGATGCCGTGGTGAGCGAAAAGAGCAGGCTCAGGCCCAGAGCCACAACCAATGTTCGAATCGACAATTTCATGATCAAAACCATAGCCGCAGACCCGCCACGGCGCGCAGTTCACTGGTGTCATCGCCTCGAGCTTTACGCAAATCAGCTGTATTGCCGAAGACCTGCGCGTAGTTCACACCGATGTAGGGCGCGAATTCGCGGCGGATTTCATAGCGCAGGCGCAAGCCCGCTTCGAGATCCGCGAGCCCGGCGCCAATGCCGCGCCGCGTATCCGATCGAGACCAGGCGTTGAACTCAATGCGAGGCTGCAGGATCAGGCGATTCGTGAGCAGCTGCTCATATTCAAACTCCAGTCGTGCACCGCTTTGGCCGCGCTCCCCGGCATACAGGGTAAGCTCGGTCTCGAACCAGTAGGGCGACAGTCCCTGCAGACCCAGCGCGGCGTAGGTCCGGCCCGGTCCGGGTTCGAAGTCCTGCCGGAGGCCCGCGACCAGATCCCACCAGCGCGCGATCGCACGGCCGTACAACAGATGTGCCTCGGCGGCTTCGAATTCGCCGCCCTCGCGTTCGCCTTCGCTGCGCAGCCACAGCCGGTTGAAGTCATAGCCCAGCCAGCCGGTTACGTCCCAGGCGCCGCCAGCGCCTTCATCCGCATCCTGCCATTCCAGCTGGTCAACCAGCAGATGGCCGAGCAATGGCGTGCGCATGTGGCGGCGCAGATCCATGCCGCCCAGATCGGGAAAGGCCGCCTGCCGTTCTGCTGCCGTGGGCTGTGGAAACCGGGGCTGAGTGTAGGCGGGCGGCGCCTCCTCGGCGCCGTCATGCTTGCCATGTCCCGCCATGTGGCCGGCACCGCGCCGCATCATCGGTGCCTGCGCGCTGGGTTCGTGCATGTCGTGATGGTCCATGTTCCCCATGCTCGCAGGGGCGGATTCATCCGCCGCGCTTGAGTGACCATGGTATTCAGCGGGTTCGCTCGGCGCCTCGCTCATTGCGGGCATGGTGTGGTGATGCTCATGGCCCTCGGTTTGCGACCACGCCATCTGCATCGGGCCGACCAGCAGGCAGAGCGTGAGCACGCCTTGGATGGACTTAGACATCGATCCGTACCTCCCGGAACATGCCCGCTTCCATGTGGAACAGCAGGTGGCAGTGGTAGGCCCAGCGGCCCAGCGCATCGGCGGTGACGCGGTAACTGCGCCGGGTGCCGGGCGGCATATTGATGGTGTGCTTGCGTACGCCGAACTCGCCATCTGCCTGTTCCAGGTCGCTCCAGACGCCGTGCAGATGGATCGGGTGCTCCATCATGGTGTCGTTCACCAGCGTGAGCCGCAGGCGCTCGCCGTAGGTCAGCCGCAGCGGTTTAGCATCGGCGAAGCGGATGCCGTCGAAGGACCAGATGTAGCGTTCCATGTGCCCAGTCAGGTGCAGCACGATCTCGCGCCCGGGGGCTCGTCCGTCCGGGTCGCCGAAGGTGCTGCGCAGGTCGGCGTAGCTCAGCACCCGCCGGCCATTGTCCCGCAAGCCGATGCCGGGGTCATCGAGGCGATGGCTGGGCGCCATCGTCTGCATGTCGACCCCGGGATTGCCGCTTTCGCTGGCCGGATGAGCCAGCATGGCGGCCATGCCGTGGCCGCCATGCTGCGGCATGGCATGGCCCATGGCGGCGTGGTCCATCTCGCCGCCCAATGTTGCACCGTGCGCCATGCCGCCGTGACCCATGTCCGCCATGGTCAGCAGCGGACGCGGGTCAAGAGCCGGAACCGCCGCTTCCAGTCCCAGGCGCGGCGCCAGCGTGGCGCGTGCATAGCCCGTGCGGTCAGCTGATTGGGCGAAGATCGTGTAGGGCTCGTCCTGATCGGGCTGGACGATCACGTCGTAGGTCTCGGCGACCCCGATACGGAATTCGTCAACGGTGACCGGATGCACCGGCTGCCCATCCGCAGCGACCACGGTCATCTTCAGACCGGGAATGCGCACATCGAAAAAGCTCATGGCGCCACTGTTGATGAAACGCAGCCGGATCTTTTCCCCGCGCCGGAACAAGCCCGTCCAGTTGCCAGCCGGCGTTACGCCGTTGACCAGATAGGTATAGGTATAGGCGGACACATCGGCCAGATCGGTGGGCATCATGCGCATACGACCCCACCGGGCCCGGTTCTTCATCGTCGCAGCGAGGCCATCACGGCGAGCGTCGCGGATGAAATCGCCAGCCGTTTGCTGGTGGAAGTTGTAGTAGTCGGACATCTTCTTCAACTTCGCGAACACCTGATGGGGATCCTCATCGCTCCAGTCCGACAGCTGGACGACGTATTCGCGGTCGCAGGACACAGGATCGTCATCTCGCGGGTCGATGATGATCGCGCCGTAGAGGCCGGTTTGTTCCTGAAAGCCGGAATGGCTGTGATACCAGTAGGTGCCGCTTTGCTTGACACGGAAGCGGTAGGTATAGGTCTCGCCGGGCGCGATGCCGCGAAAGGACAGCCCGGGCACGCCGTCCATCGCGGCCGGTAGCAGAATGCCGTGCCAATGGATGGAACTGGTCTCACGCAAGCGGTTGGTGACCCGCAGGGTCACCTCATCGCCCTCGCGCCAACGCAGCGTCGGCGCGGGCAGCGAGCCGTTGACCGTCGTCGCGATACGCGGACTCCCGGTGAAATTGACCGGCGTTTCGCCGATGCTCAGATCAAATTGGGTGCCGGTGAGGATCTGCGGCGACGCGTGCGGGGGCGCGGCGAATGCGGGCGCGCGCCAAAGCCCCAGGCCGCCCGTCGCGCCGGCAACGGCGAGGCCCTGCACAAAACGACGGCGCGCAGGATCGAAATGGTGATGCATCGATCATTCTCCTGGATGCAGCAAGACAATATCCGACCGTGCAGAGCGGTCAGAAAGGACTCAGCTTCAGGAGAAAACGATGGGTGGGCGCAGCAGGGGGAAATCGTGGGCCGACAGTGGTGACGCTGCGGGCCAGACGGTCGTCAGATCGTCCTGGAGCCGGGCCGGCGCAAGGGTCGTCACCGCTACTACCGGACCATGACCCGTGACTGCGCAAGCACTCAAGCAGCCAATGTCCACGGACTGTATATCAGTCACGTCGGAGTCATGGGCGCAGTGCTGTTCATGCTCAGTAGCGGAATGCGCAACCTGCATGGCTTCCAGCGGACAGCACACCGCAGCGGCCTGCCCGATGGGCAGCCAGAGCATGAACAGAACGATGAGCCAGCGAGCATGTGTGCGCATAATCGCGGAAAAGTATAAACCCTGGAGAGTAGTTCAGAGTCAAGCAGGGATTGGGGCACAGTGGGGATGAGGGCCGGGGGACATGGCCGATGCGCGAGCCGCCCTGCAGCATTAACGCGGCCTAGAACTGCTTGTATTTATCAAGAAAATCGAACATGGCATCGCGGTAGATCAAGGCATCCGGAGGGATTTGAATTCCGCGTCGATTCGCCAGGCGAAATGCAAAAGCGACTTGCTTTTCCGTTGGCGGAAGGAGGTCCGGGTCCAGGACGCGATCCAGCAGTCCACAAAGGTGTCGTATGAGCGTCTCGGCGAATGCACGTTGCTCGTGCTCGGCCGTGAGCCGCGCGATTTGCTCGCGCAGCCGCAAGGCAGTCCCCTCGGGGATAGGGATCGTATATTCGTATTGGCCCGTTTGGAAGGCCACCGTCATGCCCTGGTGCATGGGCACAAATTATATATGATCGTTTATAGTCATTGCGCAGTGTTCTCGCGACTCTCCGTGGATGAATTCACAGGGGTCGCATGGCGCATTACGTGCCACACTCGGGCGCAATGTGCGCATCGCCAGGCTGAGGCGAAAATGGTCGCAGGAGCGATTGGCCGAGGCGACCGGGCTGACCCAGGTCTATATCAGTAGGTTGGAATCAGGCAAAGTGGCCGCTTCTCTCGATACCATCGAGAAGCTCGCTTCGGGCCTGGACTGCGAACCCCATTCGCTCCTCATAGGGGCTCAAGCATCCGGCGGCATTAGGGCAGAACCTTCCACCTGATTTGCGTGTCATCGCTTGTCATGTCAGAAGAGCAACAATTCGAGTTCTCTTTCGACGGATGGCCAACTGGGGAAGTCCGGGCTGCCGAAGTGAATGACGCGGCCGGCGAAGCGATCCTGGCCTTTGCCATTGATGTGGTCGTCAATCAGGACATCACCTGCGATGAGGCTCTTGTCATGCGACAAGATCAGTTTGTATGCGAAATCGAGGTCGAAGTGGCGCTCGATCCAAATGCGTTTTTCGCTGTAGCAGTGCGGGTTCCTGACAGATGGTGCCGAAAGCACCCAGACATCGAACTTCTGGCGAAGACGATTCACCGTTTCGATGGCTCGATCGATGGGCCTGAGGTCTTCGAATATTCCGGGAATGGATTGAGGAAATGCAATTTCCGGTCGTTCACGCCGCATCCGAAAATACGCTTCCGCGAAGTCACAGAGGACTCCGTCCATATCGACCATGACACGTAAGGGCTGGGCATTCATACCCTGATTCTATTCCGTTGGAGGCTGAAGTTCCGAGACTGCGGAAGCTGAAGTTCCTGCCTCTTTCCCTGGTGCCCGTCCGCTAACACGGGAGTCTTTCTGATTCGCTTCCGGAACGGATGCGTGGGAGCTTCGCACGTGCGCCCGACTTCTGGCTTTATCGTCCCATTGGGGCTGACGCAGCCAGCGCCTGAAGCCCAGCGTCACGCTGGCAGGCTACGCTGGCCCATTGGGCGTGCTCGATTATCAGTTCTGGTCCTGCAGAAGCGGGGCGAGGCGGTTGCGGTGGGCGCCCGGCAGCACAAACGTGACGCGGGCGCGAGCTGAGATTGCAAGGCCATCGTCGTGAAGAATGTCGGACTTGTTCACCTGGGTGCCGTTCCAAAATTTTTCCACTGCGGACTCATTCCGCAGGCCATCAGGAAGATCGGCCAAATGCACGCTCGGCAGGCCGCTGGCATCGTCTTCAGGTCGTCCGTGGCCCATAATATCGGGGCAGCGTCCCGGACCACCGCTGCGCCATATGATCGAAGAAAACGGCGCACGTCGCGTAAACGGCATCGAGTCCAGCGGCGCGAATCCCAGAACCCAGCTGACCGCCTCATCGGCGGGCAATCGCCAGCGCAGTCCAATCTGCACGTCGTCACGGGACTCGCCGTCCGGCCAAGGAACCTCCACCATGAACCAGCGGGGGCACTGACTGAGCAGGCGGCCCAAGAAATCGCACAGATCCGCCGGGCTATCGACCGTCGGCAGAATCAGCTGGAACGCTTCGGCGGCGCCCGCAAACGCATCGAGACTCCGGTTGACGCTATCGATGGCCTGCAAACTGGCCGGATCAAGAAGCACTTCGTCGATCCAACTCTCAGAGTCGGGCGCCGCAGCCAGCTTGGCGGCAAATCGGCACCCGGTTTGGTTCCGTCGCAACCAGTGCCGCTGGATGCGAGGGATCCATTCGGGCTTGTTTTCGCGCAGATCCGCAAGCCCGGTGATTCTCCCATCGTCGACAAGGGCTTGGATATAGTCGTCCCGGCTGGGAAAGGAGCGCTTTCGCCCATCCGCGAGCGTACGGATAACAGAGTGATGGCCGGGAGCGGGCAGATCCATGGCTGCCGGCTAATCGAACCAGCCTTTACCTGACTCAATGCCCGTGCGCACGTCGCTAATTGTGTCGTCACTTTCCGTGGTTTCCAGTGCCGTGAGACGATCGCTACCACTGCCGATCACGAGCAGGCACTGGCCCGTTGCGGTCAGAACTTTCGCCTGTCCGCCGTCCCGTGCGTGCCGCACGCCTGCTTGTATGGTTTGCGGTCGATCGATCCGCATCGACAAGATCTGGTCCGCTGTTTTGCGCATTTGTCAGACGCCTTCAGGATTCAGTGGCAGCCCAGTCCAGGCCGCGAACCGCGTGGGCCACCTTCAGCAAAGGGCTTTGCGGGCTCCGATCGATTCTGTGGCCGTACATGGTTCGATGATATTCCGTGGGCTCATCGGCTAGCCGCTCAAAGACGTCCCACGCGCCATTACGAATCAGCTGCAGGGTGGGTTTGCCCGCCAAGCCCGCGCGATCGGTGACGGCGCGCTTGATGCCGGCGGCCCGTTTTCTGTGGACCTCGGTCAGACGTCCCCGTACGGGCTGCTCGTCTTTGTCGCAGATTGCTGCGACCAGCATCAGATCTGATGGCGGCCCGTAGCAGCATTCGTAGACGCTTCTAGTAAACTGCAGCGCCAGATTCTGGGGAAGTGGTTGATCGATCGTCATCGCATGATGATCAATAACTAGGAACCGACGATTCGGCTCGGCCTGCACGCGCGCCTTGATGGCTTCGTACGATCTACGTGGGTCCTTGCGGCGCAGCATGATATCGACCACAACGACCAAATCGGATTCGCCGAAATCCAGTTCCATGAAACCCTGTTCCCAGAAGCTGGCATCCCGGGTGATGCCCGGATCGACGATCACATCGGCCACGTCGATGCCGGAAGCGACCAGATTGCGACGACTCTGCTCGGCCGCCAAGTGACCGTCACCGTCTGCGTGTCCGAACACCAAAGCTTGTCTTATCGGGCCTTCATGTTTGATCACCGCTTTCCCCCCAGTCCTGTCGATTCGGCGCCCAACCGGGTGGCAAGCCTGAGCAACTGGCCGGTGACGCTTCACTCAGTTGTGCCAGTGTGTCCAATACCTCAGCCTGTTCCCGGTCCGTAAGAGCGCGCTCCAAACGGGCTTCCACCCATGCAAGAAGTGTTTGCAGCGGCACCGCCGCACTGCGATTTCCACTGAGCGCGCGCAACCCGCTGCGCACGAGAATGGGCACCTCACTCATGAAGGCACTCGCATCGCGTTGCTCCAGCAACATTATCCAGTTTAGCAGCAGGATATCGCCACCGCGTCTTCGAGATCACTCTGCGAACAGATCCCCAACTTCCGATGTGTGGAGTTCACCGGTCCGGTAGTAGCCCATCAGGGTGTCGACCTGCCGATGCTCGGTCATCGCCATGACTTCAGCGACCGGTATTTTCCGACGACCGGCCTCGGTGACGAAACCTGCGCGCAGGCTGTGCC
>JBFJTN010000061.1:0-16307 GCA_041625325.1 Oceanococcus sp. | reverse complement strand
CCCATCCTGCCAATGGCCGCGCTGAAAGAACGCGGGTGACTACAGGAAGCGCAACACTTCCTTGACGATCTCGAAACTGGACTCCCGGATGCGACGGGCGATCGCCACCGCCGCGTCGATATCCGCCCGGCTGTTGTAGATATGCGGGCACAGGCGCAGGTAGACAGGACCCTCGTCCTCGCGCAGTTCGCCACGCGGCGAACAATGCACCCGGTTGCCGTGGACGAAGGCCGCCGCATAGCCGGCATTGTGCAGGGCCAGGAAGGCACCATAGCTCTTCAGGCTGCTGCCCAGATCGGCCACCACCACGCCATGACCGAAGGCCGGATCACGGGGTGTCAGGCAGGCGATACCCGCCTGATCGAAAGCGTTCAGCGCGTGGGCGGTCAGGGCCTGAATGCGCCCTTCGATGGCGGCCATGCCAATGGCCTCGTGGCGCGCCACCGCGATGCCCAGGGCGGCCAGCGCTGCGGTGTCGCGCTGGCCGAGGTTTTCGTAGCGCCGCGCATCCTCCTGCAGCTCCTCTTGCGGGTAATCGAATTGCAGGTCATAGCCCAGCATCAGCGGCGCCACCCGCTCGACCCAGCGCTGCCGCAGCATGAGCACACCGGTGCCCCGCGGCCCGCACAGCCACTTGTGGCCGCTGGCGGCGAAGCTGTCACAACCGATGGCGTCGAGATCCACCCGCAGGCTGCCCCAGCTCTGGGCGCCGTCGATGTGGATGAAAATGTCCGGACGCTGGTCGTGGATGGCCTGGCAGATCGCCCGCGCGGGCAGCAGACGCCCGCTGATATTGGACAGATGGGAAAAGCTGACCACTCGGGTGTTCGGGCGCAGCGCGGCCAGCCAGGCATCGACCAGTTCGTCTTCGCGCCGGGGCTCGGCGGGCAAGCTGATGCCGCGCACCTGCACCGGCCGGCGCAGGTGGCGGTGATGCCAGCTGCGATAGTTGGTCGCGTGATTCTCGCGCCAGAGCAGGACCTCGTCATCGGCAGCCAGGTCCAGGCCGTTGACGATCACCGCATTGGCTTCGCTGGTATTGCGCAGCAGGGCCAGGTTCCCGTGCTCGCGCAGGCCGAGCATGGCGGCGCAGGCCCGGCGCGCCTTGTCGACGTCGTCGCGGACAAAGTCCCGGCGGTTGAGAAAACCCACATCCGCGCTCAGTCGCTGCGTGTGCGCGTGCTGGCCGTCCAGCACCGCCGAGTAGGCGGGGCACAGATTGGCCGCATTGAGGGGTGCCTCGCGCTGCAGACGGAACATCTGGCGCACCGCCGGCCAGTCCGGTCCTGGCGCGTCCTCCGCGCGGCTGCCGAGCGCCGGCCAGCCGGCGGCGGCGCTCAGGCCAAGTGCGCCCTTGAGCAGCTGGCGGCGGTCGGTGGTCATGATCCGGCGGCCCGGATTGCTGTCATGTGCTGTACCGCCGACGAAATGGGGCGGTCACGATAGCAAAAGGCTCAGGCCGGCTCCGGCTGATCGACGATGGTGCCGCCATAGCGGGTGATGTACATCTGCGCGACGGCGGCCGACATGGGCTGCTCGTGCAGCAATTCGCCCAGCTCGTCGCTGATCGGCTGGGACAGCAGGGCCTCTTCACTCAGTGCCAGGCACTGGCCGGTATCCCTGCTTCGAAATATCCAGAAATCCATTTCTCCGCGCCTTTTGGGTTCTGCCAACTGTTACGCAGAAGTCGGGCCATTCCGGACACGGGTCCGGCAATTTCCCTGGCCCGACGGTGCCTTGCCAGGCGGCTCAGACGAACCAGTTGTCCTCTTCGCCGGACTGCGAACCGGCTTCCAGGGCTTCCAGCTCCACTTCACCGGTGTTGTCCATGCCGGACCCGTCCGAGTCGATCGTCGCAGGCACCTCTTCGGCCATGACCACGGCATCGCCCTCACCGACGGCATCGCCGGTCACCCAGGCTTCCGCACGGTCCAGGCGCTGGGCGGAAAAACGGTCGATCTCGGCGCCGGGGAAATAGCGGGCCAGCTGACCGGCGAACTCCATCGGCGAGGATTCGGTGACCACCGCGATGCGGGCCAGGGCGCTGCGATAGGCCTGCAGGCTGCGCAGCTTGTCGAACAGGGCAGACAGCTCCCGCCAGGCCGGAAACTGCGGCGCGGCGATGATCATGCCGCGCAGGCCGTTCGCCCGCGCCACATCCGCCTCGGCGCGATCGCTGAGCATGCGCATGTTGGCGGACGCCAGCGGCTGATCGATGTTCAGTCTCAGCACGCCGGCGTGGGGATTGATCTGGATGTTGATCACGGCGGTCCTTCCCTGGCCTTGACGTCGCCAGTCTACTCCCGCCCCGCGCCCCGGCAATTGCCGTTGGTCACGTTTTCGCTACCGCTCGGAGCCTGAGCGCCCTACTTCTGACGCCAGGGCGATGGCCGTGGCCCATCCCGGCGCGCAGCCGGACGCGACGCGTTTGCAGCCCGGCCGTCGGGCCTGGCCCTGGGCTTGGACTGCGGTTTGG
Source organism: Oceanococcus sp. (assembly GCA_041625325.1). Lineage (GTDB taxonomy): Bacteria > Pseudomonadota > Gammaproteobacteria > Nevskiales > Oceanococcaceae > Oceanococcus. The sequence continues at coordinate 13,831 of JBFJTN010000061.1, read as the reverse complement.
CTTTGGGCTTGGGCTTGGGCTCGGCCTGCGGCGCCTCGCGGTACAGGATGAGCACATGGCCGATCAGACCGACCCGCTCGGCGCGCAGGCGGGCACACAGGTCATCGGCCATGGCGCCGCGCTCCTCGCGCTCCACCCCGGCCAGCCGGACCTTGATCAGCTCGTGATGCGTCAGCGCGATATCGATCTCGGCGACCACGGCGGGGCTCAGCCCCTGGGCGCCGCTCTGCACCACCGGTTTCAGCCGATGCGCGCGGGCACGCAGTTCGCGCGCCTGACCCGAACTCAGACCCATTCGGCGCCTGCGGCACAAGTCATTGAAATCATGAAAAATCCTGTACAGGTCACGGGACCATTCCCGGGACCGGACTGCGCATGATACCGTGATGCCCGTGCGCGCACACGAAGGAGAAGGGATGATCCGCTGGCTGGCCGGGCTGTTGCTGTGCCTGCTGCTGCACAGTCCGTCGTCGCAGGCCTCGGGCGGGGCCGCCCAGCGCCTGGAGTCGATCAAGCAGCATGCGCTGGCGCTGAACACCCTCAGCCTGGCCGACCCCCGGCGTTTCTCCACCGATACCATCGCCCTGCTGGTGCATGGCCACAGCGGCCACCGGCCCCTGCGCCTGCGCATCTGGCTGAACGGCGCGGCCTGGTTCGATTACCGCTATGGCGATGCCGAAGCCCTGGACCTGCAGGCCGGCGGCAGCCAGTTCCTGGGGATCGCGCCGCTGGCCGCGGGCAGCCACGATGTCAGGGTGGAGCTGAACCTGGAGCGCCAGCGCGCCGGCCGGCCCGAGCCCGTGACCCTGAACGAGCAGGCCCGGGTGGAGCTCAGCTCCTGGCCCCGGGGCCTGAGCATCGAGCTGGGTGGCAGCCCGGGCGGCCTGCCCCGCGTGCAGATCCGCCCACAGGCGGCGGGGGCCGAACTGCTGCGGGCGGCCGAACACGCCCTGGCCATGAATCTGCCGGGACGGGCCCTGAGCATCCTGCAGGCCCTGGCCCAGTTCAGCCCCGGCCTGACCCAGGACCCGCGGCACAGCCTGCTGATGGGGCGCAGCCTGCGGGCCTGGGGCCTGGACGCCGCGGCCGAAGGCATGTTCGCCCAGCTGCTCAGCGACAGGGCGAGCCCCGCCCAGCAGGCCGAGGCCCGGCTGGCAGCAGCGGAGCTGGCCCTGCGCCAGCAGAAGCTGGACGCCGCCCAGAGCTACCTGGACTGGCCGGATACGCGCTGGTCGCCCGAGCAGCTGCCCCTGGCCCGCGTCCTCGGCAACCGCCTGCTGCTGGCCCGCGGCAGGGTGTCCGAGGCCAGCGCCCGGCTGCCCGAGGATGCGCCACCGCTGCGACTCTACAACCTCGCCGTGGCCCTGCTGAAAGCCGGGCAGACCACCGCCGGCGCCCGGCTGCTGGAGCGGATTGGCCGGGAAGCCGCCAGCGACCCGCAGGGCGTCGCCGTGCGTGACCTGGCCAATCTGAAGCTGGGCTACTGGCTGCTGGACCAGGCTCAGGCCGGCTCGGCGGGTCAGGTCTTCGGCCGGGTCAGCGCCGGCAGCCCGCAGCACGCCAATGCGCTGCTCGGCCGGGGCTGGGCCGCACTGGCCGCGCTGCCGCCCGGCGCCTCCGCCGGCCCGACGGATGACGGCCTGCGCCCGCGCTTCATCCAGCGCATCGATGCCATCATGCAGGCCCCGGAAAATGCCGATGGGCGCCGCAGGAAAGCCCGCGACGCCGCCATCCTGGATGCCATCGAAGCCTGGTCCGACCTGCGCGATCTCGACCCGATGGAGCCGGCGGTGCAGGAGGCCATGGTGGCCATCCCCTATGCCCTGGGCCAGCTGGGTCAGGATCAGCGCGCCATCGATTACGGCGACCGCGCCATCGCCCGGCTCGACGCCCTGCGCCAGGGCCTGTCGCGCATCTACACCCGCTCGATCAAGGGCCAGCTGGTGGACGCCGAGGAACTGTCGGCGGCAGCCTGGCCGCCACAGACCATGGCCTGGCGCCAGTGGACCAGTACCGCGCCCTGGTGGACCGCCGCGGTACCCGAGGTGCCGCTGGACGCGCATATGCGCCATCTGCTGACCGACGGCGAGACCCTGCGCATCCTGCACAACATGAGCGTGCTGCGGGAGGCCGAGGCCATGGTGCGCAGCGCGGCCGAATCGCCTGACCTGGCGATGCGCGCGAATCAGTTGCTGGGCCGCATCCAGGCCGAACGTGGCGTGCAGCAGAAGGCGCTCAACCGTTTCATCTGGACCTGGCTGGACCGCCGCGGCACCCACACCACTCGTTACCTGATCATGGCCCGGCTGATCGTCGGCCAGATCCGCAGCCGGCAGGCCCGGCCCTGAGATGCCGATGAACGCCTTGCCGAACCACCGCTGCCGCCTCCTCGCCGCCCTGCTGCTGGCCGCCAGCCTGCCGGCCGGCGCCCAGAATCAGCTGGGCATGGACGTGATCGGCGACGATGACGCGGCCTTCGGACTGCTCATCTCCAACTGGATGGAGGACGAGCAGTCACGCCTGTTTGCACCGGGATTCATCGAGGAGCAACCGCAGACGCTGGACCCCTGGATGCTGGACATGCAGCTGCAGGCACTGGATGCGGTGGGTCCGGCGCCGCAGGCGGGAGGACGCTGAAGCAGGCGGACAAACAGAAACGGCGCCTTGCGGCGCCGTTTCTGTTGAAGCTGGTGGGCGGCACAAGATTTGAACTTGTGACCCCTGCCGTGTGAAAGCAGTGCTCTACCCCTGAGCTAGCCGCCCGTTGCGGCCCCTCGCGCAAGCGAGGGGGCGCGTAATTTACCTTTCCTGGCCTGGAAAGACAATAGGCTTACATGGCCGGCTTGATGCCCAGCTCGGCAAAGCCCTTGCTGTCGAAGTTCTTCTGGAACATGGCCTTGAGCTCCTGCGCCTTGGTCTCGTAGGCGGCCTGGTCGGCCCAGCCATTGCGCGGATCCAGCAGATCGTCCTCCACGCCCGGGCAGCTGCGCGGCATCTTCAGGCCGAAGATCGGATGCACGTCGTATTCCATGCCGTCGGCATGCAGCTCACCGGCCAGGGCCGCATTGAGCATGGCGCGGGTGGCCTGGATGGAGATGCGCTTGCCTTCGCCGTAGCCGCCGCCTGTCCAGCCGGTGTTCAGCAGCACGCAGCGCACCTTGTACTGGTCCACCTTGTCGACCAGCAGCTTGGCGTAAACCGAGGGCGGGCGGGACATGAAGGGTGCGCCGAAGCAGGCCGAGAAGGCGGCCTTGGGCTCGGTCACGCCGACTTCGGTGCCGGCCAGCTTGGAGGTGAAGCCGGAGACGAAGTGATAGATCAGCTCCTCGTCATCCAGGATGGACACCGGCGGCAGCACGCCGAAGGCGTCGGCGGTCAGCAGCACCAGGGTGTTGGGATGCGGACCACGCGCCCCCGGGGCGACGCCGGGGTTGCAGGTCAGCGGGTAGGAGAAACGGGTGTTCTCGGTGATCGAACCGTCGGTGAGGTCCAGCTCCTGCGGGTCGGTCTCCTCCAGCGGCCGGCCGGGCAGCGCCGGCACGTTCTCGATCAGGGTGCCGCGCATGGACAGGGCGGCGGCAATCACCGGCTCGGCGTCCTTGTTCAGGTCGATCAGCTTGGCGTAGCAGCCGCCTTCGAAATTGGACACGCCCTCGTCGGTCCAGGCGTGCTCGTCGTCACCGATGAGCAGGCGGTCCGGATCGGCCGACAGGGTGGTCTTGCCGGTGCCGGACAGACCGAACAGGATGGCCGAATGGCCGTCGCGGCCGATGTTGGCGGAGGCGTGCATCGGCATCTCGCCGCGCTCCGGCAACAGGTAGTTCATGACGGTGAACATGGCCTTCTTGTTGATGCCGCAGTAATCGGCCCGGCCCAGCACCAGCACCCGGCGGTTGCGGAAGTCCAGGATCACCACCCGGTTCGAGCCGGTGCCGTCCCGGGCCGGGTCGCAATGGAAGCTGGGGACGTTGAGAATGGTCCAGCGCTTGGCCTCCTCGTTCTCCACCCCCGGCACGTCATCGACGAACATGTTCTCGATGAACATGGCATGGGCGGCGTACTCGCCGACGAAGCGCAGCGGGATCGCGTAGCTGGGGCTCCAGCCGGCATACTGCTCGGTGACGTACATCTGACCGCCGCGGGCATTCAGATGGGCGATGACCCGCTCGTACAGGGCGTCGATCCGCTCCGGGTCGAAGCGCTTCAGGTCATCCTTCCACCAGATCTTGTCCTCGACCTCGGGCCAGGCCACCGCGAAGGTGTCCTTGACCGGCCGTCCGGTGCATTCCGGGTCGGTGTAGAAGATCAGCGGGCCGTTAACCCCGAGCTTGGTCGCAAAGGCCTTCTGTGCATCATCCGGGCCGCCCAACTCGACGCGACCACGGTCATGCTGCAGCGCTTCGTGGAACAGCTCTTCCTTGCTCAGGCGATACTTGAGCGTGACGTTTTGCAGGCCCAGCTGCTGCTGCAGATCTTCGGCAATTCCCATTCTGATTCGTACCCTTCAGATAAAAAAAACGCCAGGCACAGGCCTGGCGCGGTCCTACTGGCTGACGACCCGCACGATCGGCAGGCGCAACTCGCCCGAGGCAATCAGCAGCATCGACTTGAGAGCAGCGATACGATCCAAATGCATGGGGCCAGTCAAACGGAGATGATCGACCAGAGCGCGGCCGACGGAAACCGCACATTTTAACCGATTTGCACCAGTTTGGGCGCGTGGCGACGACAGGCGCAGCGCGGGCCAGTGCGCCAGCAGCCTGTGTCACAATGATGCAGGCCGGGCCGGCCTCAGGGAACGCGCCCGGATGAACCGACACCCGGGCTGCCGCCATGCTGCGATTGACGACACCGCCACGCCTTCTCGCCCCGCTGCTCCTGCTGGCCAGCGCCGGCTGCGTGAGCTACGAGGTGCCGGATGCGGACTACCAGCCCTACAACCGGGCCCTGCATCAGCACATCCGCCACATCGGCCTGCTCAGCCCCGGGGTGGAGGAGGACCTGCAGGTGCGCATCGTCAACCCGGCCGAGAACAACCTGCCCCTGCTCGGCCCGCTGGTCGCCGAAGGGGTGGCGGCCTCGCGCTCCAGCCGCTTCGAGGCGCTGGCCCGGCAGCAGGGCTTCAGCAACCGCGCGACCATGACCGACAGCCTGCAGGCCGCCCTGGAACAGGCCGGCTACACGGTCAGCCGGATCGTGCTGGAGCGACCGGACGAGCGCTTCATCCGCCGCTACGCCGATTACCCCGGAGTGGACGCCCTGCTGGACACCTACGGCACCCACGCCGGCTACTACGCGGCGGGCAGTTCCACCCCGTTCCGGCCCACCGTGTTCCTGGGCGCGCGCCTGGTGGATGCGCGCAGCCGCACCGTGCTGTTCTCGGACTCCTTCGTCTACAACCCGATCGGCGACACCGGCGACGCCATCACCCTGCAGGCGGACAAGGCCTTTGCCTTCGCCTACTACGAGGACCTGGAGGCCACACCGGACAAGGCCTTCGAGGGCCTGCGGCAGGGCTATCAGGCGATCGCAAACAAGCTGGGAGTGCTGCTGCGATGACGCCATCCCGCCCCCTGACGGCCCTGCTCGCCGTCGCTCTGCTGGCCGGCTGCGAAACCCTGCCCAACCGCGCCGACGGCTGCCTCGCCGAGTTCAATCCGCGCGGGGCCAAGACCCTGAAGGTGAGCTGGAGCGCAACCTGGAACCTGCGCATCTACGAGGACGCGCCCTGCCGCAGGAACGCCGACGGCAGCGAGAGCAGCTATCAGATCCTGGCCCTGGACGAGTACAAGCGCCCCTACTATGTGCAGGCACTCAGCACGACCAGTCGCGACCGGGAACTGTTCGCCCCGGTGGTGGCGGTGCTGGATGGCAATGCCAAAGTCACCCGCTGGATCCCTTCGGAGAAGTGGGTCTACCGCGGCGACCGCCTGACCGCCAGCCTGTTCTTCAATGCCGAGAATGCGCAGGAACGCTATCTGGTGGTGATGTCCAACCCGCTGAAGGTGGGGCAGACGGTGAAGCAACGCCTGCAGGACCAGGAACGCACCAGCCTGCTGATCGCCTCCTGGTACGGCGGAGACGACCGCGAACTGGATCTCAAGCTGACCCGTTACGGTGAGGTGCAGGTCAGGGCGCGGCAGGACCCCAGCGTCAAATAGGCGCTTGCCCGGCCGACGCGCCGCACCCTAGAGTGGGCGCACACCCGAACCGGACGGCGATCATGTCCCCGCTCCCCCGCCTGGCCGCCCTGCTGGCCCTGATGCTGTGCGCCACCTCCAGCCCGGCCAAGGTGCTGGCCCGCGCCGATTCCGGCTTCCTGCTGGAGAACGTGGTGGAGGTGCCGGCCACTCCGGAGCGGGCCTGGCGCGCGCTGGTGGATGAGGTCGGCCAGTGGTGGCCGGCCGGTCATTCCTGGTTCGGCAAGGCGGAGAATTTCCGCATCGAGGCCCGGGCTGGCGGCTGCTTCTGCGAGATCGACGGGGCCCGCCAGGTCGAGCACATGCGGATCACCCACGTGCACCCGGGCCAGCGCCTGCGCATGCTCGGCGGCCTCGGGCCGCTGCAGGGCATGGGCCTGCACGGCGCGCTGGACTGGGTCTTCGAAGCCACCGAGGGGGGCACCCGCATCACCCTGCGCTATCAGGTGGGCGGTTACACACCCGAACCGCTGGGCGATTTCATCGATGTGGTTGACCGGGTGCAGGCCGAACAGCTGGGCGGCCTGGCCCGGCACCTGCGGCGCTGAGCACGAAGCCTCGCCCTGCCGCGCAAAGGCCTAGCGCTCGACAAAGGTCTCGAAGCCGCCCCAGAACATGCGCATGCCATCGAAGGGCATGGTCCTGGGATCCATGTCGGCCAGCCGCGGATCCTGCATCACCGCGGCATTGATGCGATCACGCTCGGCCCGCGACGGGTAGGTGATCCAGGCAAAGATCACGACCTCGTCATCCTTGAGCTGCACCGCCTGGGGGAAGGAGGTCTGCTGGCCCGGCTTGACGTCATCGGCCACGCACTCCACGTATTCCAGCGCACCATGCTCGCGCCACACCTGCGCGGCCACCTCCGCCAGAGCCCGGTAGGCCTGCAGGTTCTGCTTCGGCACAGGCACCACGAATCCATCCACGTATCGACTCATCACCGCCTCCTTGCTGCGCGGGGCCGGATCGGCCCGACAGCGTCATGATATTCGCCCATCAAGGACGACGACACTCCTGCGGCTCGGGGCCTAGCGCAGGCTGGAAGCCTCCGCGGCGATGGCTTCCAGGCCCTGGCGGAACGGGGTGACCGCGAAGCGGGGAAAGCGCTGCTTGAACTTGTCCGAAACGAAGAGATTGTCCACCGTGTAACGGGGCAGCAGTTCGGCCGCATCGCGAATCTGCCGGCTGAACAGACCGGCCAGGCGCAGCTGCCAGGGCCTGAGGACGGTGTGACGGGCCGGCACGCCGAAGACCTCGGCGGCCAGCGCGACGAACTGCCGGTAGGTGAGCCGCTGATCATCGCAGGGCAGGTGCCAGCTCTGGCCGAAGGCATCGGGGGTATTGCCCAGCAGGGCCATGGCGCGGCTGGCGTCCGGGGTGTAGATCAGGCTGCGCAGGCTGTCATCGCGCAGGAAAACCCGCGCCTTGCGGCCGGCCAGCAGCGGCCGGATGACCGTCGTGTTGGTGATGCTCTGGGTCAGGCCCGGCCCGTAGAATTCCGGCGCCCGGCAGATCAGGCCCTCGACCCGACCCTGGGCCATGGCCGCCAGCAAGGCCTGCGTGATCTCGCCGCGCACCCGACCCTTTTCACCATGAGGGAGAAACGGGCTGTCCTCGGTCTGCGGCTCGGCGGTCTGCGGGTACATGTAAGTGTTGTCGAAATACACCAGCCGGGCGCCGTGGGTGGCGCAGGCCTCGATCACATGAGCCATCATGATCGGCCACTGCCGCACCCACAGCGCCGTGTCCATCGGCAGGCCGGCGCAGAAATAGACGATGTCCGAACCCTGCACGGCCTGCAGGGCCTGATCCCGGTCCAGCAGGTCCGCAGCCTTGAGCTGATCCGTGGCATGGACCTGGCGCGGCTGGCGGCTGACCAGGCGGATGTCGTCGGTATGTTCGCGTTTCAGGCTGAGCGCCAGTTCGCGGCCGATCTGGCCGCTGGCGCCGAGGATGGTCTGCATAAGCTGTCATCGGCTGGAAGGCGCCGACAGCCTACGCGGGCGGGCGGCTTTCGTGTCAAGCCACGACTTGTGATGAGCCGGGCGGACTCGCCATGAGCGCCGTCCCATCCGGACCGGCAGGCGTGATCGGAGCGCTTGCTCGACACCCACCACATCTGTCTATAATGACAGTATGTCCGCCCCTCTCACCCGCCGCCAGCAGCAGATCCTGGACCTGATCCGGGCCCACATGGCCAGCCACCAGGTCCCGCCCACCCAGGCCGAGATCACCGCGGCCATGGGCTTTCGCTCGCGCACCGCAGCGGTCGATCACCTGCGGGCGCTGGAAAGAAAGGGCGTGCTCGAGCTGGTGTCCGGCAGCTCGCGCGGCATCCGCCTGCTGGAAGCCGCCGAACCGGGCCTGCCGCTGATCGGCCGGGTGGCGGCCGGGCTGCCGATCCTGGCGCTGGAGAACATCCAGTCACGCCACCAGGTCGACCCGGCGCTGTTCCGCCCCCGTGCCGACTACCTGCTGCAGGTCCGTGGGGAGAGCATGATCGAGGCCGGCATCGCCGACGGCGACCTGCTGGCCGTGCACCAGAGCCCGGAAGCCGGCAACGGCCAGATCGTGGTCGCCCGGCTGGAGGACGAGGTCACGGTCAAGCGCTACAGCCGGCGCGGCCCCATCGTCACCCTGGCCCCGGCCAACCCCGATTTCACTCCGCTCCGGATCGATCTGCGCGAGCGCGAGCTGCACATCGAGGGCCGGATGGTCGGGCTGATCCGTCGGCAACCGTGAGCGCCACGGTCGAGCAACTGCTGCGCGATCCGCGGATCTGGCGCGGCCGCGCCAGACCGACCCTGCAGGGCCAGCGCACCGGCTTCGCCGCCCTGGACCGCGCCCTGCCCGGCCGCGGCTGGCCGGCCGGCAGCGTGATCGAGCTGCTGCCCAGGCGGCCCGGCATCGGCGAGCTGGCCCTGCTGCTGCCGGCCCTGCGCGGCGTGGCGCAGAGCTGGGTCGCCCCGCCCTGGATTCCCTATGCCCCGGCCCTGGCTGGCGCCGGCATCGCCCTGGAGCGGCTGCTGGTGGTGCAGCCGGAGCGGCCGCGCGATGCGCTGTGGGCGCTGGAGCAGATCCTGCGGGCCGGCACCAGCAGCCACGTGCTGGGCTGGGACGACGGCGCCGACACGCGCAGCCTGCGCCGCCTGCAGCTGGCCGCCGAGCACGGCGGCGCGCGCCTGTTCCTGTTCCGCCCCGCCCGGCTGGCCGGCCAGGCCTCTCCGGCCGCCCTGCGGCTGTACCTGGAGCCGGCCGAGGACGGCCTCTACCTGCGCATCCTCAAATGCCGCGGCGGCGAACCCGCGGCCATGATCCTGGAATTCGAGCATGACACCCCTGTGGCTGTGCATCGAGCTGCCGCAGCTGCCCCTGGAGGCGCTGCCGGTCGCGCCGCCTGAGCGCCCGGTCGCGGTGCTGGATGCGGCGCGCCGGGTGCTCTGCTTCAACCCGGCCGCACAGGCCTGCGGCATCACGCCCGGCCTGCCGGCCGGCAGTGCCCAGGCCCTGGCGCCGGCGTTGCACTGCCTGCCCCGCCAGCCCCGGGCCGAGCGGCAAAGCCTGGAAGGCCTGGCCGCCTGGAGCCTGCGCTTCAGCTCCTGGATCAGTCTGGCGCCGCCGGCCGCCCTGCTGCTGGAGATCGGCGGCAGCCTGAAGCTGTTCGGCTCGGCCAGCCGCCTGCGCGGGCTGGTCGCCGAAGGCCTGACGACGCTGGGCCACCGGGCCCGCCTGGGCATCGCGCCGACCCCGCGCGGTGCCGAAGTGCTGGCCCGGGTCGAGGCCAGCGCCCTGGACCTGCCCGCCCTGCAACAAAGGCTGGACGGCCTGCCGCTGGAAGCGCTGGGCTGGAGCGAAACGCTGACCCGCTCGATCCGGGCCGTTGGCGTGCGCACGATCGGCGAACTGCTGGCCCTGCCACGCAGCGGCCGCAACCTGCGCTACGGCCCGCAGCAGGGCCGCGAGCTGGACCAGCTGCTCGGCCGGGCCGCCGACCCACGCCCGGCCTTTCGCCCGCCGCGACGCTACCGGCGCCGGCTGGAACCGGCGCAGGAGACCCGCGACAGCCAGGCCCTGCTGCCCGGCTTCGAGCGCCTGTTCGGCGACCTCGCCGCCCGGCTGACCGGCCACGACTGCGGGATCAGCGCGCTGGACATCCGTCTGCTGCATGCGCGCCAGCCACCGACCGCGCTGCGGCTGGGCCTGCTCGCCCCCAGCCGCGACCCGGCCCGCTGGCTGGCCCTGCTGCAGGAGCACTTCCAGCGCCTGACCCTGCCGGCCGAGGTGCGTGCCATCGAAGTCGGCGCCGAGCGCTTCGTCAGCCTGGGCCGGACCCAGACCCAGCTCTGGCACGAGCCGGATGCTCAGGACGAGCAGGCCCTGCTGGAGCGGCTGGCCGCCCGCCTCGGCCCTTCCCGCCTGTATGGACTGGGCAGCTGCCAGAGCCACGCCCCGGAGCAGGCCTGGACCCGCACGGCAGCCGGCGCCGGCCACGACGCGGCCGCCGATCCCCGGCCGCGGCCCCTGTGGCTGCTGCCCGCCCCCGAGGCCATCGAGTACGCCCAGCTGCAGCTGCTGGACGGACCCGAACGCCTGGAAACCCGCTGGTGGGGCGAGGACTGCCGCCGCGACTACTACCGGGCGCGCGATCGTCAGGGCCGCCGGCTGTGGGTGTTCCGGGCCCATGACGCGCCCGCCTGCTGGTTCGTGCACGGCGTGTTCGGCTGAGGAACGGGCGCGGCAAAACACCCGGCCCGACCCGAGCACCGCAGGCGTACCGGCGAGCGCAGACCTCACATCACCACGCGCCGCCAGCGCCCCGCCTTCCCCATAGGCCCCGTTCCTCGAGCCTGTCAGCACGAGCAGCGCCACTGCGTTATCGCTCCCTTGTGGAGAGTCACCACAGCACACTTGCGGCGCCTGGTCCTGCGGAAAGATGCTCTCCAACGCAACGACGTGCTCTGTGTTAGCTGAACCTGGTTCGGCAGGAAGGCGGCCCAAGCCGTTACCATCAGGCCCACGCCTCCCGCACCGGAGCCCCCATGCTGTTCATCTTCGAGGTCCATATCCGCCCCGGCCACAGCGCCGAGCAGTACGCCAGGGCCTGGGTCGAGGCCAGCCGCATCATCCAGCAGGCGCCGGGCGCGCGCGGCACCCGCCTGCACCGCAAGATCGGCGACCCGGACAGCTTGCTGGCCATCGCCCGCTGGGACTCCAAGGCCGCCCGCGACGCGATGGAAAACCGCCCTGACGAACAGGTCCGCCGCATCATCCGGAGTCAGGCGCCCTACGTCGATATCCGGCTGATCGGAGAGTTCGAAGAGCCCGAATGGGTGGTCGAGCCCGGCCCCGCCGAAGCATAGTTATTTTCTATAAAATCCATCCAAATTAATCATTTTTCATTATCGAATCAGTTCGTTAAGCTGGGTTCTCCATTTGTACAGGAGCCCGCCATGGCCAAAACCAAACCCAAAACCGCCGCGGTGCCCGCCATCAACATCGGCATCAGTGAAGCCGACCGCAAGAAGATCGCCAAAGGCCTGTCCGCCCTGCTGGCCGACAGCTACACGCTGTATCTGATGACCCACAACTTCCACTGGAATGTCACCGGTCCGCAGTTCACCAGCCTGCACAACATGTTCATGGAGCAGTACACCGAGCAGTGGCAGGCGCTGGACGTGATCGCCGAGCGCATCCGCGCGCTGGGTTTCCCCGCACCGGGCACCTACAAGGAATTCGTGCAGCTGGCCTCGATCGAGGAGGTGGAAGGCCAGCCCTCGGCCGATGACATGGTCCGCCATCTGGTCGCCGCCCAGGAGGCCACCGCCCGCACCGCGCGCAAGCTGTTCCCGCTGGTCGAGGCCGCCAACGACCAGCCCACCGCCGACATGCTGACCCAGCGCCTGGACGTGCACGAGAAGACCGCCTGGATGCTGCGCAGCCTGCTCGAATAGGCGCCCTGCGCCACAGCCGGCCCGAACGACGCCGCGACCGCTGACCGGACCCTGCGTCCGGGCGTCGCGGCGCTTCCCCGGCCCGATCCCGCCCGTTCGCGGCTACGCGGTCGGGCGGCCGGCCCGGGGTTCCGGCACCCGCGCCAGGCAGAGCATGCCGATGCCGAACAGCAGCAGCAGGCTCAGGATCGCCAGCCGGTTGCTGCCGAAGGCCACCGCGCTGATCCCCACCAGCAGGGGGCCGAAGATGGCGGCGAACTTGCCCACCATGTTGAAGAAACCGAACCACTCGCCGGAGCGCTCCGGCGGGATCATGCGGGCGAACATGGACCGCGACAGGGCCTGCACCCCGCCCTGGGCCAGGGCGATGGCCGCCGCCATCATGTAGAACTCGGCCACGCTGTCCAGCACATAGGCCCAGGCGGTCACCCCGCAATAGATGGCCAGACCAATGTACAGCGCCGGCCGGGTGCCGATGCGCTCGGCCAGCCGGCCGAAGGCGATGGCCGCCGGAAAGCCGAGGAACTGCACCAGCAGCAGGGCCTTGATTAGGCTGGTCGAGGGCAGGCCCAGGGCCAGGCCGAAGTCCACCGCCATGCGGATGATGGTGTGGACCCCATCGATGTACAGCCAGTAGGCGATCAGGAACAGCCAGATGTCGCGCTGGGCGCGGGCCGCCCGCAGGGTGTCGCGCAGCTGGATGAAGGTGGCGCGCAGCGCCTGGCCGGTCGAGGCGGCCAGGGCCGGCGGCTCGGGCACCTGGCGGAACAGCGGCAGGGAAAAGAGCAGCCACCACAGGGCCACCGTGAGGAAGGAGACGCGCACCGCCTCCGCCGCATCGGCCAGACCGAACCAGGCCGGCTGCAGGGTCATCGCCACATTCACCGCCAGCAGGATGCCGCCGCCGAGATAACCCAGCGCATAGCCATAGGCGGAGACCCGGTCGGCCTGCTGCGGCCCGGCGACATGGATCAGCAGGGAATCGTAGAAGGTGATGCCCATGCCGAAGCCGACGCTGCCCAGCGCGAACAGCACCAGGGCCAGCACCCAGCCGCCGCCGGGCACGGTGTACAGGGCGGCGGTGCTGAGGATGCCCAGGGCGGTGAACAGGCCCAGCAGCTGCTTGCGCCGCCCGGCCGCATCACCCAGGGTGCCCAAGATCGGAGACAGCAGCAGCACGATCAGGCTGGCCACCGAGCTGCCCACCCCCAGCCAGTAGGTACTCAGCTCCGGCGCCGTGCCCTGGCTCCAGTACTGCTTGAAGAAGACCGGGAAGAAGCCGGCCATCACGGTGGTGGCAAAGGCCGAATTGGCCCAGTCGTACAGCGCCCAGGCGCGGACCTTGCGCGATTCTTCGGAAATGGCGAACTCCCTCCTGCCGGCGATGGCGGCCTTACGATGCCACAGGTCATCGCCGTGCAGCGCGCGCGAAGCATGAACTGTCTATAATGACAGTTATCCTCAGAACCTCCAGCCCCTGGGAGGAACCCCTATGCCCACTGTCCGCAGATGACGCAGATGACGCAAATGGATAAAGGCTTCTCTCTGTGAAAATCTGCGTCATCTGTGTCATCTGCGGATGGTTTTTTCCTGAACGTCTTCCGCCACATGCCCTACGCCGAACTGCACTGCCTGAGCAATTTCAGCTTCCTGCGCGGCGCCTCGCACCCGCATGAACTG
>JBFJTN010000060.1:0-16455 GCA_041625325.1 Oceanococcus sp. | reverse complement strand
CGCGAGGCCCAGCAGCTGCGCGAGGCCCGCCGCATGCTGGACCACGCCGGCGATCCCACCGAGGCGCTGAGCCATCAGCTGACCAAGCGCGAGGACCACCTCAACGCCGAGTCGAAGCAGCTGCTGGCCGGCTGGCCCGAGACGGTGAAGAACTACTCCGGCGACAGTTACAGCTACCAGGTGCGCGACAAGTCCATCTCGGTGGCCCTGACCCGCGAATCGCTGTCCGGCACGAAGATTCCCAAGGTGGCCCTGCCGAAATACTCGGATGAAGGCGACCTGCTGCAGTGGCTGTATCTGGAAAACCTGCCCGGCCACTTCCCCTACACCGCCGGGGTCTTCCCGTTCCGCCGCGAAGGCGAGGATCCGGCCCGCATGTTCGCCGGCGAAGGCGGCCCGGTACGCACCAACAAGCGCTTCCACTACCTGTCGGAAGGCATGCCGGCGGCGCGCCTGTCCACCGCCTTCGACTCGGTGACCCTGTACGGCGAGGACCCGGACCCGCGCCCGGACATCTACGGCAAGGTCGGCAACTCCGGGGTGTCCATCGCGACCCTGGACGACATGAAGGACCTCTACGCCGGCTTCGACCTGTGCGCACCGACCACCTCGGTGTCCATGACCATCAACGGTCCGGCGCCGACCATCCTGGCCTTCTTCCTCAACACCGCCATCGACCAGCAGCTCGACGCCTTCCGCGAGACCGAAGGCCGCGAGCCGAACGCGGCCGAGGCCGAGAAAATCCGGGCCCAGACCCTGGCCAGCGTGCGCGGCACGGTGCAGGCCGACATCCTCAAGGAGGACCAGGGCCAGAACACCTGCATCTTCTCCACCGAATTCGCCCTCAAGTGCATGGGCGACATCCAGGAATACTTCATCGCCAACAACGTGCGGAATTTCTATTCCGTGTCGATCTCCGGCTACCACATCGCCGAGGCCGGGGCGAACCCGATCAGCCAGCTGGCCTTCACCCTGTCCAACGGCTTCACCTTCGTCGAAAGCTATCTGGCGCGGGGCATGGACATCAATGACTTCGCCCCCAACCTGAGCTTCTTCTTCAGCAACGGCATGGACCCGGAGTATTCGGTGATGGGCCGGGTGGCCCGGCGCATCTGGGCCGTGGCCATGCGCGAGAAGTACGGCGCCAATGCGCGCAGCCAGATGCTCAAGTACCACATTCAGACCTCCGGCCGCTCGCTGCACGCCCAGGAGATCGATTTCAATGACATCCGCACCACCTTGCAGGCCCTGATCGCGCTCTACGACAACTGCAACTCGCTGCACACCAATGCCTACGACGAGGCCATCACCACCCCGACCGAGGAATCGGTGCGCCGGGCCCTGGCGATCCAGCTGATCATCAACAAGGAATGGGGGGTGAACAAGAACGAGAACCCCAACCAGGGCGCCTTCATCTTCGAGGAGCTGACCGAGCTGGTGGAGGAAGCCGTGCTGGCCGAATTCGAGCGCATCTCCGAGCGCGGCGGCGTGCTCGGCGCGATGGAAACCGGCTACCAGCGCGGCAAGATCCAGGAAGAATCGCTGCACTACGAGCATCTCAAGCACAGCGGCGAGCTGCCCATCATCGGGGTCAATACCTTCCGCAACCCGAAGGACGACGAAGAACCCACCGATACGACCATCGAGCTGATGCGCTCCTCCGATGCGGAAAAGGACGAGCAGATCCAGCGCCTGCGCGACTTCCACGCCCGCCATGCGGATCAGGCTCCCGAGGCCCTGGCCCGCCTGCGCCAGGTCTGCATCGACGGCGGCAACATCTTCGCCGAGCTGATGCACGCCGCCCGGGTCTGCTCGCTGGGCCAGATCACCCACGCCCTGTTCGAGGTGGGCGGGCAGTACCGGCGCAACATGTAAGCGCCAGCGGAGAAATCGCGGGTCGGGAAGCGGCAGGAATGCCCTCCCGGCGACGGCTGCGCTCCCCCTGCTGTGTACCTGCCGCGGCTCTCGTGCCCATAATTGCCATCTGGGCCGGACCGGGAAACAGCATGAGCGACGACAAGATGCAGGACGACACCAAGCGCGTCGAGGCGATACGCGACATTCTGTTCGGCCAGCAGATGCAGCAGTACGACCAGCGCTTCGCCGCGCTGGAGGAACAGCTGCGCGAGCGCCTGCAAGCCGCCGAGCAGGACACGGTCAGGCGCCTGGCCGAACTGCAGAAGGCCGCCAGCGCCGAGTTCACGGCGCTCAGGGAGCAGGCCAGCAGCCAGGGCAACGAGGTCGAGGCGGCCCTGGGGGAGCTGACCCAGAGCCTGTCCCGCCAGCGCGATGAACTGCTCACCAGCCTGAGCGACCAGCTGGACGCCGCCGAGCGCAAGGCGGTCTCCCGCCAGGATCTGGCGCTGTGGCTGCGCGAACTCGCCGACCAGATCGACCCCGGGTAGGCAGACCATGGAACAGGCCGCGCTGGCCCAGCTGCGACAGCTGCTGCTGCGGGAGGAGCAGGAGCAGATCGCCGATTTGCGGCAACGCCTGGAAGCGGATCAGGACCTGCGCGCGAACCTGGCCCGGCACCTGCCCGAGGCGATCAGTCAGTCCGCGGAATCCGATCCCCGTCTCGCCACGGCGCTGATCAAGCCGGTGCGCGAGGGCGTCGCCCAGGCGGTGCGCGAAGACGCCGCGGGTTTTGCCGAGATTCTGTTCCCGGTCATGGGTCCGGGCATCCGACGGGCGATCGCCGAAGCCCTCAAGGACTTTCGCAACTCGCTGAACTACGGCGTAGGCCGGGCGGTGCTCTGGCGCTTCGAGGCCCTGCGGCGCGGCGTGCCCTTCTCTGAAGTGCTGCTGGAGCGCGGCATGCCCTACCGGGTCGAGCTGGCCCTGCTCATCCACCCGGACACCGGGCTGGTCATCAGCCGGGCCCAGAACGAGGCGGCGATGGCGCAGGACAGCGATGCCTTCTCCGCCATGCTGACCGCGATCCAGGACTTCATCCGCGACTCCTTTTCCGGCGACAGCCAGATCTCCACCCTGGAACTGGGTGACCGCACGGTCTGGATCACGGCGGGCAGACGGGCGCATCTGGCCTGCGTGATCAGCGGCACCCCGGGCCCCGAGCTGCGCAGCCGGCTGGCCGACACGGTCGATCGTCTGCACCTCATGCACCGCGATCAGCTGGCCGGATTCCAGGGTGATCGCAGCGGCCTGGAAGCGGTCGACGCGGAAGTGGAAAGCTGCCTCAGACCCGACGCGCAGGAGCGCGCCGAACTGCTCAACCGGGGCCGTGTGCCCTGGCTGCTCCTGCTGGCCCTGCTGCTCGCCGGGCTGCTGGCCTGGCGACTGTGGGCGAACGCCGAGCCCCCGCCGCAACTGCGCGCCCTGGACGCCCTGGCCGACCGGCCAGGCATCGCCGTCACCCGGGTCGAGACGCAGACGCCGGTCCTGCTGCATGCCCTGGTCGACCCGCTGGCCGACGATCCCGCCGCCCTGCTGCGGGCCGCCGGCCTGTCGGGCAAGGACGTGCAGCTGCGCACCCGGCCCTACCTGTCGCTGGAACCGGAACTGGTCCTGCGCCGGGCCCGCCAGCGCCTCGCCCCGCCGCCGGGGGTCGAATTCAGCCTGAATGGCGGGCAGCTGCGGCTGTCGGGTGAGGCGGACGCCGCCTGGATCCGCGACGCTCCCGCCCGCGCCACGGCGCTGCCGGGCATCGACAGCGTGGATGCGCAGGCCCTGCGCCCGGTCCATGACCTGGAGGCCCTGCGTCGCGCGCTGGACGCTCCGGCCAGCATCGAGCTCAGCATGGCCGACGATGGATTGCGGCTGAGCGGCACGGCGGCATGGCACTGGCTGCAAAGCCTGCCCGAGCGCCTGCGCGCGCTGGCCGATCTGCCGCTCAGCGCACGGCAGCCACTGCAGCCCACGCAGTGGGGGCAGGCGCAGCAACTCGCGCGCTCCATGGCCGCCCAGCCGGTGTATTTCGATACCGGCAGCCAGATCACGGAGGCTTCCCGACGGCAGCTGGAGGCCTGGCGCGCGCACCTGGCCGAGATCCGGGTGTTGCATGCCGCAGCCGGCTTTCGCGCAAGGCTGCATCTGGTCGGGCATACCGACGGCCTGGGCACGGCGGCCTCCAACCTCGCCCTGCGCCAGGCCCGCATCGAGACCGTGCTCCAGGCCCTGTTCGAGGGCCCGCCCTGGCTGCCGCTCAGCCGCGACGCCCAGCCCGACTATCAACCCGGTGACGGTGAAGACCCGACCCGGCGTCGGGTTGAGCTAAGCTTGAGTCTGGATGCCCCCGAGAGATGGCTGACCCCATGAACGTGCGCAAGATCTGCCTGCTCGGCGACTTCGGCGTCGGCAAGACCAGCACGGTCCGGCGATTCGTCGACAACGCCTATGACGACAAGTACCTCACCACCGTGGGGGTCAAGATCGACACCAAGCAGGTGCAGACCCCGTCTGGCGCTGAGGAAAAACTGATCGTCTGGGACATCGCCGGCAGTGACAGCGCCACGCCTGCCTTCAACAGCTATCTGCGCGGCACCGCCGGCTACCTGCTGGTCGTCGATGGAACCCGGCCGGAGACCCTGGACGCCGCCCTGGGCCTGCGCGAGCAGCTGGCCGGCAAACTGGGCGACATCCCCTGGATCGGCCTGCTGAACAAGGCTGACCTGGTCGACGACTGGGCGATCGAGGAGGCCCGGATCGCCGAGTTGCGCGGGGCCGGCCAGGTCTGGCTGCCCACCAGCGCATTGAGCGGCGAGAACGTCGAACAGGCCTTCATCGAACTCGCCACGAGGATCCAGGGATGAGCGCCGGGGCCTGGATCGACGAGATGGTCAAGGCCCGCTGCCATCCGCTGGGCCTGGAAGTCGACAGCCAGTTTCACATCCGGCGCATCCACGGCGACCCGTCCGTGTATGGCCTGAACCTGGCCGAAGGCGACTGGGCCTGCAGCGAACTGCCGGTGCTCTACGGCCTGGACTGCAGCCGGGACGAGCACCTGGAATTCGTCAATTTGAGCGGCGGCGCGGTGGTCGACCTGCACCTCAAGAGCAGCGACGACGGTGCCTGGCTGCTGTTGCTCGATGCGCGACAGCGCCACGAGCAGGTCCAGGGCACCCAGCAGGAACACCACGAAATGGCCATCCTGCGCCAGCGCCTGGAGCGCAGCAGCGCCCAGCTGCGCGAGGCCCTGAACGAGGCGGAACGGGCCAACGCGGCCAAGAGCCGCTTCATCGCCGGCATGTCGCACGAGTTCCGCACCCCGCTGACCGCCATCCAGGGCTATGCGGAACGCTGGCTGGACGACAATCCGGCCAGCGAGGAAGCCCGTGCGGTGCAGCGCGCCTGCCGCTATCTGGTGACCCTGGTCGACAACCTGCTGGAGCAGGGCCGGATCAATGCGGCGGAAACCCTGATCCAGCCCGCGCCGCTGGAGCTGGCCGAACTGATCAGCGAACTCAAGGACATGTTCAGCGCGCTGACCGAACGGCGCTCTCTGGAACTGCGGGTCGGCGACATCGACAAGCTGCCGGCCTGGGTGGAGGTGGATGGGACCCGGCTGCGCCAGATCGCGGTCAACCTGCTCGGCAATGCCTGCAAGTTCACGGACAAGGGTTTTGTCGCCTTCGCCCTGAGCTGGGCGGACGACAGCCTGGAACTCGCGGTCAGCGACAGCGGTCCGGGCATCCCCGAGCAGGATCTGGAGCGCGTCTTCGGCGCCTTCGAGCGGATCAACGAGGACGCCCCGGGCGCCGGACTGGGCCTGAACATCAGCCGCCAGCTGGCCCGGCGCATGGGCGGCGACCTGAGCCTGGAATCCGAAGTCGGCCGCGGCAGCTGCTTCCGCCTGCGCCTCAAGGCGCCCCGCTGCGAGGCACCGACCCGGGCGCTGCCCGACGTGTCACTGGATATCGTGCTGGCCGAGGACGATGACGCCCTCGCCATGCTGTTTGCGCTGCTGCTGGAGAAAGCCGGCCACCGGGTGGCCCGGGCGGAGAATTTCGATCGCGCCCTGGCGCTGACCCGCGAGGTCGCACCGCAATGCCTGATCACCGATCTCAACCTGCCGGGCGGCCACGGCACCGACCTGATCCGGCGCGTCCGGCAGGCCGGCTTCGCCGGTCGCATCGTGACCCTGACCGGCTCCACGGCGGCGCGCGACCGGGAGCAGGCGATGGCCGCTGGCGCTGACTATTTCGTGACCAAACCGGTGGAGCTGAGCCGGCTGGAGCAGGTGGTCCACGCCGAAGGCATCTGAGTCCTGCCGGTCCGCGACAGACGCGGCGGCCACCGCCAGTGCTTGCGTCAGCCGATGCCTTATCATCTGCCGACATGACCGGCATCAGACCGGAGACCAGCCTGCCCGGGGAGACACCCATGTCGTTGAATCACGCCCAATCCCGCCTGGCGGGCCGGGCCGCGCTGTCGGCCTGCCTGCTGGTCGGCACCCTGCTCGCCGCCTGCAGCGAAGGCGGCGCCGGCCGCGCGCCACTGCCTGATGGTGAACTGGCCTGCGCCCTGCCCTTGCCGCCGCTCAGCCCGCCGCCGCTGCGCAGTGAGACCGTCTGCGCCACGCGCGAGGACCCGCGCATCCAGGCCATGAGCGACGAGGGCATCGGCCTGATGAGCGCGCTGGGCCTGCCGCCCGGCCGCTACGCCCTGCCAGACAATCCCAACCCGAGTCAGCTGGTGGTCATGTTCCACGGCCACGGCAACGAATCCTGCGCCTGGCGCGAGCACATGCGCGAGGTGGCCGCCGCCGGCGCCGTGGCCGTGGCCATGGACTACAGCGAGCAGGAAGACCGCGACACCGAAGCCTTCGGCTTCGTGCCCAATTACGGCTGGGCGGTGCGCTCGGGCGCGGCCGACTCGATCCTCGCCGCACAGTACTTCATGGATCGCTATCCCTCGATCACCCAGCTGATCAACATCGGCGCCAGCATGGGCAGCAACGCCGCCGGCCCGGCCGCCTACGGCGCCGCTGCCGTGCGCGCGGACTGCTCACCGCTGTGGGACTACTGGGTGCAGGCCGAAGGGGTGCACAACCTCACCCAGGAATACCTCGGCATCCGCGCCCTGGCCCCGGGCCTGCCGGCCGCGGCCCTGGCCCAGCAGGAGATCGAGGAAGAGAACGGCGGCACCCTGGAACAGGTGCCGGAGCGCTACGCCGAAATCAGCAACGTGCTGCACGCCGATGGCCTGTCCAGCCTCAAGGGCGCGGTGCTCACCCATGGCACCGCCGACCAGACCGTGCCGGTGGACCAGAGCGTGCAGATGAGCGACGCCCTGCGCGCCTTCGGCGTGCCCACCCATCTGTACCTGGTGACCGGTTCGGACCATGTCTGGGAAGGCAATGGCGAGGCCGCGGTGATGCGCCAGGCCCTGGACGAGGTGCTGCGCCTGCTCGCCGGCGGCGAGGTGGTCGACGGCGACACCCCGATTCCGGGGCCGTAGGAGACAGCCGCGGCACCGGCCGGTGCCGCGGCGCCCCACACCCCGATCAGCGGCGCCGCCGCCAGGCCAGCAGGCCGAGCAGCAGCAGGCCACCACCCATGGCCCCGCCGGCGCTGGCCACCGTCGGCGCGCTGCGGCTGACCAGGCCCTCGCCCAGACCGTAATCGGCATCGCGCTGGGTCGGGTGCGGGCCGGTGAAGACCTCCTTGCGCGGATCCCAGGGCGAGATGCCCCAGCCCCGTTCCAGGATCGTGATCGTCTCGCCCTGCACCTCGATGTAGGCATAGGAGATGTTGTCGGTCTCGTCCGACTCGATCACGTTGTTCTTCTCGTCCACCTGGGCGTGCACCACGTAGCGGCCATTGCCCAGACCGTCGAATTCCACGTACTGGCCCGGCCGCTGCCAGCGGTACACGTCGCCCCAGCCCACCGACAGGCCGACGATGCCATTGCTGGGCGAGAAGCAGTTGCCGCCCGGGCTGTCGCCGCCCGGCTTCTCGAAGCCCTGCTCGAAGGCACGCCAGTTGCCCCACAGCTGATCCGCCGGGCAGAAGCCCGACTTGGTGCCGGTGCCCACCCGCTGCAGCTCGCCGCTGACCGGGTCGGTGACCTGGTAGATGTAGTAGCTGAGGATGTAGTCGTCGTGGAAAAGCGCGTGGGTGGGGTGGAAGGAATAGGTGCCGGCCTGCACGAACTCGATGCTGCCGTCGCTGTAATGCACCGCCTGCTCCATCGGCCCCACCACCAGACGCGAGAAGGCATCCTCCGGGTTCAGCTGGGCCGTGCCTTCGAGATAGTCCTCGATCAGCCGGAAACGCATGTCATAGATGCCCTCGCCGATATTGATCGGCCCCGAGGTCAGGCGCAGGCAGTGCACCGCCCCGCCGCCGCCCACCTCCGGCGGCGCCGCCTCGTCGGCGGTGCAGGAGGCCAGCGAGTAGCCGGCCACCGAAGCCGGCGGGTTGGCCGCATCCGGCGGATACAGGCCGTTCAGCGGATTGGCCGGCGCGGTGAAGGTGAACTCATACGGTGGCACCGTGCGCAGATTCGGATACAGCGGCCGCCGGTTGGCCTCGGAGGTCGCCACCAGTGACTCCGGGGTCTGTCGCTCCAGCTTGGCGCGCAGGCGGTAGGAGGCGATGCTGACCGAATCGGGCCGCACGATGACGGTCCAGGTGCCGGCCTGCGGCGACTCGACGATCGCCTCGGAGTTGAACTGGTTGGCCGTGGTGTCGGAGGCCTGCAGCGCGCCCTCGGGGTCGTAGACCTCGATGGCAAAGGTGTCGGTGCGTTCCGGCGTGGCCAGACCCACACGCAGGCGGGCGCCGCCGGGCTCGATCTCCAGCTGATAGGTCTCGCAGCTGTCTTCGGTGCAGGCGGCGGCATCCGGCACCGAACCGTCAAAGGTGCGCGACTGGTGCCAGAACCAGGCCTCCTCCAGGGCGAGCAGGCCATCTTTGGCCTGGGTTTCCTCGTAGCGCTGGGCCAGGGACGACCCCTCGCCCGCCTTGGACGCGCCATGGGCGCTGCCCTCATGGGCGCCGGCCGCGCCGAACAGGATCAACAGGGCGCCGCCCGCAGCGGCTCTGGGTGATAGTGCGTGCATAGAGTTCTCCCGAGGCGGCCAGCGGCCGCATGTTGTTGCAGGGCCGCAGCCCCGGCGCCGGCCCTCCCGGCCAGCTGGCGGGGCCCGCACCCGGCACCGTCCGGGCGTGGTACTGCCACCGCCTGTTCCGGGCTACAGCAGAGGCCGTGCCAGGTTTCTCAAGAGATTGAATTCATGCGCTTTTCCTGCAGAGTCCGATGCCGCGCGCGAGCGCCTCGCACCCCAACGGCGCCCGCGCACGCACCAGCACGGACCACTGCACCAGCGGCAGGCGCGCTACCAGGGGTCGATGCAGGGTCGGCCGCGGGCACGGGCGCCACCCAGCGCGGCGACAAGCCAGCGCCGGGTCTCGGCCGGATCGATGACATCGTCGATCTCGAAATGCGAGGCCACGTTCAGCGCCTTGCCGCGCTGGTACAGCTGCTCGACCATGGCGGCGAAGGCCCGTTCGCGCTCCTGCGGGTCGCCAATGGCCTCCAGCTCGCGGCGGAAACCCAGCTTCACCGCACCCTCCAGCCCCATCGGCCCGAACTCGCCGCTGGGCCAGGACACGAGGCAGCGCGGCGCCTTGAAATGACCTCCGGCCATGGCCTGGGCGCCCAGGCCATAGGCCTTGCGCAGCACCACGCAGGCCACCGGCACGGACAGGCTGGCGCCGACCACAAACAGGCGCGCGGCATGGCGCACCGTGCCGCTGGCCTCGGCCTGCGGACCGACCATGACGCCCGGCGTGTCACAGAGACTGACGACGGGCAGGCCGTGGGCGTCGCACAGCTGCAGGAAGCGGGCGGCCTTGTCCGCCGCGGCGCTGTCGATGGCCCCGGCCAGATGGGCCGGATCGTTGGCGATCAGGCCCAGCGGCCGGCCCTCGATGCGGATCAGGGCAGTGATCATGCCGGGGCCGAAGCCGGCCCGCAGCTCCAGCACCGAATCGCTGTCGGCGAGGTTGCGGATCAGCGCGCGCTGGTCATAGGCGCGCTGGCGATCCTGCGGCACCCGCTCGCGCAGGTCCTGCTGCGGCGCGCAATCCCAGTCCGTCAGCGCGCCCTGGAAATAGCCCAGGTAACGGCGCGCGGCCGCCACCGCCGCGGCATCGTCCTCGACCAGGATGTCGATCACCCCGTTGGCGCTCTGCACCGCGGCCGGGCCGATCTCCTCCGGCGCCACCTGGCCCAGGCCGCCGCCCTCGATCATGGCCGGCCCACCCATGCCCAGATTCGAAGCCGCGGTCGCGATGATCACGTCGCAACAGCCGAGAAAGGCCGCATTGCCGGCAAAGCAGCGCCCCGTGTTGATCCCCACCAGCGGCACCCGGCCGCTGAGCGCGGCCAGGGCGGTGAAGGAGCCGCATTCCAGGCCGCTGACCACCACGTCGTCCAGGTCGGTGTCGCCCGGTCGGCCGCCACCGCCCTCGGTGAAGAACACCACCGGCAGGCCCTGCTCACCGGCCAGCTGCAGCATGCGATCGGTCTTGCGGTGATTCTGGAAGCCCTGGGTCCCGGCCAGCACCGTGTAGTCATAGGCCAGCACCGCGCAGCGACCGGCCTGCTCGCCGAACAGCGCAGCATTGACGCAGGCGGTGCCGGTGATCAGGCCATCCGCCGGGGTCTGGGCGATCAGCTCCTCCAGCGAACGCCGGCTGCGCTGGGCGGCCAGGGCCAGCGCGCCGTACTCGAGGAAGCTGTCCGCATCGCACAGATCGGCCAGATTCTCCCGCGTCGTGCGCCGGCCCTGGGCGTGGCGCCGGGCCACGGCCTCCGGGCGCGCCGCATCGGCGGTCGCCGCCTTGCGCGCCTGGACCTCCGCCAGATCCGCTCGCGGACCCGCCGCGGGCGATGCCAGCGCCTCCCCGAGCGCCGCAGCGGCGGCCTCGCGCGGCGCCGCCTGCGGCTGCAAGTCCAGCAAGGGCTGGCCCTTGTCCACCATGCGCCCGGGCGCGACCGACAGCGCGGCGACCCGGCCGGCCTGCGGCGCGCACAGCGGATGCTGCATTTTCATCGCCTCGATCAGCAGCAGCTCCTGGCCGGCCGCCACCGTATCGCCGGCCTGTACCGACACCGACACGATCGTCCCCTGCAGGGGTGCCCTGATCTTCATCCCGCCTCCCGAATCCACTGCGGCGAGTCTGCCGCAGGGGCAGGGCGGGTGCCAGTCCGAACCGCCCCGGATCAATCCGGAAGGCGCCCGCGCCCCCGGGCGGCCGGCCTGTTGCCCCATCCGGCCACCTCGGCCGCCGGGCGCGGCCCGCAGTGCAGGACAGGCCCCGGGGCGACGCCGCTGCCCGTCCCGCAGGCAAGGCCGGCCTCCGCATTGCGGCGCTCCGCTGGCGTCTCAGCCCGCCCTCGGCACCACGCATGCCCGCCAGCGGCCCGCACGCCAGCGCCGCCTCTTCCCCGGGACGGCACAGGCGGCAGCGCCCCGGCCCTGCCGGCGATCCGGCGCAGGTCCGCAGCTTTCCTGGCAATCGTCCGCGCAGGCCCTACAATCCTGGCTCGACCCGCGCGACCGCGACCATGCCCGCCACAGAACTCGACGCCATCATCATCGGCGCCGGCCACAACGGCCTCACCGCCGCCGCCACTCTCGCCGGCGCCGGCCGCCGCGTGCTGGTGCTGGAACGCCGCGACGTTGTCGGCGGCGCCTGCGTCACCGAGGAGATCGCGCCGGGCTACAAGGTCTCCAGCTGCAGCTACCTGGTCAGCCTGCTCGCCGCCGACGTCATCCGCGAACTGGAGCTGCCCCGCCACGGCTACCGGGTGATCCCGCGCGAGCCGGCCTCCTTCACCCCGCTGCCGGACGGGCGTTACCTGATGCTGGGCTGCGATACCGCCTTCAACCAGGCGCAGATCCGCCCCTTCTCCGCCCGCGACGCCGAGGCCTTCCCCCGCTTCGAAGCCTTCCTCACCCGGGTGGCCGAAGCCCTGGAGCCGGCCCTGGAGCAGCCCGCGCCCGATCTGCTGCCACTGCCCGCCAGCTGGCGCCGCCAGCCGCCGCTGCGCCGCCTGACCGACCTGCTCGGCGCCTGGCGACTGCGCCGGGCGCTGGCCCGCCTGGGCGAGGAGCAGCCCGCCGCGATGCGCCTGCTGCTCGACCCCGCCAGCCGGGTGCTGGACAGCTGGTTCGAATCCGACGTGCTCAAGGCCACCCTGGCCACCGACGGCGTCATCGGCGCCTTTGCCCCGCCCTCCGCGCCCGGCACCGGCTACGTGCTGCTGCACCACGTGATGGGCGATGCCGGCGGCGCGCGCGGGGTCTGGGGCTATGTCGAGGGCGGCATGGGCAGCATCACCCAGGCCATGGCCGCCAGCGCCCGCGAGCGCGGCGCCCGTATCCGCACCGGGGTCGAGGTGAAACGCATCCTGCAGCAGGGCGGCCAGGTGCAGGGCGTGGAACTGGCCGACGGCAGCACCCTGCGCGCGCCCGTGGTGCTGTCCAACGCGACCCCGCAGATCACCTTCCGCCAGCTGCTGGACGAACAGGCCCTGCCTCCCGGCTTCGCCCGCGCCGTCGCCGCCATCGACTACGCCAGCGCCAGCTGCAAGATCAACCTCGCGGTCAGGCGCCTGCCGGATTTCCTCGCCTGCCCCGGCGCCGACGCACCCGGGCCCCAGCACCGCGGCACCATCCACATCGGCCCCGGCATGGCCGACATCGAACGGGCCTATGACGAGGCCAAACATGGCCGCCCCAGCAGCCGGCCGCTGATCGAGATGACCATTCCCAGCGCCCTGGACCCCGGCCTGGCCCCGCCCGGGCACCACATCGTGCAGCTGTTCGTGCAGTACGCCCCCTACCAGCTCGCCGAAGGCGACTGGGACAGCGAAAGGGAGCGCTTCGCCGACCGCTGCCTGGCCGAGATCGACCGCTACGCGCCGGGATTCTCCACCGGCGTGCTGCACCGTCAGGTGCTGGCCCCGCCGGACCTGGAACGCGAATACGGCCTCACCGGCGGCAACATCTTCCACGGCGCGATGACCCCGAGCCAGCTGCTCAGCCTGCGGCCCGTGCCCGGCTGGGCCGATCACCGCACACCCATCCGCGGCCTCTACCTGTGCGGCGCCGGCTGTCACCCGGGCGGCGGCGTGACCGCCCTGCCCGGCCGCAATGCGGCGCGGGCCGTGCTGCGCGACCGCTGAAACCGGCGGACCAGGGGAACCATCCACCCCGGTCACCCGTGAGATAGAAAAACGCCGGGACGGCCCAGGCCGAACCGCACACGATTCGGGAGAAACCATATGAGCATTCGCACCCTGTCCGTCGCAGGCAGCCTGCTGGCCAGCGCCCTGATGGTCGCCTGCAGCGGCGGCCGCCCCACCGGCGACGCCACGCCCCGCGCCGAAGCGGCACCCGCCGAAACAACCCCCGCCAAGGTACAGGCCACCTGGGAAAACAGCCGCCTCAATGTCGACGTGCCGGTGCCGGTCATCGCCTTCGGCCTGCCCGAGGCCAGCGTCACCGCGCTGAAGCGCGCGCTGCGGGTGCACCCCGTCGACCACAGCAACGGGGACTTCAACCAGGTCCTGCCGCCCGACCTGGAAGAGTTCGAGGAAGACGGCCCCACCGCCCTGGTGCCCCTGCTGGGCGACAGCTTCGCCCACCCGGTGCTGCCGCTGGCCCGCTTCGCCGTCACCCCGGCCGGGCCCGCGCTGGAAGCCGGCCTGATCCAGGCCATGGCCAACGCGAAGCTGGATGAAGGGCTCTACGACGCCGTCGCGATCGAGGACTGGCTGGCCGAGAACCTGCCCGCCCAGGGCCTGCCCCTGAACCCCGATGCCCCCTCCATCGTGCTGCTGCACCTGGACGGCCTGGGCATCGGCAACCACGGCTGGAGCTTCCAGGGCCGCACCGGCGTGCTCGCCCCCGTGCGCGTCTTCGGCGAGCGCCACCCCCTGCTGGTGCTCGACCCCTCGGCGGTCGAGGACAGCTACGCCGGCAGCGGCGACTTCCGCAGCCCGGTGACCAGTGACGCCGTCGAACTGATGGCGGACTTCGTCATCGAGGCCGTCGAATACCGCGTGCTGCAGGCCAGCATCTACCCCATCGCCCAGGCCCCCTGCCACGCCGTCACCGGCATCATGGGCATCCGCCCGACCGGCATCGCCGAGGCCACCGACATCCTGCGCGCCGTCGAGGACGCCCTGCACCCCGACTGGATCAAGGGCGCCTTCGACCACCTCACCGGCACCGACGTCTATTTCGACCTGAAGATCCTGCAACTGCCGGTGGACGACCCCGCGCTGGACGCCATCGCCCGCGGCGAGTTCCCCGCCATGGAAGTGCTGCGCGCCTGGCTGACCACCAACTGGGAGAACTACCACGTCGACCACCCCGGCTGCGAGGAATACCTCTCCGTGGTCTTCGCCGGCGACGTGGCCACCGTGCCCGGCGGCGGCATCCTGGGCATCGGCACCTACGACGACAAGCCCGGCTACCGGGTCAGCATGAGCTGGGTGCACGAGGCCTTCCGCCTGCTGTGGGACCCGGAAAGCCCGGTCTGCCAGCGCAGCTGCGAAGGCAAGGACTACCTCAACTGGTGGGACTACCTGTTCACCCACGAAACCGGCCACATCCTCGGCCAGCGCCACACCCACGACAAATCCAGCAACACCGGCTACGGCACCTCGAACGACGCCTTCAGCAGCGTGTGGAGCTCGATGAGCTACCAGCAGGACGGCCGCGTGGTCGACTTCGGCGCCATCGACCATGCCAACTGGCTGCGCAACCGGGCCGGCTTCGCCCTGCTGCTGGCCGAACAGAACGGGCGCATGGACAGCCCTGAATGGGATGCGGCCATGCAGGCCGCCAGCCAGCTCGACTGGCAGGGCGTGTGGGAGGCCCTGCAGCAACCGTGAGCCGCGCGGCGGCCGGCACATCGCCGGCCGCCGTCTACAGATCCAGCGGGCTGATCACCCCGCGGCCGCCGCGATTGAGCACATGGGTGTAGATCATCGTCGTGGCCACATCCGCATGGCCGAGCAGCTCCTGCACCGTGCGGATGTCGTAGCCCCCGGCCAGCAGATGGGTGGCGAAACTGTGGCGGAACACATGCGGCGACACCGGCTTGTGCAGACCGCTGGCCCGCGCCGCCCGGCGGACCGCGCGCTGAATGCCCTTTTCCCCCAGATGGTGGCGCCGCAGCACACCGCAGGCCGGATCCACGCTGAGCCGGTCAGCGGGAAAAACCCAGAACCAGCCCCATTCGCTGGGCGCGCTGGGGTACTTGCGCGCCAGGGCATCCGGCAACCACACCCCGGCATGGCCCAGCTCGCGATCGGAACGGTGCAACTCGCCAGCCTGCTCCAGCTGCTGCTGCAAGGCCTCATCCACCCGTCCCGGCAGCACCGTGACCCGATCCTTGCCACCCTTGCCGTCCCGGACCGTGATCTCCCGACGCCGGATGTCGACATCCTTCACCCGCAGCCGCAGGCACTCCATCAGGCGCAAACCACCGCCGTAGAGCAACTCCACCACCAGCCGCTCCACCCCACGCAGATGCGCCAGAACTGCCGCAACCTCAGACCGGTCCAGCACCACCGGCAGGCGCTTCGGCTTCTTCGAGCGGGCCACCTGCTCCAGCCAGGGCAGCTCGCGATCCAGCACCTCGCGATACAGAAACAGCAGCGCCGACAGCGCCTGGTTCTGCGTACTCGCCGCCACATTGCCCACCACCGCCAGATGGGTCAGAAAAGCCTCCATCTCCGCAGCCCCCAGATCCAGCGGATGACGCAGACCGTGAAACCGTACATAGCGCCGGATCCACCCCACATAAGCCTGCTCCGTCCGCCGGCTGTAACCCAGCCGACGAATCCGCTCACGCACCTGATCCAGCAAACGAGGCGCCTGCTCCGCCATACCCATCCCCAGTGACCTTTGACACCACTACGCAGACCACAGCAACATGCGGACACATACGAAAACCGTTCCGCGACCTGCGATCTGACCCATATCCAGGACCCGAGACGGGCCAATAGGGGGCTGGTGGGGACATGCCGAACAAACACCAAGGATTATCAGACAGCTTCTCGGTCTTACCGCCAGGGCAACTCGGTCTTACCGGACTGATTTGTCGTCTACTTAAGTGTTGGGCGGCAGGTAAACTCGGTTGCCAGTGCAAGTCAGCGGGTCACCGCAGACCGGTCAAGGTAACGAAGTGCGGTTGCGAATTGCATGCAAATCTTGAATGAGATTTTCGTGCACTGTTCGAGCAAGGTCATCCAAAGACTGTTCGATGTCTGGGTACTGCGGCAGTTCGTAGCCATTTACCGAAAATGAGGAGCCGGGCCCCCATTTGACTTCCTGAGCAGCTATGTCGAGGTGCGCAAATAACTGATTGCGCAACTTCTCAGCTTCATGGTGTGCCGGCCGCAAAGACTTCGGAACAAGGCGCAGAGGCAACTTCAGCGAACGCTTGGTTACCTCGCCGCGGTTAT
>JBFJTN010000059.1:0-16748 GCA_041625325.1 Oceanococcus sp. | reverse complement strand
GTCCCGGTCGACCCGGCCGCGCCGGGTGGTGCGCTTGCTGCCGGCCTGCACCAGCACCAGGCGGCGACCGGCCCAGCCGCGCTGCTGCAGCCAGGCCTCGCAATCCGCTCGAGCGGCGGCATCCAGCGCCAGCCAGCCCTGGCGCAGCAGGCCGGTCACATCGGTCGCGGCAAAGGGCTGACCATAGGCGCTGTGGGCGATGCGCAGCCAGCGACAGATCCAGTGCTCGCCCGGGCGGAAGGGATCATCCCCGGCCCAGAAGCGATCGCCGGCCGGGATGCCGGCCCGTTGCACCAGCCAGCGGGATTTCTCGTCGGTCTCGCAGATGAACACCGGCCGTCCACGCTGCTGTCGCAGCCAGCGCACCAGCTCGCGCTGGCTGCGATTGCTCCAGTAGGGCGCCTTGCGACTGGTCAGCAGTTGCAGGCCGGCCACCGCCGGCTGCGAACCCGTGACCGCGTGATTCCAGCCGCCCGAGGAAATCAGGTCCACCGGATGCCCGGTGTGGCGGTGCAGGAAGCGCAGCATCGGCAGCAACATGATCATGTCGCCGAAGGCACCGAAGCGCATCACGATCGGCGCCCCGGCATGCCGGGAAAAGTCGACCATCGCCGGGCTCGCGTTCACTGTCGGGGCTCCTGCCGCGCCGAATAGTAGGCCCAGGTGTACTTCAGGAACACGCCATAGGACTCGGCCGCGGCCAGCACCACCCCCGGCCAGCCGGCCTGAAAGCCCCGATCGAACACCAGGGTGCGCAGGAAGCGCCAGAAGGCCCGCAGCAGGGCCACGGCCGGGTGGCGCCCGCGGTGCAGGCCGAACAGCTCCGGCTGGGCATAGAACCACTGCTTGCGGAACAGATGGCCGACATCGGCGAAGGGGTCATGTTCCAGCACCCCGGCCAGGCGCTGCGCCTGCGGCGTGCCGCCGTCGAGCAGCACCAGCCGCTCGTGCACCGCGCCTTCGAAGCGCACCTGCTGCCGGTGGTAGACACGCCGGCTGAAGCCGGCGCCCTGGCGACCGTGCAGCTTGCGGCCGAGGAACCAGTTCTGGCGGAGAAAGGCGTAGACGGTCCGCTCATCGCGTGGCCGGAAGGCGCGCAGGGACCCGGCCAGTTCCTCGGAAAAGCATTCATCGGCATCCAGCGGGCAGATCCACTCATGCCGGGCGTGCTGCGCCGCGCGGTTGCGCGCCGAGGAAAAATCGACGAACTCGTCCTGGAACACGCGGACATGGGGAAAACCGCGGGCGATCTCCAGTGAGGCATCGCTGGAGCCGGTGTCCAGCACCACCACGTCGTCGAAGCCCAGCGTGCTGGCCAGGCAGCGCTGCAGGCTGCGTTCGGCGTCCTTCACGATCAGCACGATACTCAAGGGGGTGGCGGGCTGATTCACGATACCTCCGGCGCAGCGGAAACCACATCACGATCCAGGCGCAGCGCCTGCCGATAGCGCATCGACAGGCTCAGCGAGGCGCCGCGCAGGTAACAGGCCAGCAGGCGCCGGTGCTTGCCACGAAAGGGAGCCTTGATCGCCGACTGCAGCAGCTGGCTGGCCCACAGGATCAGCCAGGCCCACCAGCCCAGGTTCTTGCGCACCACGTAGAGCTGCGACAGGCGCAGTTCATGCGCGGTGATGAAGGAACTGCCGGTGCTTTGCGCATGCAGATGGGTGAAGCGGGCCTCGGGCACCAGCCAGGTCGCCTTGCCCAGCTGGCGGCGCAGGCGGAAGGACAGGTCCTTCTCCTCGTAGTACAGGAACAGTGCGCTGTCGAAGCCGCCGACCGCGGCGAAATCGGCCGCGCGACAGGCCAGCAGGGCGCCGCCCACCGAGCCGACTTCGATGGGCTCGGCCGGCAGGCTTTCACGCGAGGGATAACGGCCACGCGCCAGCAGGCCCAGCAGGGTCGGCCCGAACAGCTCGCCGGCCAGGGACAGCGGATGGTGGAAGGCTTTCCCCACCCGGCCCGAGGCATCGGCATCCGGCGCACCGGCCAGGCCGGCGTCCGGATGCTGCGCCAGGAAATCGACCAGCAGGCCGGGGCTGTCCCGCTCGAAGCGGACATCGCTGTTCGAGAACACCAGATACTCGCCGCGGGCGAACTGGGCGCCGAACATGTGGCCGCCGCCGAAGCCGGTGTTCAGGCGGCTGCAGACCAGGCGTACGGCCGGATTCGCCCGCCCGGCCAGGCCGCGACGCAGCTGCTCCAGATCCTCGATCTCGCTGGCGTTGTCGACCACGATGATCTCGGCCTGTTCCGGCGCCCGCAGCTGCTCGCACAGGCTGTCCAGTGCGGTCAGGGTCAAGGGGGCGGTGTTGTAGTTCAGCAGGATGATCGAGATGCGGGGCGTCACGAACCGGGCCGCGGAGCAAATGGCGCCTGAGTGTAGCTTTTGCCGGACCGCCCACCAACTTCCGGGCCCGGGCCCGGCGCGCCCGGCCGGTCGGCCGCCCCGGCACGCTTGCATCCGGCGACGGCCCTGCGGAACATGGCCGCTTCACCGACGAGACCACGCCGCATGTCCCCAGCCAGCTGCACCCTGCTCATCTGTACCTACAACTGGCCCGAAGCCCTCGAACTGGTCCTGCTCAGCGTGCTGAACCAGTCACGCCTGCCGGATGAGGTCGTGATCGCCGACGATGGCTCCGGCGCGCCGACCCGCGAACTGATCGAAGCGTTCGCCAGGCGGCTGCCCATGCCGCTGATCCATGTCTGGCAGGAGGACGACGGGCATCGCAAGGCCAGCGCCCTGAACAAGGCGCTGGCCCGGGCCAGTGGCGAGTACGTGGTCCAGATCGACGGCGACTGCATCCTGCACCGGCACTTCGTCGCCGACCATCTCGCGGCCGCCCGCCCGGGCTGCTATCTGTACGGCAGCCGGGTGAACATCCAGGAATCCCGCCTGGCCTCGCTGTTCGCCGACAAGACCGTGCACTTCGGCCCCTTCTCGCGCGGCATCAGCAAACGCGGGCGCGCCCTGCACTGGCCGGCGCTGGGCCGCCGCTACAAGCCCAGCGCGGCGTTCTCGCGCAGCAAGTTCCGCGGCTGCAACTGCTCCTACTGGCGCGCCGATGCGATCGAGGTGAACGGTTACAACGAAGCCTTTACCGGCTGGGGCTGGGAGGACTCCGAGTTCGCCATCCGCCTGCACAACATCGGCCGCCTGGGCCGGCGCCTGCGCTACCAGGGCATCGTGTTCCACATCTGGCATCCGGAACGGGACAAGAGCCACGCACCGGTCAGCGACGAGATCGAGCAGGCCACCAGCAGCCAGAAGCGACAGCGCTGCGAACTGGGTCTGGATCAGTATCTGGACCGGGCTTCCCCCGCCGCCGGCTGAAGCGCCGGACCGCGGCCGCGTCTCAGCCGGACAGCCGGGCCTGCAGGCGGGAGATCAGCGCCTGCACCGCCGCGCTGTCGAAGTCCCGCGGCGCGGCCTCCCCGCTCAGAAAGTGCTGATGCACCAGGCTGCGCAATTCACGATAGGCCTCGGCCAGCGCCTGGGCGTCCTCGGCGCTGACCAGGCCGGCCCGGCCGAGTTCCTCGCAGATGCGGATCACGTCGGTGAAGCGGGCGATCTGCGGGTGGCGGGCGCAATGCGCCAGCACCGCGAACTGGACCAGGAACTCGATGTCGACGATGCCGCCCGGTGACTGCTTGGGCTGGAAATCCCCGTTGCGCGGCCCCAGTTCCCCGCGCATCTTCTCGCGCATGTCGTCCACTTCGCCGCGCAGTGTCGCCAGATCGCGCGGGCGACCGAGAATCTCCTCGCGCAGGCGGTTGAAGGCCTCGCCGACCCGCTCCGAGCCGGCCACCGGACGGGCCCGGATCAGGGCCTGATGCTCCCAGGTCCAGGCCTGCTCGCGCTGGTAGCGCTCCAGGCCCTGCAGGCTGGTGACCAGCAGGCCGGAGCGGCCGGAGGGGCGCAGGCGGGTGTCGATCTCGTAGGCGGTGCCGGCCCCGGTAGGGGTGGCCAGGAAGTGGATCAGATGCTTGACCAGGCGGGTGTAGAACACCGCCGGGTCCAGCGGCAGATCGGTCTGTTCGGCGTCGTAGACGAAGACCAGATCCAGATCCGAGGTATAGCCCAGCTCCAGCCCGCCCAGCTTGCCGTAGCCGATCACGGCGAAGGCCAGTTCCGGCAGCTCGGGATAGCGCTGCAGCATCTGCCGGCGGGCCTCGCCCAGGGCCGCGCCGACGATTTCCTCCGCCAGTTCGGACAGGCGGTCGCTGACCCGCATGATGGGCAGGGCCGCCGAGACGTCGGCCGCGGCGATGCGCAGCATGGCCACATGACGGACCCGGCGCAGCACGTCCATGCGCGCCTCGATGTCCTCCACCGGCAGACCGGCCAGGTTCGCCTGCAATTGTTCGCGCAGCATGTCGCGCTGCAGCGGGGCATACAGCCGGGTGGGGTCCAGCAGCTCGGACAGCACCATCGGGTACTGGCGGATCTCCTGGGCCAGCCAGGCACTCTGGCCGCACAGATTGACCAGCGCCCGGCGCGCCACCGCGCTGTCGGCCAGCAGCTCGATGTAATTGCCGCGCCCGACCAGATTGTCCAGCACCGCCAGGACCCGCTCGGCACCGGCCTCGTCCTCGAACTGCGCACTCAGCAGGAACAGCAGTTCGCCCAGTCTCTCGTGCTGCTCACCGGCCCCCAGGCGCTTGTCTGCCCGCTGGCGCAGGGCCTCCATCTGCTCGGCCACCTGGCTGGCGGGCGGCGATCCGCCCTGGCCCTGCCACCAGCTCAGCCACTGCGGGTCGGGCTCCCGCTCGTCCGGCTGCGCAAACAGCTCGGCGAACTGGGCATGCACCCGCGCCCGCTGCAGCTGCAACTGCGAATCCAGCGCATCCCAGCCGTCGAAACCCAGCGCGCAGGCCAGGGCCTGACGCGGCTCCTCGTCATTGGGCATGACATGGCTCTGCTGGTCCCGTTGCGCCTGCCAGCAATTTTCCAGCCGGCGCAGGAACCAGTAGGCCTCGCGCAGTTCCGCGATGCGCTCGGCCGGATACAGCTCGCGGCTGTCGATGGCCTCCAGCGCCTGCATGATCGAGGCGCTGCGCAGGCCCGGCTCGGCGCCGCCGCGCATCAGCTGAAAGACCTGCACGATGAACTCCACCTCGCGGATGCCGCCCCAGCCCAGCTTGATGTCCTGCTCATGCCCGCGGGCCCGCACCTGCTCGTCGATCTGCTGCTTCATCTCGCGCAGGGCGGCGATCGCGCCGTAGTCCAGGTAGCGGCGGTAGACAAAGGGCTGCAGGGTCCTGATCAGCTGCCGGCCCAGTTCCAGGTCACCGGCCACCGCCCGCGCCTTGACCCAGGCGTAGCGTTCCCAGCCGCGACCGTGGGCCGCGTAGTAGTCTTCCAGGGCCGGCAGGGGATGGGCGATGGGGCTCTTCTCACCGAAGGGACGCAGGCGCAGGTCGACCCGGAACACGAAGCCGTCCGGCGTCCGGTCCTGCAGGCTGGCGACCACGCGCTGACCCAGGCGCACGAAGTACTGCTCGTTGTCCAGCGGCTTCGGACCATCGGACTGCCCCGCGCCGGCATAGGCGAAGATCACGTCGACATCGGAGGAGAAGTTCAGCTCCCGTCCGCCCAGCTTGCCCAGCGCGACCACCGCGAAACCGGCCACGCCACCATCGCGCAGGCGGGCCTCGCCGTGCCTTTCCCGCATCCTCTCCCAGTGGAAGGCCACCGCCCGCTGCAGGCTGAGTTCGGCCAGCGCACTCAGCTCGGTGACGGTCTGCTCCGGGCTGACCAGACCGGCCAGTTCCTGCCAGGCGATGCGCACCATGGCCTGATTGCGATAGCGACGCAGCGCCGCATCGAAGGCCTCGCGTTCGCCGCCATGGTCCAGCGGCGGCAGATCGCCCCCCAGCATGGCTTCGATCTGTTCCGGATGACGCAGGCACCAGTCGCGTACGAAGGGGCTGGCGGCGAACACGCGCCGCGCCTGGGTCCGGCGCTCCGGCGCCAGCCGGCCCAGCGGCTGCTCAAGGGCCGACTCGGCCGCTTCAACCGCCGGCTGCAGGACGGCGGCCAGGCTGGGCGCGTCGCTCATGCGCCCCCGGGCCGGACGAAGATGGGCGAGGACCAGGCGCGCTCGGCCTGATCGGCCAGGCAGTCGTCGTCGCGGGGCGTGCGGTCGTCGCCATAGCAGATATCGACCCCGTCGCAGTCTTCCACCGCCGGACCGCTGTCACAGCGCAGCTGGCCGCCATTGATGGTCGGGGTCGGCGCCTGCAGGGCCCGCACGTAATAGATCACCTCGCGGCCACCGGCAGCGAAATCCGGGTCCTCGAACTCGACCGTGCAGCCGCGCTCGTCGCCGGCACAGGCGAAGCTGCGCCAGGGATCGTCGATCAGCTCACCGATGGGTTCACCCGGGCGGGACTGGGGCCGGATGCGCACCACCTCGATGCGCTCGATCGGATAACGGGTATCCGAGGGGTTGTAGCACTCGCCGCCGCACATGCGCTCCAGCCGGGCTTCGCCCATCGCGGTCAGGCTGTGCGCCGGGCAGCCCGGCAGCTGCTCGAAGCTGCCGACGGCACGCACCCGGAAGCGGGGGTTGTCGGACAGGCGCACCTCGCTGCCCATCGGCTGCTCGCCATCCGGAGC
Organism: Oceanococcus sp.; assembly: GCA_041625325.1. Classification (GTDB taxonomy): domain Bacteria; phylum Pseudomonadota; class Gammaproteobacteria; order Nevskiales; family Oceanococcaceae; genus Oceanococcus. The sequence goes on along the minus strand of JBFJTN010000059.1, from coordinate 10,123 downwards.
ATTGAGCAGGTCGAACCACAGCAGCATGCGCTCGCCCGAGGTGCCATAGACCTCCTTGCGCTGCATCGCGTCCCAGATCTGCTCGCGGCGGCGGCCCTCGCTGTGCACCGCGACCAGGCCACCGGTGTAGAAGAAGGAGCCCAGACGCTCGCTTTCGGCGTACTGGAACAGGTTCATGTGGGTGCTGGCGCGGTCGAAGGGAATGGAATCTCCGCCCTGCCCCGGCCGCTTGGCCTTGTCCAGGTAGTTGCGCTGCGTGTTCGCGTCGGTGGCGCCGAAGGTCTCGGTGTTCTTGTGCCGGTCGCTTTCCTTGTAGCCGGTGCCGGGCTGGGACGCGTGATTGTCGCTGGAGGCAATGAAACCGAAGCGGAAACGCAGCGGGTCGCCGCTGGCGTCCGTCTCGTCGAAATTGGACAGGGCCTGGATGTACTGCACCGCGTTGCCCGGCCTGTAGTTCAGCGCCGGCAGGTAGCAGTCCGGACATTGCCCGCAGTTCAGCCAGTCCTCGGGCTGCGCCCCGGGCACCACCAGATGGCCGGCCACGGTGGCATCCAGATAGTCGGCCTCGGCCTTGTCCACGCGGGCCTGGCAGGCTGCCGAATCCGGGTCCTCGCAACGGGCGCGGATCAGTTCGCCGGCCCGGTGGCAGCAGGGCAGATAGCCGTCGCTGGGCTCGGGACAGACCTGGGCGCCGTCGGCGGTGTACTCGACCGCGCGCCAGTCCCGATACTCCTCCGAATTGCCATGACCGGAGAACACCTCGATCAGCGGCTGGTACTTCGGATCATGCTGGGCCGCACTCAGCTGCTTGTCCCACTTGACCCCCGGCGGGGTGTAGAAACCCCAGCTGGTGCCATGCGGAATGGCCAGCGCATTGACCCCCCACTGATCCAGCTTGGCCCACAGTTCGGCAGGCGTTTCCGCCGACTCGACACAGTCAGCGGGCAGCTCATGCACCGGCAGGCTGTCGTCGCAGTAGGGCGCGGCGCGCAGATCCGCCTGCTTGAGGAACTGGCTCTTCATCAGGGCCCGGTGCTCGAAATTGGTGATGTAAGGGGCCAGCGCCTCCTCCACCGGATTCAGCACCCGGCGGCGCATGTGCTTGAGCGGCAGTCCGCCGGAGGTGATCGGGCGGACCGGCACCTCGTCGTCTTCCTGCTCCAGCAGCACCACGTTGCGATGGCCGTAGTGGGTGTCGGGCGTCTGGCCGATCTGGGTCCACTCCCAGCCCAGATAGGTCACCAGATCGGGATTGTCCGGATCGGTCAGCGCATTGCACTGGCGCACCGTGTCCTTGATCATCGACCAGTGGCGCGGGGTCAGCGACTCGGCGTGATCGGTCAGACTCCAGAAGTCGAGATTGGAACAGTATCGGGCATAGTCGCAGGCATCGGCCGGCGGATGCAGCCCTTCGCCGTTCATGGTCGGCAGGGACCACAGGAAGGCGTCCATGGAAAAGGTGCTGTGCACGTGCAGGTCGCCGAACAGCACCTGCTTGCCCGACGGCGCCTGGATCTCGGCCGCGGCGCTGGCCTGAGCCTGCTGCCGGGCTTCCTGCCAGGCCGGCGGCAGGGCCGCGCCCTGGATCGTGCCGGCGGTCTCCCGGCTGCCCTGCACATCCAGCTTCATCAGCAGCCAGGCCAGCAGCGGCAGGGCCAGCAGCACCAGCGCCATACCGGTGATGAGTTTCTTCATGCTTGTCTCCCCGATCTTGCGTTGCGAGCTTGCAAGGCGCCGCCGGCTTTGACAAGCCCGTCGCCTAGGCCGCGACCGCGACCGACTGCATGTGCTCCAGCAGCAGGGCGCTCAGGCGCGGCTGCACCGTGGGCGGCCAGTCATGGCCCCAGCCCTCGATCAGTTCCAGCCGGGCTCCGGGAATGCTGCGCGCCACGGCCTTGCCGCCGGAGCAATGCACCAGCGGGTCCGCACTGCCGTGCAGCACCAGGGTCGGGGTGCGCACCTGACGCAGACGGGCCTCTCGATTGGGCGCGTTCATGATCGCCTGCACCTGGCGCAGGAAACCGGGCCCGCTCATGCCCCGCGCCATGCAGGCCCGCACCTCGGCCAGGATTTCCTCGTCGCTGCGGGTATAGGCCGGCCCCTGCAGCAGGCGCCACTGCTGCGCGATGTGTGCCGCAATCGCCTCCGGCTCACGCGAGGGGGGTGGCGACATCAGGGCGCGCATCACCGCCGGCTGCGGCTGGCCGACCCGGCGCGCCCCGGAGGTGGACATGATCACGCTCAGGCTGTGCAGCCGCTGCGGGTGCCGGATGGCCAGTTCCTGGGCGATCATGCCGCCCATGGACACCCCCACCAGGTGGACCCGGGCCAGGCCCAGATGATCCATCAGCGCCAGCGCATCCTGACCCATGTCGACCAGGGTATAGGGCGCCGGCAGGCGCTTGCCGAAGCGCCAGCGCAGCAGGTCCAGCGGTTTCGCCACCCGTGGCCGCGGCGGATCGGCCAGCCGCGACAGGCCCACATCACGATTGTCGAAGCGCAGCACGCCGAATCCCGCCGCCTGCAGGGCTTCGATGATGGCCTCGGGCCACTGGATCAGCTGGCAGCCCAGACCATGGATCAGCAGCACCGTGTCACCGCCCGCCCGCGGTGGCGGCGAGTAGAGATATTCCAGTTCGAGTTCGGGCAGGGACAGTCGAGGCATGGCTGGGCCGGATCCAAAAGGGCCTAGCTTAGCGGATAGGCGAACCGACCAAACTCACCACCCCAACATGCACGACATGAAGAAAATGTGACCCTTGTCGCGGCACGGAAACATGAGGCCCGACTCAGTGTCCACAGGAGCTGTGGATAAACTTGTGTACGGTGTCCGGGGAACGACGCTAAGTGCTTGCCGGCATTCGCTTTTTCGATTGCTGATTAGTTTCTCGCCAGAGCTGATAAGTCGTTGCGAATCAAGGGCTTGCCACAACACTGTCGACAGGGACAGCAGGCTTGACAGTGACTTGCGCAGCATGCTTGAACAGGTGCAGTAATGTGCATAAGCGCAAAGCCTTGTTGCGTCACATTTTTGCGACAGTCACCGCCTTGTAGGACCAGGCTGACATGCGCATGACACCAATTTGCGCACTGATCTAGGCCAGCAATCCCTGCACGCCGCTCAGCGCCAGACGCAGGGCCAGCAGCACCAGCACCAGCCGGAACAGCAGCAGGAACTGCTGGCGCGACACGTAGTACATCAGCGCCCGCCCGATGGCGGTGCCGACCGCCACCGCCAGCATCAACGGCCAGGCCAGTTCCCAGTGCTGCAGCAGGCCATAGCCGAAGGCCCCGAAGGCAATCACCTTGAGCAGATGGCCCAGGCTCTGGCACAGCGCCAGGGTACCGACCGTGGTTTCCTTGCTCCAGGCGCGGTCGATGAAGAAGGGACCTATGACCAGGCCGGTGGCGCCGATGATCATGCCCACCGCACCGTTCAGCGCCCCGGCCACCAGCATCTTGCGCCGCAGCGACCAGTGCCGGTCCAGCAGGGCGGTCGCCTGGGGCATCAGGGACAGCACGATGGCCGCCGCCAGGACCAGGCGGATCACATTCGCGTCGGCCCGGGCGATCAGCGGCGCCGTCATGAAGGGCAGCGGCGCACAGGCCAGCAGGAACCAGCCCGCACTGCGCCAGTCGATGTTCCGCCGGTAGGCCAGCGCGCGACTGGCGTTGGACACCATCTGCACCGCCGCATGCAGGGGCACGGCGACCACTGGGCTGAGACCGACCGCGAACATCACGGCGATCAGCAGGGTGCCGCCGCCAATCCCTGCCACGGCAGACAGGGCGGCTCCGACAAAGGCGGCGAGGCTCAGTATCCAGATCAGGGCAGCTGGCTCCTCGGACAGGATGCGCGCACATTAGCGCATCGCATGGCGGCTGGGCAGCGCCCCGCGCTCACGCCGGCAATCTCATGCCGGCAGGCCCGGGCCGGAGGCTGCGCCCGAGCGCCACCGGAGGGCCGGCCGAATCCCGCCCCGGCACTCAGGCCCGGGCCCGAGCAGTCCAGCATCCACGGCGGCCCCGGCTGCGGCCGGCGCACGCGCGGCACCTGCATGTTCGTGGACCTGCCGGCCTGCCGTCAGGCAGGAGACCGCCGGCACCCGTTCGCGGGTCAGCTGAGATCAGCCGGCGCCAGGCATGTCAACGCGGCGACAGGTACATGTTGATGGTGGCCCGGAACACGGTCTCGTCCCGGTCATTCAGCACATCGACCTGCACCGGGTAATCCTGCTTCTCGCCTTCTTTCACCTCGACGGTGGGGCGGGCTTCGGCGCGCAGGCCGGCGGTATCGGCGATCTTCAGATACTCCACCGTCATGCCCTTGGGGATCCAGCGCATCGAGCGCGGGATGGTCACGTCGGTCATCGTACCGCCGGCCAGTTCCGCCATGTTGCACATGGCGATCGCGTGGATCGTGCCGATGTGGTTGTGCACCTTGCGCCGGTTGCGGATGCGCACCTCGGCATAACCGGGGCGCAACTCGCTCATCAGCGGCGAGATGGAGGCAAAGAAAGGCGCCTTCAGGCACAGGGCGCGGGAGAACAGGGCGCGGCCACCGGGCAGGCGGCTGAAGCGCTGATAAAGCTTGAGTACGGATTGGCTCATGACTTGCGAGACTCATCAGGTGGGGAAAAGCGCGCGATCACCGTGTCCAGGAAGCGGGCGGCGACCTGCAGTTCGGCCGCGGTGAATCCTTCGGCCAGGCGGGCGTTGATGACCTGCATGGCCTGCTTGCCACGCTCGGTCACCTCCCGCCCCTGCGCCGTCAGCTGCAACTCGAAGGCCCGGCCATCGCTGGCGCTGCGGCGCTTCTCGACCACCCCCGCCTGCACCAGCCGGCGGCTCAGACCGGTCACGGCGGAATTGTCCAGACCGAGCACCCGGCTGAGATCCTTGAGCTGGCAGGCGCCCAGTTCGCGCAGGGCGAACAGGGCGCCCAGCTGGGTGGCGGAGATGCCGGCTTCGGCCTGGCACTGCCGGTCCATTTCCCGCATCAGCTGATGGCGGGCGCGGCTGAGCAGATAGACGAAACGGGGATGACGCTGATCGGGCATGGCGCAGTATCCATCCGATTTATTTGATATGTCAACTATATGCCGAGACCCGACCACCAGCGCCTGCCCAGCCGACCGCGGCTGGGTTATCGTGGGCGCCCGCCCCGCCCCGCACCACGAATCCCGGGAGACCGCCATGAAGATCTGGGTCGATGCCGACGCCTGCCCGGCACCGGTCAAGGCCGTGCTGTTTCGCGCCGCGCAGCGCCTGAACATTGCCACCGTGCTGGTCGCCAACCACCCCATGGCGGTGCCCAAATCAAGCCTGATCTCCCTGCTGCAGGTGCCCTCGGGCTTTGACGTGGCGGACAACGAGATCCTGCGCCAGCTCGAAGCCGGCGATCTGGTGATCACCGCCGACATCCCGCTGGCCGCCGGCGTCATCGACGGCGGCGGTCACGCCCTGAATCCGCGCGGCGAGCTCTACACCACCGACACCATTCGCGAACGCCTGAGCATGCGGGACTTCATGGACAGCCTGCGCGCCAGCGGGGTGCAGACCGGCGGCCCGTCCGCCCTGCATCCGCGTGACGTGCAGGCCTTCGCCAACGCGCTGGACCGCTTCCTGGCCCGCCATCACCGACCCGCCACCTGAACCGGGGCCACCGGCCACGGCCCTGTCAGACTCCCCCGCCCCGCCCGACCGGCCAGGTCACGACCCTGCCGGGCCATCCTTTAACCCAACCGGGTTGACCCAGACGGGTTACTCCGGCAGCATGGATGCTCCGCCCCCTAGCGCACAGCCATGAGCCGCAGCCCCCAAGCGCACACCGAGAACCCCGCCAGTGAGGACGATGTCCCCGCGCGCCTGGTGTCCACGGCCATCGCCCTGTACGGCGCACGCGGCACCCAGGCGGTGTCAGCGCGGGAGATCCAGCGTCGCGCCGGCGTCCTCAACGAGGCGGCGGTGCGCTACTACTTCGGCGACCGGATGGGCCTGATCGGAGCCTGTCTGGCCCGGATCAGCGCGGCCTACGCGCCGATTTCCGGGGACGCCTGGTCGGAGTACGCCGCCCTCAAGCAGGCCGGACCGACCACGGTGACCGACGCGATCCGCGCCTTCGTCTACTCCTTTCATGCCCTGCTCCTGGCCGAGCCGGACGGTGTGGCTCTGCTCGCCCGCATGATCCGCGAAGAAGGCGAAGCCGGTCAGGCCCTGCTGATCGAGCACTTCGGCGACATGATCTGGCGCCTGGAAGAGGAGCTCCGCGCACTGCTGCCCGACAAGTCAGCCGATGCGCTACGCCTGCACGTCTTTCTCGCCATCAACAATACCGTCAACGGCATGGTCGATCAGGACCTGCTGTGGCGCCTGCCGGCCACCCGCGCCGGCCAGGCCCGTTTCCAGCTCGGCCCGGACAAGCTGGCCGAAGGCTTCATCGAATACGTGGCGGCGGGCGTCAGCGCGCCCTCGCAGATCTGAGGAGACACCGCGCATGAACCGTCCCTTCCCCCTGTCCCGCTTCACCGGACTCCTTTTGCTGGGCCTGCTCGCCGCCTGCCAGCAGGACGGCCCATCCAGCCAGAACCGCGCCGGCGCGCAGGCCGACAGCCACGGCGGCGGCGACGAATATCCCTTCGGCCTGGCCTGCGGCTGGGAGTTCGCCAGCAACATCGACACCATGAACGTCGCCTTTCCGGACGAATCGGCCAAGTACTGGGTGGCCCTGGTGCCCATGCTGCCCGGCACCCGCCTGCGCATCGACGGCCACTACCCCGACGCACGCTATTTCTCCTACAACGTCTACGACCCGATCCTGCGGCCGACCGACGCCATCGCCGATGCGCAGATCAGCCCGCTGCCGGGCGGGGTCAATCCCTTTGCCAGCGCCACGGTGACGGACGCCAGCGGCCAACCGGTGCCGACGGCTCCCGGCGACGCCTACACGGCCTGGGTGGAATTCAGCGGCCGCCCCGAGCAGCCCGCCCCCAACACCATCTATGCCGGCGCGATGAGCCTGGGCCCGGCCAGCCTGCCGCAGCCGGCCCTGACCGGCCTGATCTACCGCGTCTACGTGCCGGGCGAGGGCCTGGACTTCGACGGTGGCGTGGGCCTGCCGCGCCTGACCCTGGAAAGCGCCGACGGCGACACCGAACTGCTGCCCACCGCCGACTGCGTGGAGCCGCTGCTGCCCACCCTGGGCAACACCCTGCCGGAGCTGGGCATCAACGACCTGCTGGAAGACAGCGACATCATTGACGACCCCTTCCTCGCCGCCCCGGGCGCGGTACCGGTCGGCGATCCGCAGGCGGACACCAAGGTCTTCTACGGCCTGCCTACCACCGCGGTGAACCTGCTGCGCGGCTTCTTCGGCCTGCCGGTGCCCGATGGCATCGAAGACCAGTTCCCGGCCGGCGGCGGCTTTTTGTCCAACATCCACAATGCCTACAGCACCAATCTGTTCTCGCGCAGCTACGGCAATGTGGTGATGATCCGCGCCAAAGCGCCCAGCTACCGCGGCCGCGCCGACACCGCCTTCGGCGACGAGCAGCTGCGCTACTGGTCGGTGTGCCAGAACGACCTGCCCAGCCAGCGCTATGTCGCCTGCGTGGCCGATCATCAGGCCCATCTGGATGCCGACGGCTACTTCACCATGATGGTCTCCGACCCCGCCGACCGGCCGTCCAATGCCATCGCGGACAACGCCATCGACTGGATGCCCTGGGGCCCCTACATCGATGCCCTGCTGATCTACCGCCACATGCTGCCCGACCCGGGCTTCGCCGAGGCGATCCAGAACGTGCCGCAAGGCAGCCTGCCGGCCGACCTGATGGGCGAGTACGTGCCGGTATCGGCCTACTGCCAGCGGCACATCGTCGAGGCGGCTGGCGACAGTGCGGCGGCGGTGTTTGCGGCCTGCCGGGCCTACAGCGAGGGCTTGAGCCGCGGTGGTCTTTAAGGCGGCGCCATAACGCGCCGGCAATAGTCCCGTCCGGACCGGATCCAAGCTTCCGTAGGTTGGGGTGAGCAAAGCGAACCCCAACATTCGATTCCAGAGCGCAGAGGAAATACCGGCGCAGCGTACCCCCCGGCGGCACGGACGTCTTCACGGTCAATCTCACCGATCGGACAGGCGACCTGCTGACGAGACACGTGGTCGAACTGCGCGAATCCGTACGCACGGTCAAGCAGAAACACCCGTTCGAAAGCCTTGCCTGGGTCGTGCTGCCTGAGCATCTCCACGCCGTGTGGACCTTGCCGGCGAATGACGCCGATTTCTCGACGCGCTGGATGTTGATCAAGAGCGGTTTCTCACGCCGGACAGCCGGGGGCGAATCCATTTCACGCAGCCGGCGCAGGAAGGGCGAACGCGGCGTCTGGCAGCGACGATTCTGGGAGCACGAGATTCGAGAGGAGCAGGATCTGGCGCGCCACGTTGACTATGTGCACTTCAATCCGGTCAAGCATGGTCTGGTGGAAGTCGCATCGCGCTGGCCATGGTCCTCGATTCATCATGAGATTCGGCGGGGTCATCTCACCCCGGACCGGGCGTCGGCGGATGATCCGGGTGAATGTTGGGGTTCGCTTCGCTCACCGCCAACCTGCAGCCGAGAAACCTCACGCCGTAGACCTTCCTGAAGCTCTATATGCAGACCGTGCCCATCGCACGGGCGAATGACCGCCTGGCGCCCAATGAAAGCTGTGCCGGACAGCGGCAGGGCGAAGATGGCGGCTGATCAGCGGGTTGATGCCCCCACCCGGCAACATGGAGAGCTGATCGCGTTGCTGGTCAATTCCAATTGTTGGCAAGCACATGCCCGCTTGAATCCCGGCCAGGGACCATACATACTAGTTGGTATGTAGTTTGATCCCGTGCCCATGCAATCCCGCAAGCAACCCGACCGTACCCGCCAGCAACTGCTGGAATCCGCCTTCGCCGAGATCCATCGCAACGGCTTTCGTGGCGCCAGCCTGGAAACCATCCTGCGCGAGACCGGCGTGACCAAGGGCGCGCTGTACCACCACTTCGGCAGCAAGGCCAAGCTCGGCCTGGCGGTGATCGAGGAGATGGTGCGGCCCTTTGTCGAGGCCAACTGGAAGCCGGTGCTGGAGCAGGACAACATCATCGATGCGGCGATCGCGCTGACCCGCCGCCTCACCGCCGAGCGCAATGATTTCGCGCTGGAGCTGGGCTGCCCCTTCAACAACCTGATCCAGGAAATGTCCCCGATCGACGAGGACTTCCGCAATGCCCTGAACGCCATCCTGCAGGACTGGCGCGACGGCCTGGTCCAGGGCCTGAAGTGCGGTCAGCAGCGCGGCGAAATCCGCCAGGACATCTGCCCCGAAGCCACCGGCGACTTCATCATCAGCGCCATCGAGGGTTGCGTGGGCATGACCAAGGCCAGCCAGTCGCAGGCCTTCTATCTCAATGCCATGCAGGGCCTGGAGCAGTATCTGGAGCAGTTGCGTCCGGTCTGCGAACAGGACCAGATCAAGAAAGAGACCCGCTCATGAATGCTGCCTTCGACCGCTTCCTGCGAAGCTATGCCGCGGCCATGATCCGCTACCGCTGGCCGGTGCTGCTGGCCAGCCTGGCGGCCTGTGCCGTGATGCTGTCCGGCGCCGCCAAGCTGACCTTCTCGGCCGACTACCAGGTCTACTTCGGCCCGGACAATCCGCAGCTGCAGGCCTTCGACGAGGTGCAGAAGGTCTACAGCAAGATCGACACCACCTACTTCGTGATCGAGGCGCCGGGCGGCGATGCCTTCAACGAAACCACTCTGCGCATGCTGCGCGAGATGACCGACAAGGCCTGGCAGATCCCCTTCGTGATCCGGGTCGATTCGCTGAGCAACTATCAGCACACCGAGGCTTTCGAGGATGACCTCAAGGTCGGCGATCTGGTGCCCGAGTTCGACAGCCTGTCCGCCGCCGAGCTGGCCCGGATCAAGGACATCGCCACCGGCGAGCCCCTGCTGCGCAACCGCCTGACCTCGCCCAGCGGCCATGTGCTGGCGATCAGCGTGAACCATCAGTTCGGCAATGATGCCGTGACCGAGGTGCCGCAGGCGGTGGCCGCCGAGCGCGCCCTGCGCGACGAGATGCTGGCCAAGTACCC
>JBFJTN010000058.1:0-17358 GCA_041625325.1 Oceanococcus sp. | reverse complement strand
GGGCATGGAGATGGGCCATCGGCGTGACCCCTACACGGTCTGGCTGCTGCGCCAGGACAGCCCGCCGCAGGCCTTCGCCCACCATGGCCAGGGAGGCGCAAAAAATAACCCTTGACTCTGGATTCAAGTCCAGGGTTTAGATTGAGGGTCCACATGACACCCGCTCCAAGGAGCCGCCGATGAACAGCAACCCCGCCTGCCATCACCCCAGGTCCCCCGAGCAGGACCATGCGCCTCGACAGGGCCATGCCGATACGCAGACCACTCATCAGCACCATGGCCAGGGACACGATCAGGCCCCGGATGCGCCGGCCACCCCCGCGGCCTGCTGCCATGGCGGCGGATCGCGCTCCCCGGCGGCCGCCGCGCCGGCCCGCGGCACCGGGCGCTACACCTGCCCCATGCATCCGGAGGTGGACAGCGAAGAGCCCGGTGACTGTCCGAAGTGCGGCATGGCCCTGGAGCCGGCCGGTCTTCCCCTGAACAGCCAGACCCAGTGGACCTGCCCGATGCACCCGGAGGTCCTCCGCGACGAGCCGGGCGACTGCCCGATCTGCGGCATGGCCCTGGAGCCGATCAGCGTGCAGGCCGAGGCGGACGACTCCGAACTGCGCGACATGAGCCGGCGTTTCTGGCTGTCCGCCGCCTTCAGCCTGCCACTGCTGACCCTGGTCATGGGCGACATGCTGCCCGGGGCGCCCTTTTCCGCCTGGCTGGGCCACGAGCTGCGCATCGCGCTGGAACTGGCCCTGGCCGCGCCGGTCTGTCTGTGGGCGGCCTGGCCCTTCTACCAGCGCGCGCTGAAGTCGGTGCGCAACCGCAGCCTGAACATGTTCACCCTGATCGGCCTGGGCGTCTCGGTGGCCTTCGGCTACAGCCTGATCGCCACCCTGGCGCCCGGCCTGTTCCCGGCGGCCTTCGTCGACAGCCACGGACGGATCGGCGTGTACTTCGAGTCCGCCGCGGTGATCGTGACCCTGATCCTGCTCGGCCAGGTGCTGGAACTGCGCGCCCGCAGCCAGACCGGCGCGGCGATCCGGGCCCTGCTGGATCTCGCGCCGAAGATGGCCCGCAAGCTGAACGAGGATGGCAGCGAAGCCGATGTGGCACTGGACCAGGTCCAGGCCGGCGATCAGCTGCGGGTGCGCCCCGGGGAGAAGATTCCGGTGGACGGCATTATCCTGGAAGGGCGCAGCAGCGTGGACGAATCCATGGTCACCGGCGAGCCACTGCCGGTGGGCAAGTCCGCCGGCGATGCGCTGATCGGCGCCACCGTCAACGGCACCGGCGCCCTGCTGATGCGGGCCGAGAAGGTCGGCGCCGACACCCTGCTGTCGCGCATCGTCGGCCTGGTGGCCGAGGCGCAGCGCAGTCGCGCGCCGATCCAGAAGCTGGCGGATACCGTGTCCGGCTGGTTCGTGCCGGCGGTCATCCTGATCGCCGCCCTGGCCTTCGTGGCCTGGAGCCTGCTCGGCCCGGAACCGCGCATGGCCCACGGCCTGCTCGCGGCGGTGGCGGTGCTGATCATCGCCTGCCCCTGCGCCCTGGGTCTGGCCACTCCCATGTCCATCATGGTCGCGACCGGCCGTGGCGCGGGTATCGGCGTGCTGTTCCGCAATGCCGAAGCCATCGAACTGCTGCGCCAGGTGGACACCCTGGTGGTGGACAAGACCGGCACCCTGACCGAAGGCCGCCCGCGCCTGGTCACCGTGGAAGCCGCCGATGGTTTCGACGACATCCGGCTGCTGTCGCTGGTCGCCGCCGTCGAACGCCACAGCGAACATCCGCTGGCCGCCGCCATCGTCAGCGGCGCCCGGGAACGTGGAGCGCAGGAACTGGCCAGCACGGATTTCGACTCGGTCACCGGCCAGGGCGTGAGCGCCCGGGTCGATGGCCTGCGCGTCGCCATCGGCAATCTGAAGCTGATGCAGGCCGAAGGCCTGGCAGCCGATGAATGGGCCGAGCGGGCCAACGTCCTGCGCGGCCAGGGCCAGACCGTGATGTTGGTGGCCGCCGACGGCCGCCCGGCCGGTCTGGTCGGGGTCGCCGATCCGATCAAGGCCTCCACCCCCGATGCAATTCGCGCTCTGCGCGAGGCCGGATTGCGCGTGGTCATGCTGACTGGTGATTCGCAGGCCACCGCGCAGGCGGTGGCGGGCCAGCTGGGCATCGACGAGGTGATTGCCGATGTGCTGCCCGAGGACAAGGCGCAGGCGATCAGCCGCCTGCAGTCCGAAGGCCGCATCGTGGCGATGGCCGGCGATGGCATCAATGACGCCCCCGCCCTGGCCAGCGCCCATGTCGGCATCGCCATGGGCACCGGCACCGACGTGGCCATGGAATCGGCCGGGGTCACCCTGGTGAAGGGCGATCTGGGCGGTATCGTGCGGGCCCGCCGCCTGTCGCAGGCAACCATGCGCAATATCCGCCAGAACCTGTTCTTCGCCTTTGCCTACAACACGGCAGGTGTGCCGGTGGCTGCGGGCCTGCTGTACCCGGTCTTCGGCCTGCTGCTGAGCCCGATGCTCGCCGCGGCGGCGATGAGCCTGTCCTCGGTCTCCGTTATCGGCAACGCGCTGCGCCTGCGTCGCGTCACCATCTGAGTATGCCTGCCATGCAGCCCGGGCCGCGGTGGCATCATTCGCGTCAGCCTGGGCTGACTGCCAGAGGCGGCCTGATGGTCCAGTGCAGGACGCTGCGGACCCGCTTGCGCCTGCACCGGGCCCGGGCCGCCGGGACCCTGGCGATGGCAACTGGAGGCCGGGAATCCATCGTCTCGCACGCCATCCGCCGGCGAGTCCGTCCCCCTATGCCCGCTTGACCCATGAACGATTGAGACCAAACATACTCAGCCCGACCCTCCCGTGAGAGTGAGATGATTCGAGCCATATACGGAGTTGTCGCCCGGTCCGGAATCGAGAAGGACGCTTTCCAGCGCTTCTGGGACGGCCCGGAATATTGCGCAATCATTGATGATTTCGCCCGCATCTACCGGATCGAACGGCTGGAGAAAAATCTGTGCCTGCGGATAGGGCTGAACGATCTGGTCAGCTCTCGTCAGGGCATCCAGCATCAGATCGACGGGATCATCGAAGCCTTCTGGTCCAATGCGGCGCATGTGATGGAAATCAATGAATCGGATGAAGCGAATCAGCTCAAGGCCCGCTGGTCCGAGACCGAGAGGCAGATCGTGGATCGGGAGCGCTCATTCATGACCTTCACCACCTTCGACCACTGAGGGGGCCGCGCGCAGGTCTCGATCACCGGCGCCCCGTCTTCCGATCCCGCCCGCCAGCAGCGAGGACTTCAGAGCTGTGGCGGCGGTTCGACAAACTGCAGCCAGAAGACGCTGATCGACTCCACCAGGCGGATCAGTTCCTCCAGATCCGACGGCTTGGTCACATAGGCATTGGCATGCAGGTCATAGCAGGCGGCCACGTCGCGGGCGGCATTGGACGCGGACAGCACAATCACCGGAATTCTCTTGAGCCGCGGATCCTGCTTGAGCTGCTGCAGGACCTCCCGCCCATTGGTTTCCGGCAGATTGAGATCGAGCAGCACGATATCCGGCCTGTCCAGATTCGAATGATCTCCTTCCTGCCGCAGCATGGACAGGGCCTGCGCGCTGCTGCGCGCCACCTGCAACTGAAAATGCAGGCCCGCATCCGAGAAGATTTCCTCGACCAGCCGTACGTCGGCCGAGTTGTCTTCCACGAGCAGGATCCGCGCGACTCTGGACATCATCCACCCTCCTAGGCAGTGGATTCTAACCCCTTCGATGAAAGAGCGTGATCCATGCAGCAGTGCGCGCCCGCGGGCGCAGGACCGCGTCTGACGCGACTATGAAAGCATCAGAGCTTCGTCTATCGTTGGTCTGGGTGGCCCGGGCTCCGCGGCGTCGGGCAGCCTCAGCGGGCAGCGCCGGCCCCTTGACCTTGAACCGGGAGATGACATGCACGGAATCATTCACGGAGAGCTGAAGAAGTACGTCGTGTCCAAGATGGGTGCGGACACCTGGAACGCCTTGGTCGAGAAGGCGGGACTGCAGGGCAGGCATCACGACCCCACCAAAGCCTATCCCGATGAGGACGCACTGGCACTTGTCGGCGCGGCGGTCGAAATGACCGGCCTGGAAGCCAACGCGATCCTGGAAGATTTCGGCGCATTTCTCGCGCCTGACCTGCTCGGCCTCTATGCCACCTACGTCAATCCGCAATGGCGTACGCTCGATCTGCTGGAGCACACGGAATCCACCATTCATCGCGTGGTGCGCGCCTCCGAGCCCAGCGCGAAGCCCCCGCGGCTCGATGTGAAGCGCATCGCACGCGACCGCGCCCTGCTCCACTACCGCTCGGAAAGAAAGATGTGCGCCGTGGCCAAAGGCATTATCCGGGGAGCCGCCGAACATTTCGGCGAATCCATTCAGATCCGTGAACCGCGCTGCATGCACGCCGGAGATGCGGCATGCGAAATCGAGGTCTCGGTGCTCTGAGGCCCTCCTGAGCGGCCTGGATGCTGAGGAATCGGCCATGAGCCCACCAAACCTGCCGAAAGATCCCGCGGCAGCACTGCTTCCCGCAGCCAAGGAGGCATTGTACCTGACCGATGCAGAGGGGCTCATCGTGTACTGGCCAGAGCCGGCGCGCGAGATTTTCGGCTACACCACGCAGGAGGCTGTGGGCCAGGATGCCGCAACCCTGCTCTCGGGCGGGGAGCCCTGCGCCCTCACCCGTTCTGCGCTCAGCGAGGCGATCGGGACAGGCTCCGCTTTCGCAGGTTTCAAACGCCGCACGCGCTCCGGCGACGAGATACCCACCCGCAGCAGCCTGTGGCGGGTGCCGCAGGAGGAAGAACGTGGGCCCTGGGTGGCTATTTCCGAACGCGATATCTCCGACATCCAGCGGGCAGAGAAACTGCTGTTCGAGGAGCTTCAGCAATCCGAGGCCAACGGCGAGCTGCTCAGGAACGTCCTCGACAGCGCGCGCGACATCGGCATCATTGCGGTGAACAAGGATGGTTCGATCGCACTGTGGAGCTCGGGCAGCGAGCGCCTGTTCGCCTGCAGACGCCGTGACATCTGCGCCCCGGAGGGACAGGCATTGCTGGATCGGCTGACCGCCGAAGGGGCGGTACCGCTGCGCCAGGTTTTCGAGCGGACCGCTGAGCAGGGCAGTTACGAAGCGGATTTCACCGCCTGTACCAAAGGGGGCCGGCGCTTTCCCGCCAGCATTACCGCGCGCCCGCGACTGAACCGCTATGGCGAGCCGGATGGCGTCATCGCGGTGGTGCAGGACCTGACCCTGCGCATGGAAACCCTGAAGGAAAGGGACGCCGCGCTCAATGAAGCCCGACTGGCGCGGGAAGCCGCATTGTCCGCGGCAAAAACCAAGTCCGAGTTCCTGGCCAATATGAGCCACGAAATCCGCACGCCGATGAACGCGGTCCTGGGCATGCTGCAACTGATCCAGCGCACGGACCTGGACCGCAAGCAAAGGGACTATGCCCAGAAGGCCAGCAGCGCAGCCGGTGATCTGCTGCACATCATCGATGACATCCTGGATTTTTCCAAGATCGAGGCGGGCAAGCTGAGCATTGAATCGGCGCCATTCCAGCTGAGCAGCCTGCTCAAGGACGTCGGCGTGATTCTGGGCGCGAATGTCGGCGACAAGCTGGTGGAAGTGCTGTTCAAGATCGACCCCGCGCTGCCGGACCGCCTGATCGGCGATGCCCACCGTCTCAAGCAGATCCTGATCAACCTCAGCGGCAATGCGCTGAAATTCACCGAGAAGGGTGAAGTGATCATCTGGGTCAATGCGATCAAGGGGGAGCAGGACGAGCCGCGGGTCGAATTCAGGGTCAGCGATACCGGTATCGGCATGACGGCGGAGCAGCAGGAACGCCTGTTTCGGGCGTTTTCCCAGGCCGAGACCGGCACCACGCGACGATTCGGCGGCACCGGCCTCGGCCTGGTCATTTCACAGCGTCTGGTCCGATTGCTCGGGGGCGAGATTCGGCTGGAAAGCGAACCAGGGGTCGGCAGCACCTTCTCCTTTTCATTTCCGCTGAGGGTAGACGATGCACCCCGGCCGACCGCGCCGGACCCAGGTTCCGACCGCCCGGACCTGAAGGATTTGCGGGTGCTCATCGTCGACGACAATGCGATGGCCCGGGAGATCATTTCGGAACTGGCGAGCTCTCTGGGCTGGCGGGTCGTTGTGGCCGAGAGCGGCAATCAGGCCCTGCAGCGGATCCAGGAATGCCTGGAGCGGGGTGAAAGCTTCGACGTGGCCTTCGTCGACTGGGCCATGCCGGGCCTCGACGGCTGGGAAACCATTCGATTGATGAAAGGGCTGGATGCCCAGCGCGTGCTGTCCACCGCGATCATCATGGTCACCGCGCACTCCCGGGAGGCGCTGGAAAGCCAGCGCGACACGGACCAGGAAATGGTCACCGACTATCTGGTGAAGCCGGTCACCGCCTCGGACCTGCAGGATGCCGTCATCAATGCCCTGGGCGGCAGCGTTGACCGGGACCCGGAGGACCGGCCAGCGCACCGGCAGAACCTGCAGGGCATGACAATCCTGGTCGTCGAGGACAATGTGAACAACCAGCAGATCGCGATGGAATTGCTGCAGCAGGAAGGCGCCATCGTCGAACTGGCAGACGATGGTCAGCAGGGCGTCGACATCCTGCGCGAGCGACCGGACGCATTCGACGCCGTACTCATGGATGTCCAGATGCCCGTGATGGATGGTTATACCGCGACACGCGCGATCCGCTCGGAGCTTCGTTTGCGGGACCTGCCCATCATCGCGGTGACGGCCAATGTCATGGCCACGGACCGCGAGGCCAGCGAGGCTGCCGGAATGAATGACCACATCGGCAAGCCCTACCATGTGGAAAGCGTCGTCACGACGCTCCTGCGGGTCTGTGGCCAGGAGCCGGCCCGGCCCGCAGTCCGGACTTCGAAAGACGATGAATTGCCTGCATCACCTCAGGGCTTCGACTTCGAATCCGCTTACGCCAGGCTGGGCCGGAACCCGAAGCTCTACGCCGGGCAGGCGCGCTCGTTCTCCGCCCGGGTCGAGGGGAATCTCGCCAGGGCGCGGGAGTTTCTCGACAGCGGAGAAGAAGCCGAGGCGAGCCGCGAATTGCACACTCTGAAGGGGCTGGCGGCGACCCTGGGTGCGGTCGGCCTGGCAAGCCAGATCCGGATCCTGGAAGATCTGGTCAAGGACGCTGACCGGGACGCGGCGGAGCTAGCGCAGCAACTGCGTCTGGCGGATGCCATCATCCGCGAGACACGCGAGGAACTGGGGGCGCTGGCCACCGCGCTGGAAGCGCGGACGGCGGCCAGTTCCGCTGCACCACGGACGGAACCGCCGGAACGCGTGGCTGAGCTGATGGAAGAACTGGCCGGCCTGATCGCGCAGAGCAACATGCGTGCGCTGCAGGTTTTCGAGGCGCTGCAGCAAGCCATGGACCAGCACGGGAACGAGCACATCGGGCCTCTGGGCGAAGCGCTCAACGCGCTGGATTTCGGCAGCGCGGGTGAGATTCTGACGACCCTCAGGGAGACATTGCCATGAGCGACGAAAGTCCGGGCGAGACCACGCTCACTATCGTCGGGCCGGAGCGTCCCCGCCTGCTGATCGTGGATGACGAGCCCGTCAACGTGCAGACCCTGTATCAGGTGTTCCAGAGCCGCTGCGAGGTGATCGTCGCGACCAATGGCCACAAGGCCCTGGAACTCTGTCTTGCGCAGAAGCCGGATCTGGTCCTGCTCGACGTGGTCATGCCCGAGATCGATGGCCTGGAGGTCTGCCGCCGGCTCAAATCGAATCCCGCCACCCGCGACATCCCGGTGCTTTTCGTCACCGCGCAGGACAGCCCGGAAGAGGAAACACAGGGCCTGGAAGTGGGCGCGGTGGATTTCATCAGCAAGCCCATCAACCCGGCCGTGGTCCGCGCGCGCGTGAACACCCAGCTGACCCTGAAAGCCCAGACGGACTTCCTGCGGTCGCTGGCCTTCATCGACGGACTGACCGGCGTGGCCAATCGGCGGCAGTACAACGAAAGACTGGCGACTGAATGGCGAGCCTGTCAGCGCAGCGGCAAGCCGCTTGGCTTGATCATGATCGACGTCGACTTCTTCAAGTTCTACAACGACCACTACGGGCACGAGGCGGGAGATGACTGCCTGCGCGCGGTATCACGTCGCCTGAAAGAGCTGCCGATGCGCAGCCGCGACCTGCTGGCGCGCTACGGCGGCGAGGAATTCGTCCTGCTGATGCCCGAAGCCGATCTCGACGGCACGCGTCGCATGGCCGAGCTGATTCGTGGAGGGATCGAGGATCTGGCCATCCCGCACAGCGCCTCGACCGCCGCCGAGGTCGTGACGGCCAGCCTGGGCGCGGCATCCCTGGTTCCCGACGAGGACCTGGAAGCCCGGCAGTTGCAGGCCGAGGCGGACAGGCTGCTGTACGAAGCCAAGCGCCAGGGTCGAAATCGGGTCGCCGGCTAGGCCGTGGCTGGCGAACCGCGGCGCCGTGCCGGCGTCCGGGATTCGCCCCGAAGCGGCGCGCTCAAGCTGAAACCCGTATCGGCGGCCCGGGGCAAGCATTGATGAGGACAGTCACGGCGCAGTGCGCCTGGCGCTTTCGGCAAAGCTGAGTTCGGGGCGGAAAAGGGACAGCAGGCGCCGAGCGACTGCCGGGACAGCGTGGGCGGGTGGCCCGGGGCGCGGAGGTGGCTCCTCCCGGGATCGTCCGCCGCTACCGCCCCTGCCCTCGCTCGCCATCCCGGCGCATACTGTGGCCATGCCCGAGACCTGCATCCGTCCGGCCACCGATCGCGACTGCGCCGCGCTGGCCGAGATCTACAATCACTACATCACGCATACGGTCAGCACCTTCGACGAGCAGCCGCTGCCCGCCCTGGAATTCGCCAGCCGCCTGCAGCTGGCCGGCGAGCGCAATCTGCCCTGGCTGGTGATCGAAAGCAGCAGCGTCCTGGCCGGCTTCGCCTGCGCCAATCCCTGGAAGGCCAAGTCCGCGTACCGCTTCGTGGTGGAGACCAGCGTCTATCTGGCCCCGCAACGACAGGGCCAGGGCCTGGGCCGGGCCCTCTACCGGCGCCTGCTGGATGCATTGGGCGAAGGCCCCATCCGTCAGGCCGTGGCCTGCATTTCCCTGCCCAATCCGGCCAGCGTCCGCCTGCATGAGCAGCTGGGCTTCCGCCCGGTCGGTCGCTTCGAGCGGGTGGGTTACAAGTTCGGTCGCTGGATCGACGTGGGCTACTGGCAGCTGGACCTGGACGACTGGCTGGGCGCCAGCTGCTGAACCATCCCGCCGCCGCGGCCGACCGGCACTGGATCAGGGGGCCAGCGGATCGTTCGCCAGCAGCAGGCTGGCCGCCGCCGCCAGCACGGCCAGCCGCTGCCCGCCAGGCAGGTCCTTGCGCAGCAGCAGGTCAGCCGGGGCCAGGCGGTTGAGCCGGGCCAGGATGACATCGCCCTGGCGCAGTTCGAATCCGGTGCTGGCCTCGTGCGCGCCGCTGCTGGCCTGCTGGGTCCCTGCCACGCTCCAGCTGCTCTCTCCCGCCCTCAGCACACCGAAGAAGGGGCGCTGATCCACCGCCCGCAGGTCCAGGCGCCAGTCGGTCCAGTCGGGGTGAAAGCCCACCGCCTCGCATTTCAGCGTGGCCAGATACTTGAGATTGCCCTCGACGATGATGCTGCCGATATCGATGTCGCCCACCCCGCCATGCCAGTTCTCCACATGCAGGAACTGCAGGCAGCGTACCGCCGCCAGATCAGCGCCCTGGGCCAGCAGGCGGAAGCTGAACTCGGACTCGTCATGGACCTTGCTGACCCCGATCACCGCGCCGCCGCTGCCACCACCCAGGCCAATACTGAATCCGCTCTGCGCGGGCGCCTTGCTCCACCAGCTGCGCGGCACCGGCTGGATCGTGTAGTCCCCCAGGGCGAAGCTGTCATCGCCGCTGAACCAGCCCCCGCTCTTCACCACCGCGAGGGTCTCGAGCGCGGCCACATCGGCGGGCCAGGGCTCCGGCCAGCTGGCGCGATCCGGGCTGATGCTGCAGGCCGGCAGCAGGGCGCAAGCGGCAACACGCAGCGCTCGCAACATGGGCAACTCCTGGCTTGGCAAGGCCCGCAATATCGCACAAAGTGGGCCCGCGCCTGAAAGGATTGGCGGGGGAGGCGGGTCTTGAAGGACATGAATCGAACCCAGCGTTTCGAAGCCCTGGTTCGCGGCCACTCCGCCAGCCTGTATCGCTATGCCTACTGGCTGTGCGACGGGCATGCCGCCACCGCCGAGGATCTGGTACAGGAGACCTTCCTGCGGGCCTGGAAGTCCATGGATCAGCTGCAGGAACACCAGGCCGCCAAGGCCTGGCTGATGACCATTCTGCGGCGCGAGAATGCGCGTCGTTTCGAGCGCAAGCGCTTCGA
Organism: Oceanococcus sp.; assembly: GCA_041625325.1. GTDB lineage: Bacteria > Pseudomonadota > Gammaproteobacteria > Nevskiales > Oceanococcaceae > Oceanococcus. Next base: position 6,884 of record JBFJTN010000058.1, on the reverse strand, counting down.
CATCGTCGACGCCGATCTGGCCAGCCTGCCGGAACTGACCCCCGCATTCGAACAGGACCTGGACAGCCACGAACTGCGCCGCGCCATCGGGCAGCTGGAGCCCGGCTACCGCGACCCGCTGCTGCTGCAGACCCTGGGCGGTTTTTCCTGCGAGGAGATTGCCCAGATCATGGACCTGGGCAAGGGCGCGGTGATGACCCGGCTGTTCCGCGCCAAGAAGATGCTGATGGATATCGTGAACCCCCCGCAGGCGGAGCAGACCCATGGATGAACTGGAACTGCGTCGTCGCTGCCTGGCCGATCCGCGTTCGACCGATCCCGCATTCCGCCGTGAGCTGGCCGCTCACCCGGCGATGCAGCAGGCCGCCGCCCAGGCCCTGCACCTGGATCGGGCGCTGGGCTTTGCCCTGCAGCAGCCGGCCGTGCCTCCGGGCCTGGAAGATCGCATCCTGCTGCGGGTCGGCCTGCAGCAGAATCGCAGACGTCGCCGGCTGGCATTGTTCGGTCTCGCCGCTTCGCTTCTGGTGGCCCTGAGCGGCCTGCTCTTGCTGGCCCCGCAGAAGCAGGGCTTCGCGCAGATGGCGCTGGCCCACGTCTACGAAGAGATGGACCACCTGGAGCATCTGCCCAGCGCGCCGGTTTCCGACACGCGCCTGGCCGGGCTGCTGCAGCAGCTGGGCGCACGCCTGGACGGTCCGCTGGAGGCCGTGCGCTTCGCCTTCATCTGCCCGACCCCGCAAGGGCCCGGCCTGCATCTGGTCGCCGATGGCCCCGACGGCCCGGTGACGGTGCTCTATGTGCCGGGCGCGCAGGCGGCGCCCGGTGAGCAGCACTTCGCCGACGGGCGCTTCAGCGGCCTGACCCGCGCGCTGCCCGAAGGCGGCGCGCTGGCCCTGATCGGCAACAGCGCCGCCAGCCTGCAGGCGCTGGACCTGCGCCTGCGCCAGCAGGTCCGCTGGAAAGCGCGCGCCGCCTAGCGGCGTCGACGCCGCAGCACCAGCGGCAGCATCAGCAGCCACCACACCGCGCTGCCGCCGGCACTGGCCGCCGGGGCACTGCGCCCGGGATTGTCCTGCGCCGGCTCGCCGGCTTCGTCATCCGCCCCCAGAGGCAAGGGCAGGCTGACCCCGATCAGATAGCCGCTGGCGGCAAACTCTTCCGCCATCACCGCCAGCACCGTGCTGTCGTAACCCATGTCCTCGGCGGCCTGATAGATCGCATTCGCGGCATCGTTCTGGGTCGACAGCACATGGGTCATGGCCAGACCTTCCAGCACGGCCGTGTCCGTGGCGGCGCGGCCGATCCGGTCATAGATGCGCATCAGGCTGGTGGCGAAGATCTGCCCGCCGGTGTGAATCGCCGGGAAGGGCGTGATGCCCACCGGCCAGGGCAGCGCGTAATTGGTGATGCGACCGCCCCAGCACTCGTTGTGGCCGTCCCAGTCGAAGACCCACTGGTACTGCTCGGCATCCGGCTGCCACTGGCCCAGGCTGCGGCTGTAGGACTGGGCCCAGTAGTCGCCGAAGCCTTCGCTGAGGCCGTCGATGTAGTTGGACAGACCACCGTCGGTGATCCAGTCGTGGATGCCGTGGCCTAGTTCATGCCAGATCACGTCGGCGTCCTCGGCATCATCGACACAGCCCTCGCCGAAGGCCACCTCGCCGGTGCTGGGCACGTAATGCGAGTTGTCATCGCCATCCACGCCATGCGGGTCGAAACGCACCCCGCCTTCGTACTGATAGGGCTCAAGCGCGATGCCCAGGGTCTCGTTGATGTAGGTCATGGAGTGCTGGATGTGCCAGAACACGTTAACCGCCTCGAAACCGTCCTGCTCGCGGTTGAACAGGTAGTCGGAGGAGGACTGGGCGAAGAAGCCCAGGTTCGGCGCCTCGCTGTCGACCAGCTCCGCCCAGGGACTGGACAGCCAGTACAGGCCGCGCTCGCGGCGCAGCGACCCCAGATCCTTCAGCTGCACCTCGGCGGCGATTTCCGGGTAATCCGCATCGCCATTGTCGGTGATCGGCTGGCCGTAGACGGTGCCGGAACTGGACAAGGGATCGGGATCGAAGACCGTGCCGGTCGCGGCATGTTCGTCCTCATGCAGCCAGGCGGCGCGGTCCCACAGCAGCAGCAGTTCGCCACTCACGGCATCCAGCAGCACTTCCCAGTCTCCGGCCGGACGCGCGGCCTGCAGCCGCAGGCGCCAGGCCAGCAGGCTGCCGGCTGCCTGCGGATAGGCGACCAGGTCCTGGGCATGCCAGCGCAAGGGCGCCTCGGCCTGCAGCGCTTCACCGGCCAGGCTCATGGCCAGCGCCAGCGGGATCTGCGGCTGGGTCTGGCGCAGCGCCGGCGCCGGCCGCTGGCTGCGCGAGAACTGGGTCACCCGACCGGCCGGGCTCAGGTGCACCACCGTGCGGCTGTCGTGCACCTCAACGCCACCCAGCCACTGGCTGAAATGCACGTTGTGGCCGGCGGGGCCGCTGCGGGTGATGCGGTGGCGCAGGCTGACGCCGTTCAGGCCCAGGGCGGCGGCGTGCCGATCGAGGAAGGCGCGAGCCTGCTGCTCGGGCGTGGCGCCGGGCACCGCTTCGTCCAGGGCATACCAGCTGAGCACCGCGCCATCCAGGCTGCGCCCGGCCGGGCTGAATTCACCCAGCGAGGCCGCCGGTGGCAGCTGCAAGCCGGCCGCCTGCGGCGGCTGCTTGGCGGAAACGCTGTGGGCACACAGCAGGCTGGTGAGCATGACGGCCAGCGGAGCAAATCTCATGGGCAAACCCTGTGACTAGACTATGGATGTTGTGCCTAAAGACGGTCGGGGCCGGCAAAAGGGTTCATGGCGGGGCCTGCAAACGGATGAGTTGAGCCCTCACGCCAGGGTCTAAGCTGGCCTTTTGCCGGGGAGATCGCGATGAACCCTGCCTGCCGGACCATCCGCCTGTTCGCCCTCTACCCGCTCGGCGCGGGCCTGAGCATGATGCTGGTGCCGCAACTGCCGCTGCAGATCTTCGGCTTTCCGGTCGAGGGCCTGGACTGGATCCGCATGCTCGGCGTGGTCACCTGCATCGTCGCCTACTACTACTGGCGCCTGGGCTCGGACGAGGTGCTGAGCTTCTGCCGCTACAGCGCGCAGATGCGCCTGAGCATTCCCCTGGTCTTCGTCGCCCTGGTGCTGGCCTTCGACATGAACCCGCTGTACATCGCCCTGACTGCCGGGGACTTCGCCGGCGGCCTGTGGACCTGGCAGGCCCTGCGCCAGCAGAACATCCGGGTCTTCGCCGGTGCCTGACTGGGCCGCGCTGCACGAGGGCGTGCTCGTCTTCCTGGCCGGGCTGGCGGCGCTGACCTTCATCAGCGGCTTCTGGATCACCAACCCCTACGGACGGCACATGGGCGCGCAGCAGCGCTGGACCATGCCCGCCCTGCCCGCCTGGCTGATTTTCGAGTGCCCGCAGCTGTGGGCCTTCACCGTGACTTTCTGGCTGGCCGCCGGCGAGCCCTCGGGCGCCGCCATCCTGCTGTATGCGCTCTGGCAGTCGCATTACGTCTACCGGGCTCTGATCTACCCGCTGCGCACCCACAAGCAGGGCAAGCGCTTTCCGCTCAGCGGCGTGATCTTCGGTTTCGCCTTCAATGCCCTGAACGGCTTCGCCAACGGTTACGCGGTGGCCCATGCCCCGCATCTGGTCAACGCCTGGCTGGGCGACCCGCGCTTCATCGCCGGCCTGGCCATCGCACTTGTCGGCTGGTGGATCAATTTCCAGGCGGATTCCATCCTGATCCACCTGCGCGACGACGGCAGCGACGGCTACAAGATTCCCCATGGCGGCGCCTTCCGCTGGGTCTCCAGCGCCAATTACCTGGGCGAGATCCTGCTCTGGTGCGGCTGGGCCCTGCTGAGCTGGACCAGTGCCGGGCTGATCTTCGCCCTGTTCAGCATCGCCAACCTGGCGCCGCGGGCGCTGTCACACCATCGCTGGTACCAGGCGCAGTTCCCGGACTATCCGCCGCGGCGCAAGGCGCTGATTCCCGGCCTGCTGTAGCACAAACACAAAAAAAACCGGTCCCGCGCCCTTCGCGCGAAACCGGTTCGAGTTGCGGCAGGGCCAGCGGGAATGCGGGCCGGCGAAGCGACTAGAAGCCGAATCGCACCCCGATGCGGAAATCGGAAAAATCGATTTCGGTGTCCGCATCATCCTCCAGCGCGGTGAGCCGATAGTCGACAAAACCACTGACCTGCGGCGCGAAGCGCAGGGCCGCGCCGATGGAGAGCTCTCCGCCGCTCAGGTCTTCGCCACTGTCATCATCTTCCAGCGCGAGGTAGCCGATCTGCCCGAACAGATCGAAGGTTTCGCTCAGCGCGGTGCTGAAGCGCCAGTGGATGCCGAAGCCGTCGATCTCGTCATTGTCCAGTTCCGCCGCCACATACTCGATGACCACGCCGCTGTGGCCCAGGGCGATTTCCAGCCCGGCGCGCAGCTGGTCCAGATCGATGTCGGTATCGTCGTAACTGGTACTCTGGTATTCACCGGAGACTTTCAGGACGTCGGAGATCGGTGCCCGGATACGCGCGCCGAAGCCATCACCATCGTCATCAAGAATCCTGCCGAAACCCGGTGCGGTCACTTCCAGGTTGGCGGAGGGCGTGAAATACACATCGACCGTGCCCCCCACATGCGCCCGCGGCTGGGCCAGAAGGCTCAACGGCAGCGCCAGGGCCGCCACTCCCAACAGGTATTTCATCACCCACTCTCCCGATTGTTGTGTCAGTGCTGCACAGCATCCCCCTGTGCGCCCTGATCCTATCCCGCACACCGCCACCACCACAATCGCCGGCGATGTGCAGACACAAAAAAGCCGGGCATCGCCCGGCTTTTTCGGTGGCTGATCACGCGCTCAGCTGACCCGCTCCAGCACCGTGGCCACGCCCTGGCCCATGCCGATGCACATGGTGGCCAGACCGAACTGCTGGTCCTGCTCGTTCATGATGTGGGCGACCGCACCGGTGATGCGCGCGCCGGAACAGCCCAGCGGGTGACCCAGGGCAATGGCGCCGCCCTTGAGGTTCACCTTGTCCTGCTGATCCAGCAGCTTGAGTTCCTTGAGCACGGCCAGGGACTGGGCGGCGAAGGCCTCGTTCAGTTCGATGGCGCCGATGTCGGACAGGGACAGGCCGGCGCGCTTCAGCGCCTTCTGGGTGGCCGGCACCGGGCCCCGGCCCATGATCGACGGATCGCAGCCGGCGCTGGCCATGGCGCGGATCTTGGCCAGCGGCTTCAGACCCAGCTCGTCAGCCTTCTCGCGCGACATGATGATGCAGCCGGCGGCGCCGTCGGACAGGGCGGAGGAATTGCCGGCCGTGACCGTGCCGCTGGCCGGATTGAATACCGGCTTGAGCGAAGCCAGGGACTCCAGGTTGGCGTCGGCACGCACCACCTCGTCGAAATCGACCAGGGTGGCCGAGCCGTCGGCCGCGTGGCCGGCAACCGAGATCATCTCCCTGGCGAACTCGCCCTGGGTATTCGCCCGGTAGGCCTTCTGGTGCGAGGCCAGGGCGAATTCGTCCTGGGCCTGGCGGGAGATGCCGTTCATGGTGCCGAGCATTTCCGCGGTGAGGCCCATCATGCCGGAGGCCTTGGCCACGTGCAGGGACAGCGCCGGATTCGGATCCACCCCGTGGTTCATGGGCACATGGCCCATGTGCTCCACGCCGCCGCAGATGAACACGTCGCCCAGGCCGGCATGGATGGCGCCGGCCGCGGTGTGGATGGCGGTCATCGAGGAACCGCACAGGCGGTTCACCGTCTGGCCGGACACCTCATGCGGCAGGCCGGCCAGCAAGGAGGCCATGCGGGCGATATTGAAGCCCTGCTCCAGGGTCTGCTGCACGCAGCCCCAGATCACGTCTTCGACATCCTTGGCCGCCAGGGCCGGGTTGCGCTCCAGCAGCGCCCTGATCACCGCCGCCGACAGATTTTCGGCGCGGACATTGCGGAACACGCCCGCCTTGGAACGACCCATCGGGGTGCGGACCGCATCAACAATTACCACTTCAGTCATGGTGTTACTCCAGATTCATCCTTGGTCAGCGCCGCATTTGCGGGGTCACGCCGGCCGGGCCGCCGAAAGGCTTGGCCCGGCACGCGAGTGCATGCAGCGCTGGTGGCCATCAGCCGTAGTAGGTTTCGCCGTTGGCAGCCATCTCCTGCATCCGGGCCGTAGGCTCGTAGAGCTTGCCCAGGTGGCTGTACTTGGCGGCCATCTCCACCACGGTCTTCAGACCGAGGGTGTCGGCATACTTGAGCGCGCCCCCGCGGAAGGGCGGGAAGCCGATGCCCAGGATCAGGCCCATGTCGGCCTCGTTGGGGGTTTCGACGATCTTCTCTTCCAGGCAGCGGGCGGTCTCGATGATCATCGGCACCATCATGCGCTCGACGATCTCCTCTTCCGAGAAATCCTTGCCGCCAGCGGACTGCACCGAGGCCAGCATGCCGGCCACGGCGTCGTCGTAGACCTTCTTCGGCTTGCCCTTGCGGTCGATCTCGTAGACGTAATAGCCCTTGCCGTTCTTCTGCCCGTAGCGGGTGGCCTCGTACATCACATCCAGCGAGGTGCGCACTTCGGATTTCATGCGATCGGGGAAGCCCTCCGCCATCACCGCCTGGGCGTGATGGGCGGTGTCGATGCCGACCACGTCCAGCAGGTAGGCCGGACCCATCGGCCAGCCGAAGCCTTCCATGACCTTGTCCACCTGACGGAAATCGGCGCCCTCGTTCATCAGCGCCTGGAAGCCGGCGAAATAGGGGAACAGGATGCGGTTGACCAGAAAGCCCGGGCAGTCATTGACCACGATGGGCTGCTTGCCCATGGCCGCGGCATAGGCCACG
>JBFJTN010000057.1:0-17553 GCA_041625325.1 Oceanococcus sp. | reverse complement strand
TGCGCCCTGCTTGCCGTGGGCGGGCAGGAAGTGGGTCGGGTACACCGGGGCGAACATGCAGAATGCCAGCTCCCCCGTGGCCGTGCGCACAACACCGGAATAGGTGATCGCATTGCGCTGCGCCGCGCGCTGTGCGGCGCGAACCAGGGTCGCGCGTTGGCTGGGCACCGCCGCGAAATCGCGACCGAACAGCTGCTCCTGGCCCCGTATCGGGGCCTGGTATAGCACCGGCAACAGCTCGGTGGCGGTGCCTTCGGTCTTGATCAGGTAGTCCGGCAGCTCCTCCTGGCGGGTCCTTTCCGTAAAGGCCTCCAGCCCTGAGCGCTCCACCCTGGGCAGCCACTGGACCAGGGCCAGCTCCGGATTGCTTTGCAGCAGCGGCTGGACCAGATCAAGGAACTGCCCGAAGCGCATTTCAGGCAGGTTGGCGACCCTGGCGGCAAGGTTGTGCACGGCGAAATCGGTCTCGCTGCGGAACTGCCGCAGGTGATCGACGACCCGGGCGCTGTCACGCTCGAAGCTGCTGCGCAGCTTTGCCTCCTCCGCCCGATTGGCCGAGTAGAGAATCATCACCGCCACCACAAAGCTGATCAGCAATGGCAGGCCCACGCTGACCAGGCGATAGTTCCAGTGACTTCTGGGCTGGCCAAACAGGAGCAGGCTGGCGGGCAGGAACAGCAGCACGCCCAGGGTGTCACCGACCCACCAGGTCCACAGGGTGAAAGCATGATCCTGCGCACCGACGACCCCGAAGGCTCTCAGGCAGAAACTGCCCCAGAGGGCGGTGAACAGGCAGGCCACGGGCCCGGCGTAGCCGAGCAGCTTGCCGACCGCGGCGCCGCTGTCGTAACTGCCCGGGTAGCCCACCGTCCGGCGTACCAGCTCAGCGCCGAGCCAGGCGCCCAGGGCGGCCCCCAGCGCGATCAGGGCCGGGAGCGGCAACTGGCTGAGCATCAGGGACAGGGCGAAGGGTTGATCGGCCAGCCCGACGCTGAGGTTGGTGAGCAGCGAGCCCAGCCAGATGCCGGGCAGATAACGCCAGCCGCCCATCAGCACGGCGGCCACGGCGATTCCGGCGCCCGGCCAGACCGGGGTGGCGTAGCCGGGAGGAATGGCCAGACTCAGGAAGGCACGACTGAGCCCGAAATACAGCACGGCCAGCAACAGCACACGGACGACAAGTGGCCCGCCGCCGTGACGGCTGTCAGTCGTCTTGCGTCTGGATTGGCTGGGCATGGCTGCCGCCCGTAGCTGGGGATGGCTACAGGATGAGGCAGCCCATGACAAAATATCGTGAAGAAACGCCCCGCCGCGTTCGGGGCGGCGCGGTCGCCGCCCCGCCTTCAGCCGCCTCTCAGGCGGCCTGTGCGGCCTCGGCCAGCAGGCGGTTCAGGGTCTCGCTGGGGCGCATGACGGCGGCCAGCTTGGCGTCATCGGGATGATAGTAGCCGCCGATGTCGACCGCCTTGCCCTGGACCTGGGTGAGTTCCTGGATGATTTGCCGTTCATTCTCGGCCAGGGCACTGGCCAGGCCGGCAAACCGGGCCCGCAGCTCCTCGTCCTCCTGCTGTTCCGCCAGTTCCTGCGCCCAGTACAGCGCCAGGTAGAACTGGCTGCCCCGATTGTCGAGCTCGCCGGTGCGGCGTGACGGCCCCTTGCCGTTCTCCAGCAGCTTGCCGGTGGCGGCATCCAGGCAGTTCGCCAGCACCCGGACGCGCGGCTTGTCGCGCTTCAGCCCCAGATCGTCAAGGCTGGCGGCCAGGGCCAGGAACTCGCCCAGGGAATCCCAGCGCAGGTGATTCTCCTCGACCAGCTGCTGAACATGTTTGGGGGCCGAGCCGCCTGCCCCGGTTTCATAAAGCCCGCCTCCCGCCATCAAGGGCACGATGGACAGCATCTTGGCGCTGGTCCCCAGCTCCAGGATCGGGAACAGGTCGGTCAGGTAGTCGCGCAGGATATTGCCGGTGACCGAGATCGTATCCATGCCCCGGACCACCCGCTCCAGCGTGTAACGCATGGCGCGCACCTGGGACATGATCTGAATGTCCAGACCCGTGGTGTCATGCTCCTGGAGGTAGGTCTCGACCTTCCTGATCAGCTCGTTTTCATGCGGACGGTAAGGGTCCAGCCAGAACACCGCCGGCATGCCCGATGCGCGTGCCCGCGCCACCGCCAGTTTGACCCAGTCGCGGATCGGGGCGTCCTTGACCTGGCACATGCGCCAGATGTCGCCCTTCTCGACGTGCTGCACCATCAGCACCTCGCCGCTGTCGTTGTCCACGATCCGCGCCTCGCCATCGGCCGCCATCTCGAAGGTCTTGTCGTGGGAACCGTACTCTTCCGCCTTCTGCGCCATTAGACCCACATTCGGCACCGTGCCCATGGTGGTGGGATCGAAGGCGCCATTGGTCTTGCAGAAGTTGATGATCTCCTGATAGATCCGCGCGAAGGTGCTTTCCGGGATCACCGCTTTGGTGTCCTTGGGCCGGCCGTCCGCCCCCCACATCTTGCCCCCGGCCCGGATCATCGCCGGCATGGAGGCGTCAACGATCACATCATTGGGCGCATGCAGGTTCGAAATCCCCTTGGCCGAGTCGACCATCGCCAGCTCCGGACGATGTTCATGGCAGGCATGCATGTCCTTGATGATTTCCTCGCGGATCGAGCCCGGCAGGGCCTCGATCTTGGAGTACAGGTCGACCAGGCCATTGTTCACGTTGACCCCGACCTCGTCGAGCCAGAACTGGTGCTTCTTGAAGGCCTCCTTGTAGAAGACCTTGACCGCATGGCCGAAGACGATCGGGTGGGACACCTTCATCATCGTGGCCTTGACGTGCAGCGAGAACATCAGCCCGGTCTCCCGGGCGTCTTCCATCTGCTCTTCGTAGAAGGCCACCAGCGCCTTCTTGCTCATGTACATGCTGTCGATGATCTCGCCGTCCTGCAGCGCGACCTCGGGCTTGAGTACCTGGGTTTCACCCTCTTTCGTCACCAGCTCCATCCGCACATTGCGGGGCCGGTCCAGCGTCATCGATTTTTCCCCGTGGTAGAAATCACCATGGGTCATGTGGGCCACGTGGGTTTGCGACGCCATGCTCCATTTGCCCATGGAATGGGGATTCTTGCGGGCATATTCCTTGACCGCCCGCGGCGCGCGGCGGTCTGAATTGCCTTCGCGCAGGACCGGATTCACCGCGCTGCCCAGCACCTTGGAGTAGCGCTCACGAATCTGCTGCGCCTCCTCGGAATCAGCATCGGCTGGCGGATAGTCGGGTATCGGGTAGCCCTGCTCCTGCAGTTCCCTGATCGCGCTGCGCAGCTGCTGCACGGCAGCGCTGATGTTGGGCAGCTTGATGATGTTGGCGTCCGGCGACTGGGTCATCTCGCCCAGCGCGGCCAGGTTGTCGGGAACCCGCTGATTCTCGTCGAGATGCTCCGGAAAGGCGGCGAGAATGCGCGCGGAGAGGGAGATGTCGCTGGTCTCCACGGTCACCCCCGCCGGTTCGACGAAGGTCCGCAGGATCGGCAGGAAGGCACAGGTCGCCAGCATCGGCGCCTCATCGGTCAGGGTGTAGGTGATGGTGGGCTGGCCTGTGCTCATTGTGGTCTCCGGTTCATTCAGGGCGGTGCCGCGCGGGCGTGCTTGCACGCGCTATTTTCGCATAGATGAGGCCGCCGGTTGGCCCTCGCGGGCGCGCTGCGCCTCACTTGCCCAGCAGACGGCGGATTCGCTGGCGCGCGTGCTTGTCGGGACGCTGGGCGGGGGGCAGCGGCGCGCTGAGACGGGCCGCGCGGCGCTGCGCCGCCGCATCTTCCCGGGCCTGCTGACTGGCCCGGGTCTCGAGGTAGAGCTGGCGTGCCCGCTCCGCCGGACCGCGCTGATCGCTCAGGGCCAGCACTTCGATCTCGAAGCGTGTGTCCCCCTTCTGGATGACCAGGCGATCGCCCACCCGCAACTGACGGCTGGGCTTGGGCCGATCACCGTTGCAATGCACCCGGCCCTGCTTCAGCGCGTCGACCGCCAGCTGGCGATGCCGGAAGAAGCGCGCCGCCCACAGCCATTTGTCGATGCGGACGGCCGCCGCCGGATTGTCGGCTCCGGCTTTCAGTGCTGCTCGGCCGGACCGCCAGGGGCCGGCCGGCCGATGTCATCGCCCTGGGAGTCGGCCGTAGTGTCCTTCTCGCCTGCATCCGCGCCGGCCGAAGGCGGCTCATCGCCGTGGTCGGTCCAGCTTTCGGGCGGCCCCGGCGGCTTGCCTTCCATCAGGGTCTTGAGCTGGTTGGCGTCGATGGTTTCGTACTTCATCAAGGCATCCGCCATCATGTGCAGGACCTTCTCGTGCTCCTTGAGGATCTTCTCGGCACGCCGGTAGCTGTCATCGATGATGCGGCTGATCTCTTCGTCAATGGTGTGCGCGGTCTCGTCCGACATCTGCTTGTGCTGGGTGACCGAGCGACCCAGGAAGACTTCGCCATCGTCTTCGGAGTAGGTCTGCGGACCCAGGCGCTCGGACATGCCGAACTTGGTCACCATCTTGCGCGCGATGTCGGTGGCGCGCTCGATGTCATTCGAGGCGCCGGTGGTCACCGCATTGGGGCCGAAGATCATCTCCTCCGCGATGCGGCCACCAAACAGCGAGTCGATCTGGGACATCAGTCGCTGCTTGGTGTAGCTGTGGCGGTCCTCTTCCGGCAGGAACATGGTCACGCCCAGGGCCCGGCCACGCGGGATGATGGTGACCTTGTACACCGGATCATGCTCCACGGACTTCAGGCCCACGATCGCATGACCCGCCTCGTGATAGGCGGTCAGGCGCTTCTCGTGGTCGGACATGACCATGGACTTGCGCTCCGCGCCCATCATGATCTTGTCCTTGGCCCGCTCGAAATCGTCCATTTCGACCAGGCGCTTGTCGGCCCGGGCGGCAAACAGCGCCGCCTCGTTGACCAGATTGGCCAGGTCCGCGCCGGAGAAGCCGGGGGTGGCGCGGGCCAGGATGTCGGCCTTGACGTTGGGCGACAGGGGCACCGGGCGCATATGCACCTTCAGAATCTGCTCGCGCCCGCGCACATCCGGCAGCGGCACCACGACCTGGCGATCGAAACGGCCCGGTCGCAACAGGGCGGGGTCCAGCACATCCGGCCGGTTGGTCGCGGCAATCACGATCACGCCCTCATTGCCTTCGAAGCCGTCCATTTCGACCAGCAACTGGTTCAGGGTCTGCTCGCGTTCGTCATGACCGCCGCCCAGGCCGGCGCCGCGATGCCGGCCAACGGCATCGATTTCATCGATGAAAATGATGCAGGGCGCCTGTTTCTTGGCCTGCTCGAACATGTCGCGCACGCGGGAGGCACCCACGCCGACAAACATCTCGACGAAATCCGAGCCCGAGATCGTGAAGAACGGCACGCCGGCCTCGCCGGCGATGGCCTTGGCCAGCAGGGTCTTGCCGGTGCCGGGCGAGCCGACCATCAGCACGCCGCGTGGAATCTTGCCGCCCAGGCGCTGGAACTTGGCCGGGTCCTTGAGGAATTCGACCAGCTCGGAGACCTCCTGCTTGGCCTCCTCCACCCCGGCCACATCGGCGAAGGTGATCTTGATCTGATCGGCATTCAGCATCCGGGCCCGACTCTTGCCGAAGGACAGGGCGCCACGGCCACCGCCGCCACCCTGCATCTGGCGCATGAAGTAGATCCACACCGCGATCAGCAGCAGGATCGGGAAGGAGGAGATCAGGATCTGCAGCAGCAGTGGCTGGCCTTTCGGCGGCTCGCCGACGATCAGCACATGGTGGTCCAGCAGGGTGCCAATCATCGCGGCATTGTCGGTTTCCGGGCTGTAGGTCGAAAACCGCATGCCGCCGGAGGTCTCGCCCCGGATCTGCTGACCTTCGATCGCGACGGAGCGGACGTTGCCCCCTTTGACCTGTTCCAGAAACTGGGAATAGCTGATCTGTTCCGCCGTGCGGGCGGTCGGCGAAAAGCTGCTGAACACGCTCATCAGCACCACGGCGATGACGATCCACAGCAACAGGTTCTTGGCCAAATCGTTCACATTTGCTCCAGCAGGTCCCGGGCCCGGGACATCTTCGTATTACCCATTCTCGCCTTTTAGCAAGCCTTGTGCCAGCAGATAGAACTCCCGGCTCTCGGCTCGCGAGGCATCCGGCTTGCGCACCATGACCTTGGCGAACTCCTTACGCAGAGAAGCGCGATAGGCTTCGAAGTCCGCCCCCTGAAACAGCTTGACCAGGAAAGAGCCACCCTGTGCCAGGTGTTGGACCGCGAAATCCCGCGCCAATTCCGCCAGTTCATAGGAACGCGCCAGATCCGCATCCCGGATACCACTGAAGTTGGGGGCCATATCGGAAAGTACAAGGTCCAGAGCCTGCCCTTCGACCAGCGCGCTGAGTTCGGCGAGCACTTCCTCATTACGAAAGTCACCCTCGATCAGATCGACCCCGGCTATCGGATCGATGGGCAGCAGGTCCAGCCCGATGACACGACCCCTGCCCTGCAGCCGGCTGACGGCATATTGACACCAGCCGCCGGGCGCCGCGCCGAGATCGACGATGCGCTGGCCCGGCCGGAACAAGCGGTCGCGCCGGTCGATTTCCTCCAGCTTGTACACGGCGCGCGAGCGCCAGCCGCCCTCGTGGGCCTGCTTGACGTAGGGGTCTTTGCGCTGGCGTTGCAGCCAGCGGCCGCTAGAACTGCGTTTGGGCATGGCATGGGATCGGCGGGGCCGGGTTCATGGGGTCCACCGGAATCTGGGCGAAAGGCCGGCCCGGTCCATGCCCGGCCTGCGGCCGACCGGTCCCGGGCATGAGCCGCCCTACTGGTAGATCACCTGCAGCACCTCGAAGCGGCGTGTGCCGCCGGGTACCGTAACGTCGATCTCATCGCCCTCTTCCTTGCCAAGCAGGGCCCGGGCGATGGGCGTGGAGTAGGCCAGCAGGCCGGATTTCACGTCGGCCTCGTCCTCGCCGACGATGCGGTAGGACAATTCTTCACCGGAATCGATATCCATCAGTTCCACGGTGACACCGAATACCACCTTGCCGGTCTGTGGCAGCTTGGTGACATCGATGACCTGACTGGTCGCCAGCTTGCCTTCGATGTCGGCGATGCGCCCCTCGATGAAGCCCTGTTCCTCGCGGGCGGCGTGATACTCGGCATTCTCTTTCAGGTCGCCGTGCTCCCGGGCCTCGGCAATGGCGGCAATCACCCGTGGCCGATCCACGCTCTTCAGCCGCTTGAGTTCTTCCGTCAGCTTCTCCGCGCCCCGCGCGGTCAGCGGTGTCTTGCTAGTCATTGACGAGTTCCCCGTGCAACTCCTTGATCGGCGTGACTTCGAAATCCCCCAGGAAGTCCATGGCCAGGCAGGCGGCATCCGCTCCGGCAATGGTGGTGAAGTACGCCACCTTGTAGTGAATGGCCGCGGAGCGGATGGAATGCGATTCGGCGATCGCCTTCTTCCCTTCCGAGGTATTGACGACGAGGCTGACCTTGCCATTTTTGATCAGGTCCACGCAATGCGGGCGGCCTTCCTTGACCTTGTTGACCATCTCGCAGGCCACTCCGGCCTGTTCCAGCTCCCGTGCCGTGCCCCGGGTGGCGAAAATGTTGAATCCGCGGGCGGACAGCTTGCGCCCCAGATCCGCCACACAGCCCTTGTCCGAGCCGCGCACGGACAGCAGCACGCCGCCGCTGGTGGGCAGGGTCACCCCGCTGGCCACCTGCGCCTTGGCGAAGGCACTGCCGAATTCGCGGGACACGCCCATCACCTCGCCAGTGGATTTCATCTCGGGACCGAGGATGGGATCGGCACCCGGGAACTTGTTGAACGGGAACACCGACTCCTTCACCGAGAAATACGGCGGGCGGGCGGCCCTGGTGAAGCCCTGCGAAGCCAGGCTCTGACCGGCCATGCAACGCGCCGCGATCTTGGCCAGCGGCGCCCCGATGGCCTTGGATACGAAAGGCACGGTACGCGAGGCCCGCGGATTCACTTCCAGCAGGTAGACATCATTGTTCTGCACCGCGAACTGCACGTTCATCAGGCCCTTGACGTTCAGCGCCCGGGCCAGCGCCCTGGCCTGTTCGCACAGTTCCGCTTCGATCTCCGGCGAGAGCGAGTGCGGCGGCAGGCAGCAGGAGGAATCCCCCGAATGCACGCCGGCCTGCTCGATATGTTCCATGACGCCGGCGATGACGACCTCTTCGCCGTCGGAGACCGCATCGACGTCGACCTCGATCGCACTTTCCAGGAAGCGATCCAGCAGGACCGGGCTGGATTCCGAGGCGCGCACGGCCTCGTCCATGTAGCGGCGCAGGTCCTCGATGTCATAGACCACTTCCATGGCGCGGCCACCGAGCACGTAGGAGGGCCGGACGACCAGCGGGAAGCCCACTTCCATGGCCATCGCAATGGCCTGATCCGAGGACATGGCGATGCGGTTGCGCGGCTGGCGCAGTTCCAGGCGATTGACCAGCTTCTGGAAGCGCTCGCGGTCTTCGGCCAGGTCGATGGAATCCGGCGAGGTGCCGATGATCGGCGCGCCTGCTGCTTCCAGCTTCTGGGCCAGCTTCAGCGGGGTCTGGCCGCCGAATTGCACGATCACGCCCACCGGTTTTTCGCGCTCGATGATCTCCATCACGTCCTCGAACACCAGCGGTTCGAAGTACAGCCTGTCCGAGGTGTCGTAATCGGTGGACACCGTCTCCGGATTGCAGTTGACCATGATGGTTTCGTAACCATCCTCGCGCAGGGCCAGTGCGGCGTGCACGCAGCAGTAGTCGAACTCGATGCCCTGGCCGATGCGGTTCGGGCCGCCACCGAGCACCACGATCTTCTTGCGGTCCGAGATGTCGGCCTCGCATTCCTCCTCATAGGTGGAATACAGGTAGGCCGTGGCGCTGGGAAACTCCGCCGCGCAGGTATCCACCCGCTTGTAGACCGGGCGGATGCCCCAGTCATAGCGGCGCTTGCGGATGGTCTCCATGGTGCTGCCCAGCAGCGCGGCCAGGCGCCGGTCGGACAGGCCGAGGCGTTTCAGATGGCGCAGCTCGGCCTCGTCAATCTCGGGCAGCTGGCGGCCTTCCAGCTCCAGTTCCGCCCGGATGACCTCCTCGATCTGTTCGAGGAACCAGGGATCGATCTTCGAGAACTGGTGGACTTCCTCCACCGACATGCCGTGGCGGAAGGCATCACCCACGTACCACAGGCGCCGGCCGCGCGGAATCGACAGCTCCTCCCGGACCACTTCGAGACGCTTGTCCTCCGGCACATCCGCCAGCATGGTCTCGAATCCGTCGGATCCGATCTCCAGGCTGCGCATCGCCTTGAGCAGCGACTCCTGGAAGCTGCGGCCGATGGCCATGACCTCGCCCACCGACTTCATCTGGGTGGTCAGACGGGAATCGGCCTGCGGGAACTTCTCGAAGGTGAAGCGCGGAATCTTGGTGACGACGTAGTCGATGCTGGGCTCGAAGGACGCCGGCGTCGCGCCGCCGGTGATCTCGTTGCGCAGCTCGTCCAGGGTGTAGCCGATCGCCAGCTTGGCCGCGACCTTGGCGATCGGGAAGCCGGTGGCCTTGGAGGCCAGCGCGGAGGAGCGGGACACGCGCGGGTTCATCTCGATGATGACCAGCCGGCCGTCCTCCGGATTGACCGCGAACTGCACGTTGGAACCGCCGGTATCGACCCCGATCTTGCGCAGCACCGCCAGCGAGGCGTCGCGCATGATCTGGTATTCCTTGTCGGTCAGGGTCTGAGCCGGCGCCACCGTGATGGAATCGCCGGTATGCACGCCCATCGGGTCGAAGTTCTCGATCGAGCAGACGATGATGCAGTTGTCGTTGCGGTCCCGCACGACTTCCATCTCGTACTCTTTCCAGCCCAGCAGGGATTCTTCCAGCAGGACCTCGTCGGTGGGCGACAGGTCCAGCCCGCGGGCCACGATCTCCTCGAACTCCTCCGGGTTGTAGGCGATGCCGCCGCCGGAGCCGCCCAGGGTGAAGGACGGGCGGATGATGATGGGGAAGCCGATCTGGGCCTGCGCTTCGCGGGCCTGATCCATGTCATGGGCGAGCAGGCTGCGGGCGGACTCCAGGCCGATCTCGTTCATGGCCTCGCGGAACTGCTCGCGGTCCTCGGCCATGTCGATGGCTTCCTTCGAGGCGCCGATCATCTCCACCCCGAACCGGTCCAGCACCCCTTCGCGGGCCAGATCCAGGGCGCAGTTCAGGGCCGTCTGGCCACCCATGGTGGGCAGCAGGGCATCGGGCCGCTCACGCTCGATGATCTTGGCCAGCACCGGCCAGGAGATCGGTTCGATGTAGGTCGCATCCGCCAGATCCGGATCGGTCATGATCGTGGCCGGATTGGAATTGACCAGAATGACCCGGTAGCCCTCCTCGCGCAGGGCCTTGCAGGCCTGCGCGCCGGAGTAGTCGAATTCGCAGGCCTGGCCAATCACGATGGGGCCGGCGCCGATGATCATGACGCTCTGGATGTCTTGTCTTTTGGGCATGTGCTTTACGAAATTTCCCTGAACGCGGTCGCGCGCGGCGTCGCGGATATGTGGCGCGAAGGCATCGCGCCCTAGCTCTTCGCGCCCATCATGGCGACGAAACGCTGGAACAAGGGGCTGACGTCGTGCGGCCCCGGACTGGCCTCAGGATGCCCCTGGAAACTGAAGGCCGGGCAATCGGTGCGGGCGATGCCCTGCAGCGAGCCGTCGAACAAAGAGCGATGGGTGGCCTTCAGCTGCGCGGGCAGGCTGTCCTCGTCCACCGCAAAGCCATGGTTCTGGCTGCTGATCCAGACCTGCCCGGTTTCCAGGTCCTGCACCGGGTGATTGGCCCCGTGATGACCGAATTTCATCTTGACCGTGCGGGCGCCGCTGGCCAGACCCAGGATCTGATGGCCGAGGCAGATGCCCATCAGCGGGACCTGCCGCTCCATCAGCACGCGCGCCGCGTGGATGCCATTGTCCACCGGTTCCGGGTCGCCCGGACCATTGGACAGCATCACCCCGTCGGGCTGCATCGCCAGGACCTCTTCCACCGGGGTGGACACCGGCACGACGGTCAGGGTGCAGCCCAGGTGGACCAATTCGCGCAGGATGTTGTGCTTGACCCCGAAGTCGTAGACCACGACCCGGTAACGCGCCGGCGCCGGCTGCTGCCGCCACAGGCCGGCCGTCCACTCATAGGGCGCCCCGCAGCTGACCTCACCCGCCAGATTGGCCCCCTTGAGCCCGCCGAACTGCTGCGCGCGGGCGATGGCGCCCGCCTCGTCCAGGCCATCACCCACGACCAGACAGCCATTCTGCGCACCCTTGTCACGCAGATGCCGGGTCAGGCGTCGGGTATCGATGTCGCAGATACCCGGCTTGCCATGATCCGCCATGTAATCGTCCAGGCTGCCCTCGCTGCGCCAGTTGGACGGCGCCCGGGGCGGCAGGCGCAGGATCAGCCCGGACAGATGCAGGCCTTGCGACTCGGCATCCTCGGCGTTGACCCCGACGTTCCCGATATGCGGGTAGGTCAGCAGCACGATCTGCTGGGCATAGGACGGGTCGGTCAGGATTTCCTGGTACCCCGTCATGGCCGTATTGAAAACCACTTCCCCGACGCTTACCGCGTCGGCCCCGAATCCCCGACCCCGGAACACCGTTCCGTCGGCCAGGGCCAATATGGCGTTTTTGCGACTCAAAACCGGCTAATCCCGTACTGGCTGCGCGCCGCTGGAGGCGACACGCAGGCAAAAAAAGGGGGGCGACAGCCCCCGCAGACGGCGGGATTATACAGACCCGGAGCGGGAAAAAGTAGATGCCACTCACCCCGGCAGGCCCGGCCCTGGCCCGGCCACCCTGCCCCCTGCTGCGCCGCGCAGACAGCGCGCCGGCGCGTAAGATGGCCACTTTTGCCCCGGTCTGAAATGGCCCGGGCTCGACGAGGGGAAACGCATGGGCGCAGGAGAAGGGCGGGTCGCCGTGGTCACGGGCGGGACCGGCAATCTGGGGCAGGCCGTGACCAGGCAACTGCACGCGGAGGGCGCGCGTGTCGCCCTGCTGGTACGTGATCCAGGCCGCGCCCGGAGCCTGTTCGAGGCCCTGGGCGATGAACGCCTGATGCTGGTCGAGGCCGACCTGCTGGACGAGGCCGGCGTGCGAGGCGCCATCGAACAGATCCGGGCACGCTGGAACCGCATTGATCTGCTGGCCAACCTGGCGGGGGGCTTCCGCATGGCGCCGGCGGTGCATCCGGACGCCCTGCAGGACTTTCGCGCCATGCTGGACCTGAACCTGTTCGGCGCGCTGCACTGCATCCAGGCGGTGGCGCCGCTCATGCAGCAAGCCGGTGGCGGCCGGATCGTCAATGTCGGTGCGCGGGTCGAACCCGCCCCCGCCAGCATGGCGGCCTACGCGGCTTCCAAAAGCGCCCTGTTGCGCCTGACCGAGGCGCTCTCCGCCGAATGGCGCGACCGCGGCATCCAGGTCAACGCGATCCTGCCCGGCATCATCGACACGCCGCAGAACCGCGCAGCCATGCCGGATGCCGATGTCTCGACCTGGGTCAGCCCGCAGCAACTGGCGCAGGTCATCAGCTTCCTGTTTTCGTCGGGCGCCGACGCGCTGCATGGCGCGCTGATCCCGGTGACCGGCCGGGGCTGAGGACCTCGCCTGGATGACCGCGTCCGCCTGCTGCGCCTGACGGGTTAAAATGCCCGGATGCATCTGGGACCTTACCTCTATCGGCAACCCGTGGCCCTGGCGCCCATGGCCGGCATCACGGATCGTCCGTTCCGCCAGCTCTGCCGGGCCTGGGGCGCCAGCTATGCCGTCAGCGAGATGCTGACCAGCGACACCCGGCTGTGGAACACCCGCAAGTCGCAGCTGCGCATGGATCATCGCGGCGAAGACGGCCCGCGCATCGTGCAGATCGCCGGCGCCGACCCCGACATGCTGGCCCAGGCGGCCCGGCTGAATGTGGAGCGGGGCGCCGAGATCATCGACATCAACATGGGCTGTCCGGCCAAGAAGGTCTGCCGACGCGCCGCCGGCTCCGCCCTGCTGGCTGACGAGGCACTGGTCGAGCAGCTGCTGCGGGCCGTGGTCGCGGCCGTGCGGGTACCGGTGACATTGAAATATCGCACCGGCCCGAGCCCCGAGCAGAACAATGCCGTGCGCATCGCGCGCCTGGCGCAGGACGCGGGCATCGCGGCCCTGGCCCTGCATGGCCGCAGCCGGGAAGACGCCTTCCGCGGGCAGGCCGAGCATCTGACGGTGCGGGCGGTGAAGCGTGCCGTCGACATCCCGGTGCTGGCCAACGGTGATATCGGCTGCCCGGCACAGGCCCGGCGCATCCTGGACGAAAGCGGTGCCGACGGCCTGCTGATCGGCCGCGGAGCCCAGGGGCGGCCCTGGCTGTTCGGACAGATCCGCGCCCTGCTGGATCAGGGACGTCTGCTGCCCGAGCCCTGCCTGGAAGAGCAAAATGCCGTGATCCTGGCGCATGTGGCGGAGATTCATGCGTTCTACGGCCCCGATCAGGGCGTGCGCATCGCGCGCAAGCACATAGGCTGGTATCTCGAATCGCGGGCGGAGTCCGGTCCGCTACGGCGGCAGTTGATGCGCTGCCGTGACGCCGCGGAACAGCTGGAACAGTTGCAGGGGGCATTGCGCGCCCTGCCTCGCCGGGCTGCCTGAGCGCCCCTCATTCCCAACACAGATCACACCATGAGCACCACTCGCCTGCCCTGGGGGCTGAGCAAGAACAAGGCCGCCCTGCTTCTGCTGGGCATCGCCCTGCTGATCTTCATCCTGCTGCGCGCGACCAGACCGTCGGCCCAGGTGGACGCCAGCGCCGAGCCTGTCTACAGCGTCCGCACCATGACCGCCCAGCCGGCGGCCCTGTCGCCGAGCTTGAAGCTCTATGGCACCGTGGTGGCGCCCGGTCGTGCCGAGCTGACCGCGGCTCTCAGCGCCGATGTGGTGGCCGTGCACAAGCTGGCCGGTGATACCGCCGCCACCGGCGAGCTGCTGATCGAGCTGGATGACGCGGAAGCCGAGATCGCCCTGATCCAGGCCACGGCGAACCTGCAGCAGGCCGAGGCGCAGCTGTCCCTGGACCGCAGTCAGCGAGCCAGCAATCTGCAGGCGCTGGAACAGGAGCGCGAGTTGCTGGCCCTGGCCGAGCGGGCGGTGGCCCGCGCCGTCAGGCTGCGCAATGACGGCGTGTTGTCGGAGTCGGAGCTGGATACCACCAAGCAGAACCTGCAGCGCCAGAAACTGTCCCTGCAGCAGCGCGAGCTGGCCGTGCAGCAGGCCGATGCCGTGACCCGTCAGCTCAAGGCCCAGCTGCGCAGCGCCGAGGCACGCCTGCAGGCCGCCGAGCTGGATCTCGCGCGCACCCGCATCCAGGCCCCATTCGACGCCGCCGTGTTGGCGACCCGGGTGGCTGTCGGCGACCGGGTCAACGCCGGCCAGCCCCTGATCGAGCTGTATGACACCCGCCAGGTGGAAATCCGCGCCCAGGTGCCGAGCCGCTACCTGCCTGGCCTGCGCCGGGCCCGCGAACGCAATCTGCAGGTCACCGCTGTGGCCAGCAGCGCCGGCCGGCGCCTGCCCGCGGTCTTCACGCGGCTCGCCTCCAGCGGTGGCGGCGGTGGCCAGGACGCCTACTTCCGTCTGCTCGGCGCGGACCTGCCGGTGGACAGCAAGCTGAGCCTGGAGCTGGTGCTGCCCCCGGAAGACGACGCCATCGCCCTGCCCTTCGATGCGGTCTATGACCTGTCGCGCATCTTTCGCATCCGGGATGGGCGGCTGCAGAGCCTGAGCATCGAAAAGCTGGGCGACTACGTGCCGGATGAGGCCCCCGCCCATGGCCAGTACCTGCTGGTGCGTGCCGCCGAGGTGGCGGCGGGCGACCAGATCGTGATCAGTCAGTTGCCCAATGCGGTGACCGGGCTCAAGGTCCAGGCGATCAGCCCATGAGCGCCACCGCTGGCAACACCGTCTACGCCCACCGGGACGACATGATCGGTCGCTTCGCCCAGCATCCGGTGGCCTGCAACCTGCTGATGATCCTGATGCTGCTGGCCGGCTTCTGGGGCCTGGCCAAGCTGAACACGCAGTTCTTCCCCACCTTCTCGATCGACTTCATCCACATTGCCGTGCCCTGGAGCGGCGCCAGTACCGAAGACGTGGAGGAAGCCATTGTCGCGCCGATCGAGGACAAGGTGCGCAACCTGCCGGACATCAAGGAAATGAGTTCGGTGGCCAAGCGCGGCTGGGGCGGCGTCTGGCTGCGTTTCGAGGAAGGCACGAACCTGGATGCCGCGGCCGACGAGGTGCGCCAGGCCATCGGCACCATCCGCAACTTTCCCCAGGATGCGGAAGAGGCGCAGATCACCATCCTGGAAAACCGGGAGCTGATCAGCAGGCTGGTCATCACCGGACCGGACAACCTCGCCGAGTTGCGCCCCATCGCCAAGCGCATGGAGGAGGAACTGCTCGCGGTGGGCATCGCCGAAATCCGTATCGTCGGGCTGCCGGAAGAGGAGATTGCGATCCAGTTCGAGCGGGCCATGCTGCACGAGCTGGGCCTGACCCTGCCCGCCATCGCCGAACGCATCCGGGTGCAGAGCCGTGACGTGCCGGCCGGCCAGTTGGGCCAGGCCGATGTGGCCCGGGAGCTGCGCGCCATCCAGCAGCGCCGTTCCGAGCTGGGCTACCAGCGCCTGCCGCTGATCAGCCAGGCCGATGGCAGCGTGCTCACCCTGGGTGATGTCGCCACCGTCAGCCGTCGGGCCCGGGCCGACACCCTGACCATGCGCATGGACGGCAAGCCGGCGGTCGAGCTGGCGCTGTACCGGGCGCACAACGACGACACCCTGAGCATGGCCGAGACGGTCGAGAAATGGCTGGGCGGCTTCCGCGCCAGCCTGCCTCCCGGCATCGCGGTGACGGTCTACGACGAGCAGTGGAAGCCGCTGCAGGAACGCATCCAGCTGCTGGTCAAGAACGGCGCCACCGGTCTCGTTCTGGTGGTGCTGATCCTGTATCTGTTCCTCACCGGCCGGGTGGCCTTCTGGGTCACGGTGGGCATTCCGGTGTCCTTCATGGCCACACTGATGGTGCTGTACCTGATCGGCGGCAGCATCAACATGATTTCCGTCTTCGCCCTGATCATGGCCCTGGGCATCATCGTCGATGACGCCATCGTGGTCGGCGAGGACGCGCTGACCCATTACCAGACCGGCGAGGATCCGCTGAAGGCGGCCGAAGGCGGCGCCCGGCGCATGTTCTGGCCGGTGATGTCCTCCTCCCTGACCACGGTCGCGGCCTTCCTGCCCCTGATGCTGATCGGCGATTACATCGGCGCGATCCTCGGTGCGATCCCCTGGGTCATCGTCTGCGTGATCATCGCCTCGCTGATCGAAAGCTTTCTGATCCTGCCAGGACATCTGTCGCACAGCTTCCGCAAGCAGCACCATCAGGGCGAGCGACCCTTCCGGCAGAAGCTGAATCAGCGCTTCGATGATTTCCGTGATCGGATCTTCCGACCCATCATCACGCATGCCCTGGACCATCGGCGCCTGGTGGTGGCGGGCGCTTTCGGCGCGATGATCATTGCCATCGGCCTGATGGCGGGCGGGCGTATCGCCTTCGTGTTCTTCCCCACGCCGGAGGTGAACATGCTGATCGCCAATGCCAACTTTGCCGCCGGCACGCCGCGGGAGCGGGTGTCAGAGTACATGGGCGAGATCGAACGGCATCTGGCCGAAACCGATGAAGCCCTGGGTGGCGGCCTCGTGACCACCGCCGTGACCCGTCTGGGCATGGCGATCCAGCCGGGCACCAACTTCACCCGCACCGGCGATCAGTACGCCCACATCCAGATCGAGCTGCTGGCCTCCGACCACCGCGATGTGCGCAACACCCAGTTCATCCAGGAACTGGAATCGCGGGTGCCGCGCATCCCCGAACTCACCGCCTTTGGCGTGTTCGAGCCCTCGGTTGGCCCGCCGGGCCGTGATCTGGAAGTGCGGGTCACCGGCCACGACGCGGTGGCAATCAAGCAGGCCGCGGTGGATCTGGCCGAGATCATGGCCGCCGTGCCCGGCGTCACCGGGGTGGAGGACGACACCCCCTACGGCGCCGAACAGATCATTTTCGAACTCAGCCCGGTCGGCGAAGCCCTGGGCCTGAGTACCGCCGAGGTCGGCCGTCAGCTGCGCGCCGCCTTCGATGGCGAGATCGTGCAGATCATCCAGATCCAGGGGGACGAGGTCGAGGTGCGGGTCACCGGGGTGGATGCCGAGCGCAACTACCTGCGCGGCCTGGACAGCCTGCCCATTCTGCTGCCGGACGGACGCAGCCTGCCACTGGCCAACGCGGTGAATTTCCGCGCCGAGCGCGGTTTTGAGCGACTGCGGCACGCCGATGGCCTGCTCGCCATCAAGGTCACCGGCGATGTCATCGAGTCCATCGGCAATGCCAATCTGATCCGCGCCGATCTGGCCAAGGAGGCCCTGCCGGA
>JBFJTN010000056.1:0-17618 GCA_041625325.1 Oceanococcus sp. | reverse complement strand
GCCGCCGCCCCCGCCGGCGGGGTCGGTGGGTGGCCCGGTTCTCGGCCCCGTTGGGCTGGGCATCATGAGCTTGCTCATCGGTGTCCTTGGCCTTGGTGCCAGCCGTCGCAGCCGTTAACTCGGCGGACCCGAATGCTTGATCGCGAGCCTGAACCGCCAGCATCGCGCTGGCGGTTTCTGTTTCTGTTCCTGACCATCCAGATCGTGCTGTTCACGCTGGAACTGCTGCAGCCCGTCCGGGACGCTATCATCGATCCCTTCACCGAGTCGCTGGCCTGGATTGCCGGCGCGGTCATGGCGCTTTTCGATGACCAGTTGTCGATACAGGGCATCTACATTCAGAGTCTGCGCAAGGACTTCACGCTGAGAATCGAGGCAGGCTGCAACGGCGTCGAGCCGATGATCATCCTGGCCGCGGCCATCATCGCCTTTCCTTCAAGCTTCAGGCAGAAGCTGATCGGCTTCGCGATCGGGTTTGTGGGCATACAGAGCATCAATATTGTCCGCATCATCACCCTGTTCTATATCGGGCAGTGGAGCATGCAGGCTTACGAATGGGCCCATCTCTACATTTGGCAGGCATTGATTTTGCTGGATGCCTTCGTCATCTGGATTCTCTGGGTTCGCTACCTTCACCGTGAAGAGCAACTCGAAACAGCGTAATTTCCTGAGCCAGCTGCTGCTTCGTCTGTTTCTGGCCCTGCCTCCGCTTTACGCCCTCTGGTTTATGGGAGCGGAAATCTGGTTCGCACCGGTTTCGCCGCTCACGCAGGGCGCACTGAGCCTAGCCATGCCCCAGAGCCTGGAGGCCATCTCCCTGCAGGACCGACAGCTGCTGTTTGACACCAGGTATCCGGTCCAGACCGCGTCCGGGCAATGGGGTCACGCCACGATGGCCCTGGACCTTTTGATGTACACCTTCAATCTACCGCTCCTGATCGCCATGATCTGGGCTTCCCGCGGTCTGTCCGGCTTGGCCAAGGCGACGATGCTGGCCTATCTTGCCCTGCTTCCGACCTGGGTCTGGAGCGCCTCGTTCTGGTACCTCAAGACCATCGCACTGGACCTCGGCGCCCAGGTCAGGGAACGCTCGGGCATAGGCCCCGTCGCTACGGAATTGGTCGGCCTTGGCTACCAGTTCGGCACGCTTATCCTGCCCTCGCTCGCGGTGGTGCTGATCTGGGCCTGGCTGTGTCCGGCACAGCTGAGACGCCTGTTCACCGTGCCCATGCAGCAGCGCGCCAAGCCCGCTCCGCAGGCGGGAAAGCCGGCCAGGACACGCCGCCGCAATGGTAGCTCGTGAACCAGCTTGGCAGGCTCCGGTCTGCTGGCAGCTCGCACGCACCAATCACCGAATGACACGCTGGCGGGCGCTTCACGGCCCTGCCACCGAGTCTGAAGACAGCGCACCGAACCCAGTGCCTGATCGCTTCTCGGCATTAATTCGGTTCAGCCGTCGGGAGCGCCCTATGGCCCCACCACCGCGCTGCCGATGCCGCGCGGATCGGACGCGGCGTCCAGGCGATTGGCTTTCAGGTCCCAGATGATGGCCTGCATGTTGCCGTAGCGATAATCCAGTTCCTTCAGCACATGACCGCGCGCGGCCAGCTGGCGCTGCAGGTAGGGGCTCAGCGCGCCCGGTTCGAACTGCACCACGTCGGGCAGGTACTGGTGGTGATAGCGCGGCCGTGACACCACGGCCTTGGCATCCTCGCCCGCCATCACCGATTCGATGGCATGAAAGACCATGGTGATGATGCGGCTGCCGCCGGGGGTGCCCAGCACGGCAACCCGATCGCCGCCCTCCAGGAAGCTCGGGCTCATCGAGGACAGCATGCGCTTGCCCGGCGCGATGGCATTGGCCTGAGCGCCGACCAGGCCATAGGCGTTGGGCTCGCCCGGCTTGGCCACGAAATCATCCATCTCGTTGTTCAGCAGCACGCCGGTGCCCGCGGCGACGAAGGCCGAGCCCAGCATGTAATTGATCGACAGGGTGGCGGCCACCCGGTTGCCCTGCGCATCGATGATCGAGAAATGGGTGGTGTTGCGGCCCTGTCCGTCCTGGTGCGGCATGCTGAAATCGGCACTGCGGCTGGCCCTGTCCTGATCGATGGTCTTGCGCCAGGCCTCGGCATAGCCCGGGCTGAGCAGGGCCCGGCTGGGCACATCGACGAAATCGGTATCGCCCATGAAGCGGGCCCGATCGAAATAGGCCCGGCGCATGGCCTCGATGCGCAGATGCAGCGCATTGAGCTCGCTCTGCGCCGCCGGGTAGCCGGACAGGATGTTGGTCATCAGGCCCAGCACCAGGCCGCCGGACGAGGGCGGCGGCGCGGTGACCAGCTGCCAGCCGCGATATTCCAGGATGACTGGCGCGCGTTCCTTGACCTCATAGCGGGCCAGATCCTTCAGGCTCCAGATACCGCCGGCCGCGCGCACCGCCGCCACCAGATCATCCGCCACCCGGCCCTGGTAAAAGCCGGCGGCGCCAAAGACCTGCATGCGCTCCAGGGTGGCCGCCAGCTCCGGCTGGCGCAGGGTCTGACCGACCGTCAGCGGCATGCCCTGCGGCAGGAACAGCGCCGCGCTGGCCGGGAATCGCTTCAGATCGTCGGCCCGGCGCTGGATATGGGCGGCCAGCTTGTGGTCCACCGCGATGCCCTCGCGGGCATGGCGCAGCGCGGGCGCCAGCGCATTCTCCAGCTTCAGGCGGCCGTATTCGCGGCTCAGGTGCTGCAGCGCGGCAGGAATGCCCGGAATGCCGGCGGCCCGCGGGCCGGCGGTCAGCTGCTGCTGATCCACCTGTCCCTGCGCGTCCAGGAACATGTCGGCGGTGGCCGCCAGCGGGGCGACCTCGCGGGCATCGACGAAGACCTTGCGACCGCTGTCGGCCAGGTGCAGCAGATAGAAGCCGCCGCCACCCAGGCCGGAACCGGCCGGCTCCGCCACGGCCAGCACGGCGGTGACGGCGACCGCCGCGTCGAAGGCATTGCCGCCGGCCTTGAGAATCTGCTCGCCGGCCGCGGTCGCCAGCGGATGGGCCGAGGCGATCGCGTATTGCCCTGGCGCCTGCGCCAGCGCCAGGACCGGCAGCAGGCCGAGGAGCAGGGCCGCCACAGGCGCACGCATCAGCCTGCCCCCTGCTTGGCCCGGGCGGCGTCTTCCACCACCTGCGGGACCAGATCGGTCAGCGGCCCCTTGAGCTGGGCGATCTCCCTCACCAGGGTGGAGGAGATATGCGCATACTTGGCGGTGGGTGGCAGGATCACGGTGTCGATCTCCGGCGCCAGATGCCGGACCATCCGGGCCATCTGCGACTCGTAGTCGAAATCGGTGTTGTTGCGGACCCCGCGGACCAGCACCTGCACCCCGTTGTCGCGGGCGAAGTCGATGACCAGGCCGCTGAAGCCGCAGACCGTCACGTTGGGCAGGTCGGCCAGCGACTGCCGCGCCAGTTCCACCCGCTCCTCCAGCGAAAACAGCGGGTTCTTGGCCGAGCTCACGGCGATGGCGACGAGCAGTTCGTCGAACAGCGCGCTGGCCCGCGTGATCATGTCGGTATGCCCCAGGGTGATCGGGTCGAAGGTCCCCGTATAGGCAGCTTTCACTCTATTCTCCCTTGCACGTCAGTTCCGATGGCCGGTGGCACTGGGCCCGCCACTATAGTGCAGCAGCCGGAAGACCACATCCGCGGCGGTCTTTTCCTTGAGCGTGTCCCATTGCGCGGCGGGCGGGCCTGGCCAGTCGCGTGGCGCCTCCACGTAGACCCGATGGCCCGGCCCCAGCCAGGGCGGCAGCAGCGCCAGGGCCCGATCCCACAGGGCGGCGGCGAAGGGCGGATCGACGAAGACCAGATCGAAGCGACGGCCTGGCGGCGCCGCCAGCCAGCCCAGGGCATCGGCCTGATGGATGGCGGCATCCGCATCGAGCAGGCGCGCGCTATCGCGCAGGGTGGTCACCGCCTGGCGGTCACTGTCCAGCAGGACTGCGTGACCGGCGCCACGGGACAGGGCCTCGAATCCCAGCGCCCCGGTGCCCGCGAACAGGTCCAGGCAGGCGATACCCTGGATATCCGGCGCCAGCCAGTTGAACAGGGTCTCGCGCACCCGGTCGGGTGTCGGCCGCAGGCCGGGCGCTTCCGGCACCGGCAGCTTGCGACCACGCCAGCGCCCGCCAATGATGCGCAGCTGGCCGGGCCGGCCGCTGCCTCGCCTGGCCTTCATGCCGGGCTCAGGCCTGGGTGCCGCCGACGGTGAGTTCGTCGATCTTCAGGGTCGGCTGGCCGACCCCGACCGGTACGCTCTGACCGTCCTTGCCGCAGATGCCGATGCCCTGATCCAGTTCCAGGTCATGCCCGACCATGCTGACCTTGCCCATGGCCTGGGGGCCGTTGCCGATCAGGGTGGCTCCCTTGACCGGCCGGGTCAGACGGCCGTCCTCGATGAGATAGGCCTCCGAGGTGCTGAACACGAAATTGCCCGAGGTGATGTCCACCTGGCCGCCCTCGAAGTTCTTCGCGTACAGGCCGCGCTTCACGCTGCGGATGATGTCTTCGGGCTCATCCTGGCCGGGCTGCATGAAGGTATTGGTCATGCGCGGCATTGGCAGGTGGGCAAAGGATTCGCGGCGGCCATTGCCGGTGGGCGCGACACCCATCAGGCGGGCATTCAGCTTGTCCTGCAGATAGCCTTTCAGGATGCCGTTCTCGATCAGCACGTTGCACTGGCTGGGGACCCCCTCGTCATCGATGTTGAGGGAGCCGCGCCGACGCGCCAGACTGCCGTCATCGACGATGGTGCACAGCTCGGAGGCGACCTTCTCGCCGATGCGACCGGAGTAGACCGAGCTGCCCTTGCGATTGAAATCGCCTTCCAGGCCGTGACCCACCGCCTCGTGCAGCAGCACGCCGGGCCAGCCGCTGCCCAGCACCACCGGCATGGTGCCGGCGGGCGCCGGATCCGCATCCAGACGCAGCAGGGCCAGGCGCACGGCCTCGCGGGCCAGCTCCTCGGGGGAAACCGTCTCACGCAGGGCCAGCAGGTCATAGCGCCCGCCGCCGCCACTGCTGGCCGACTCGCGCTTGCCGCCGCGCTCCACGATGACCTGAACCTGCAGGCGCACCAGCGGGCGCACGTCGGCGGCCAGGGTGCCGTCGGAAGCGGCGATCAGCACATGTTCGTAACTGGCCGCCAGACTGGCCATGACCTGACTGACCGCCGGGTCGGCCGCCCGGGCCGCCGCATCGGCACGGCGCAGCAGGTCCAGCTTGGCGTCCGCGTCCAGGCTGATGATGGGGTCATCGGGCCGATACAGGGCGTCGGCAGCCGGCCGCTGCCAGCGCGCCAGCGCGGCCGAACCGCCGGCCTGCGAGATGGCGCCCGCGGCCTGGCAGGCCTGCTCCAGGGCCGGACGTTGCAGTTCGTCGGTATAGGCAAAGCCGGTGGCCTCGCCGCTGATGGCGCGCACTCCCACACCCTGCTCGATGCCGTAACCACCGCTCTTGACGATGCCCTCCTCGAGCACCCAGCTTTCGCTGCGGCGGGCCTGGAAATACAGATCGGCGGCGTCGACTCCGGGCCGCATCAGGCCGTGCAGCACCTGCTGGAGGTCGTCGATCTCGAGGCTGGCGGGCTGTAGCAGGCGGGTCTGCGCCAGGTCCCAGTTGTTCGTTGTCATGTCGGTCTCACTGTGTGTCAGCCGGCGACGGCTGCGGCGGCCGGCCTGGTGTCGCCAGTGGCGAACTCCGGCCTGCGGGAGTCTAGAGAGGCGTATCCGGCGCACCGCCATCGCGCCGGTGCCTGAGCACCGGAAACTCGCGCCGGCGTCGCGCCTGAGCGTCCAGATCGATGTCGGCCCGAATCACTCCGGGCGCCTCGGCGGCCTGGGCCTGAATCCGGCCCCAGCAATCCACGATCATACTATGGCCCCAGCTGCGCTGGCCGTTGGGGTGCTCGCCGCACTGATTCGCACCGACCACGGCGGCCAGGTTCTCGACCGCGCGCGCGCGCAGCAGCAGCTCCCAGTGGGCCTGGCCGGTCGGCCAGGTGAAGGCCGCGGGCACCAGCAGAACCTCGGCGCCGGCTGCCGCCAGTTCCCGGTACAGCTCGGGGAAGCGCAGGTCGTAACAGATGGACAGGCCCAGCCGCAGTCCGGCGCACTCGAAGCACTGTGGCGGATTGCTGCCGGCCTGGAAATGGCGTGACTCCAGGAAACTCTTGCCGTCTTCCAGCACCACGTCGAACAGATGGCGCTTGTCATAGCGGGCAATCTGCCGGCCGTCGGGCCCGTAGACCAGGGCGCTGGCCGAAACCTTGTCGTCCTGGCCCGGCAGGCGCAACGGAAAGGAACCGCAGACCAGGGTGGTGGCATGCTCCCGCGCGAGCTCGGCCAGCGCCTGCTGCAACGGTCCGTCACCGGGGACCTCGGCGATGGCCAGCTTGTCCCGCTCGCGCGCGCCGAGGAACAGGGCATTCTCCGGCAGCAGGACCAGCCGGGCGCCGTCGGTCTGCGGCAGCAGCGCGCGGATGGAGGCGAGATTGGACCGCACATCGGCGCCGCTGCTCAGCTGCAGCGCGGCGATACTCAGGGACCGGCTCATTGGCTTCGACTCACTTCGGGATTGTCCCAGCTGCCGCCCAGGTGATAGCTGATCTGGGTGACCTGATCCAGTGGCTTGTCCAGCAGTTCCTGGGCCAGCAGGGTGAAGATACCCACCACCGGTCCGCCCAGCAGGGTCGCGGCCAGCGACACGCCGGAGGACAGGCCCGGATAGATGGTGATGGTCTGGTCGTACAGGCGCCGCGCCAGATCAACCTCGCCACGCGCGGCTATCCGCAGGGACGGCCCCTTGAGCTCGAAATCACGGGTACTGGCCACGCCATCCTCGATGCTGAACTTGCCCCGCAGGCCGTCGAAACCCAGTCCGCTGTTCACCACGTCGCGGAAGTCCAGGAAGAAGCGCCGCGGCAGCGCGTTGATGCTGAACAAGCCCAGCACCCGCCCGGCCCCCGGCTCCACATTGAGCAGCTGGCCATCGGAAAACGCGAACTCCAGCTCGCCATTGAGCCGCGCCGTGCGCAGGCCCTCGGGGTCCGGGCTCCAGTTCAGGCGGGCCGTCACCCGCCCCCGCCGCGCGTCGATATTGTCCTGGTAATTCAATGCCTTGAGCCAGGCCGGAAAGGCTCGCGTGTCGACCTCCAGATCCAGCGCGGCGGACTCGCCCTCGGCATCGCGCAGCCACAGGCCTTCGATGTCCGCCTCCTTGCGCTCCTTGTCGTAGACGGTCAGGCCTTCGATGCGGCTGCCGCGGGACACCGGGGTGACATCGAGATTGAGGCGCCCCAGGGCGACATCATTGAGCAGGAAGCGGTCCGCCGCCAGATGCAGTTCCGGCAGCTCACGGGGGTCCGGGCGCTCGCCCCCGCCATCGGGGTCCAGGGCCCAGTTGAGGTGGGCAAAGTGGCCATCCAGACGCAGCCGCTCACCCTCGGCCTGCGGTGGGATGCGCAGGCTGCCTTCGGCCCGCGGCGAGTTCAGTTCGATCACCCAGGCCTGATCCTGGCGGGTCAGTTGCAGGCGGGCCTGATTCAGACGCTGTCCCAGCGCCTGGATTTCGCCGATACGCAAAACCAGGCCGCCGAAAGGCATGCCGGCGGAGGGTGTCGCTTCCGCCGTCAGGTCGCGGATCAGGGGCAGCCACTCGCCCAGCGAGGCCTGACCCAGCTGTCCCTCCACCCACCAGCCGGGCGCCCCGGCCGGCAGCGCATCGGGACCGAAATGCACCCGTGCCGCGCGCAGGCCCTGGCCGGCCTCGATCAGGGCATCCAGGCTGAGCAGCTGGGCGTAGCTCAGATGCAGGCGGGTTTCCTCGCCCGGATCCAGGGTCAGGCTGAGACGGCGCAGCTGATCCGCCGTCTTGCCCAGTGGCGCCGGCAGATTCAGCGCGGTGCCCAGCAGCTTGGACTCGAAGCGCAGTTTCGGATCCGCCTGGGGTCCAAGCTCCATGGAGAATCGCCAACGGCTGCGGCCTTCGGCGCGCTGGCGCAGCCAGGCCCCCACCGGAACCGAAGGCGGCAGCTCGGCGGGCGCCAGCTCCATCTCCGCCTCGATGCGGGTCAGCCCATCCTGCGGGGTCAGCCGGGCCTTCAGGGGAATGCCGGCGATCGCCGCGCTCAGGTCGTGGCTGCGCAGGCCGTCTGCCGCGATCTCCACCTCACCGCTGATCTTCTGCACCGGGTCCGGCCAGTGGCGGGTCCACAGCGCCGCCCGGTCGAAGCGGGCCCGGACCTGATACTCGGTCTGGTCCAGGTCTTTCAGCGGCAGGCTGAGCTGCACCCGAGCCTGGGTATTGCCCGACAGCGCCAGGCTGTCGAGCACCGGCCCGATGCGGCGTCTCAGCTTGGATTCACCCAGCATTTTCCAGGCATCCGCGGCATTGCCGCTGACCTCGGCATCGACGGTCAGCACCGCTTCCTGCAGGTCGGCGATGCGGGCCTGCGCCCGGACCGCGTCAAGCTCTCCGAGACGGCTGTCGAAGGCTTCCACGCTGAGGGCATTGCCATCGATCCGCAGCTGGGCGCTGCCCAGCTCCAGCCGGGGCCAGTCCGGAGCGAAATCCAGCGCCGCCTGCTGCAGTTCCAGCGCGACCCGGAATTCACCCTCGCGCCCCTTGTCGAAGGGGAAGTCCTCCAGCGCGCCGCGGATCACCACCTGGCCGTTGCTCACATTCGCCGGGCCGATGGCCCGGCTCAGCCAGCCTCGCAGATTCTCGTGCCAGAACTGTGGCTGGTACTCCAGCCAGGGCGCCGGGTCGGTGCAGAAGAAGTTCAGCTCCAGGTCGATGGTATTGGTCTGCCCGAGGCTGAGATTCAGACGGCCCACGCCGTCCAGGTTCATGGCGGCGTAATGCAGCACCGGCGCCGACAGCTGCCAGCCGTCCGCCCCGCGTTTCCAGCTGAGGCTGCCGCTGAGCGTCTCCAGCGGCAGGGGGGCGGCGAACAGGCGCGGCGCATCCAGGATCAGATCCTGGCTGTCGAGCTGCAGGCGACCACCCTGCGGGCCCAGGGTGAGACGGCCCGAGAAACCGCGCAGACCGGGGGTCGCTTCGTGGGCGGATACCTGCACCTGCTCCAGTTCCGCGGTGACCCGCGGCCAGCGGTCATCCGCATCGAACTGCAGATGCAGATCACGAATCTCACCGGCCGGCTGCATGCGCTGCCAGGTCATGCGCGGCGTCTCCGGCAGCCATGCAACCCAGGGCAGCAGGTCGTGCAGGCGCAGGTACTCGGCGGAGAGCTTGATATCGCCCTGCCCCCCGTTGGCCGGCTGCCATTCGATGCTGGTGAGGGTCTCCGGCCAGCGACCGCTGGCGGCGACCAGCTCGCTGCTGCTGAGGTCGGCGCGCACGCCCGGACCCAGGGCGCCGAGCAGCAGCTGCCCCCGCCAGCGACGAAACCCGGCCAGGGCCGCCGCCGGACCGAAATCGGCGAGGTCGAAGTTCACCTCCGCACTGGTCCAGCGGCCGTCCTGCCATTCGCTGTCCACGCGCAGCTCGTCGATACGGCCGCGCAGGGCCGGCAGCTGCGGCGCCAGCGCCTGCAGGTCCTGCCACAGATCCAGCCCGGACAGCTCCAGGCCGAGCCGGTCAAGACGCCAGGGCCGTTGCTGCAGCAGCGCGCTCAGCTGAAGCTCGCCCTGACCCTGCACCCGGGCGGCGACTTCGAATTCCATGCCCCGGAAACTGCGATGCAGATCCAGCTCGCTGATCAGCAGCTCGCGGGGTGGAAGCTGATGGTCCAGGTCCAGCCACAGCAGGCGGGCATCCACCAGTTCGATCCGGCCGATCGCGTAGAGCTGGTCGAGCAGAGCTTCCGGCGCCTGGCGGGAGGCGCCGCTGGATTTCAGGCCGGCGAGCTGCAGCTCCCCATCCATCAGGCGCAATTCCAGCGCGGTGCCGCGCATCTGCATCGCGCGCGGCATCAGATCGCCCTGCAGCAGGCGCCACAGCGAGAAGCCGATGCGCAGTTCC
The DNA here is from genome assembly GCA_041625325.1 of Oceanococcus sp. GTDB lineage: Bacteria > Pseudomonadota > Gammaproteobacteria > Nevskiales > Oceanococcaceae > Oceanococcus. The sequence goes on along the minus strand of JBFJTN010000056.1, from coordinate 7,591 downwards.
TGGAACTGCAGGCCTTCCGCCGCCTCGCCCAGCGCCACGCCATGCAGCTGCAGGGTGGGATAGCGACCACGCCAGATCAGGTTCATGTCCTGGATCCGGGCCGGTGTCTGCAGCAGGCGGCTGACTTCGGTTTCCACATCGGCCCGGTAGTCGGGCACCAGCTGAACCGCGATGCGGAAGGTTCCGACCAGCAGGCCCAGTCCGATCAGCAAGGAGGTGCCCAGACCCACGCTGGCCACCCACAGACGTCGCTGCCAGCGCCTCATGCCGGCCGCCCCGGAAACACGCGACGCAATACGAATAGGCTGTTGGCTGCGAAATACACGGCTAGGCGACGGCTGTCGCGGCTCCTACAGTGGAACGACGTCGTAGGATTCCGGCAGATACTGCGCCTCGGCCAGCAGCCGAATCGGCTTGTGCACGACTTCCTCGAGTTCCGCCAGGCCGGTCGACTGCTCATCGGCCAGACGGGCGATCACGTCCGGGTGGGCCAGGACCCGGTACTCCCGGGCCTGAAACTGTCGGGCCGTGCGCCGCAGTTCACGAAAGATCTCATAGCAGACGGTCTCTGCCGATTTGATGCGGCCCCGGCTCATGCAGGTAGGACAGGGCTCGCACAGAATCCGTTCCAGCGATTCGCGGGTGCGCTTGCGGGTCATCTCGACCAGCCCGAGCTGCGACAGGGCGCAGATCTGGCTCTTGGCGTGGTCGCGGGCCATGGCCTTGGACAGGGCCGCCAGCACCTGCTCGCGATGGGCCTCGTCGCTCATGTCGATGAAATCGATGATGATGATGCCGCCCAGATTGCGCAGGCGCAGCTGGTGGGCAATCGTCTGGGCCGCCTCCAGATTGGTCTTGAAGATGGTTTCTTCCAGATTCCGGTAACCGACGAATGCGCCGGTATTGACGTCGATCGTGGTCATCGCCTCGGTCTGGTCGAAGACCAGGTGTCCTCCCGACTTCAGCGGCACCTTGCGCTCCAGCGCGCGCTGCAATTCATCCTCGACCCCGTAAAGATCGAACAGAGGCGCGCTGCCGTCGAACAGTTCGATGCGTTCGGCCGTATCCGGCACGAAGCGGCGGGCGAAATCGGCGCAGCGCCTCCAGGAATCCACGTCGTCGATGCGGACCCGCTCGATATCGTCGCTCATCAGGTCGCGCACGGTGCGCATGATCAGGGGCAGATCGCTGTGCACCCGGGTGCCGTTTTGCGCCTTGGCGCCGGCTTCCTGTATGGACTGCCAGAGCCGGTGCAGGAACTGCACGTCGGCCTTGAGCGCCGCCTCGCTGGCCCCTTCGCCCGCGGTCCGCACGATGAAGCTGCCGCGCTGGCCGGATTCCGCGACCAGCCGGGTGAGGATTTCGCGCAGGCGCGCGCGCTCCTCGTCATCCTCGATCTTGGTCGAGATGCCGACATGCTCGCTGGTCGGCAGGTAAACGAGATAACGCGAGGGAATGGTGAGCTGGCTGGTCAGCCGCGCCCCCTTGCTGCCCAGCGGCTCCTTGACCACCTGCACCAGAACGGACTCGCCCTCGCGCAGCAGGCTGCGCACATCGGGGTGCTGGCTGTCGCCATTGCCCGCCTCGGCCGGCACGTGCACATCGGAGGCATGCAGGAAGGCGGTGCGGTCCAGGCCGACATTGACGAACGCCGCCTGCATGCCCGGCAGCACCCGCTCGACCACGCCCTTGTAGATATTGCCGACCACGCTCATGTGCGAGGCCCGCTGGATGAAGATTTCCTGCAGCACGCCCTGCTCGACCAGGGCCACGCGGGTCTCCTGCGGGCTCACGTTGATCAGGATCTCGTTGCTCATTCGGGCAGGGCGCCAGGGACGATGTCGAACAACTTTAGCAGGCTGGCGGTCTGTTGCAGCGGCAGCCCGACCACGCCCGAGTAGCTGCCCTCGATTCCGCTGACGAAAGCCTCGGCCAGACCCTGGATCGCATAGCCTCCCGCCTTGCCTTCCGATTCGCCACTGGCCCAGTAGGCCGCAGCCTGACGGGGGCTCACCGGGGCGAAGTTCACCCAGGTCCGGCTGAGCACCGCTTCGCTGCGCGCGCCATGGCGCAGGCAGACCGCGGTGAGCACCGCATGCCGGCTGCCGGACAGTGCAGCCAGCATGTCCAGCGCATCCTCCCGGCCTTGCGGCTTGCCCAGGATGCGATCCCCCAGGACCACCGTGGTATCGGCCCCGAGCACGGGCAGTGGTGCATGCGCTCCCGCGGCGGCCTTTTCCCGCGCCATGCGCCGGACGTAGTCCTCCGGCGACTCCCCTGGCGCCCGGCTCTCATCGATGTGGCTGGGCGCGATCTCGAAACGATAGGCCAGCCGGGACAGCAGCTCGGCCCGCCGCGGTGAGGCGGAGGCCAGGATGAACTGGATCGGTGTGGAATCAGTCACGGTGGTAGGGGTGGCCGCTGAGAACGGTCCAGGCGCGATAGACCTGTTCGACCAGCACCAGACGGGCCAGCCCGTGTGGCAGGGTCATGGAGGACAGGGACAGCAATTCGTCGGCGGCATCGCGAAAGGCATCGGAGTGCCCATCCGGCCCACCGATGACCAGCACCACGTCGCGACCATCGTGCTGCCAGTCCTGAATTCTGCCGGCCAGCCCCCGGCTGTCGTACTGCTGGCCGCCTTCGTCCAGCGCCACGATGCGCTCGCCGCCTCGCAATTTCGCCGCCAGACGTTCGCTGTCGGCCTGCTGCAACTGCGTGGCGCTCAGGCCTGCCTTGCGCGGGGCGGGGTCAACCGTGTCCAGCTCCACCGGAAACTGGCGCGGGAAGCGCTTCATGAACTCGGCCACGCCGTCGTCCACCCAGCGCGGCATGCGCCGGCCCGCGCACAGCAGGCGCAGTTTCATTCAGCCTGCTGGTCCTGGACGTCCTCGCCCGGGCCCACGGCCCACAGCTTTTCCAGCTGATAGAAGGCGCGGGTCTGCGGCTGCATGACGTGGACCACGACCTCGCCGAGGTCGACCAGCACCCACTCGCCCTCGTCCAGGCCTTCGACCCCGATCGGGCGCTGACCGGCCTCCTTCACGGCCTTGACCAGATTCTCCGCCAGCGACTTCACATGGCGCTGGGAGGTGCCGGAACAGATCAGCATGTGATCGGTGACCGTGGTCTTGTCGCTGACATCCAGCGTTTTCAGATCACGGGCCTTGCCGTCGTCCAGGGCCTGCTGGGCCAGGGCGAGCATCGAATTCTCAGCGGATATGGCCATCACCCATGACGACATATTTCTCCGTGGTCAGGCCGTACAGGCCGACCGGCCCGCGGGCGTGCAGCTTGTCGGTGCTGATGCCGATCTCGGCGCCGAGACCGTATTCGTAGCCATCGGCGAAGCGGGTCGAGGCATTGACCATCACCGAACTGGAGTCCACCTCGCGCAGGAAGCGACGCGCGGCGACCAGATTCTCGGTCACGATGGACTCGGTGTGGCCGGAGCCGTACTGCGCGATGTGGTCCATCGCCGCCTGCAGACCGTCCACCACGCGAATGGACAGCACCGGCGCCAGATATTCGGCGGACCAGTCCTCCTCGCTGGCGGGCAGGGCATCATCGATGAGCTCCAGGGTCCGGCTGCAGCCGCGCATCTCCACCCCGGCCTGCCGATAGGCCGCGGCCAGCGGCGGCAGCAGTTCGGCGGCGCGGCTGGCGGCGACCAGCAGCGTTTCCATGGTATTGCAGGTGCCGTAGCGCTGGGTCTTGGCATTCACCGCCACGGCCTGCGCCTTGCCCGCGTCCGCGGCATCGTCGATGTAGACGTGGCAGACGCCATCCAGATGTTTGAGTACCGGCACCCGCGCCGCGCGCGACACCGCCTCGACCAGTCCCTTGCCACCGCGCGGCACGATCACGTCGATGTGCTCGGACATGGCCGCCAGGATCGGCACCGCGCCGCGATCGGTGATGTCCAGCACCTGCACGGCATCGGCCGGCAGGTCGGCATTGCGCAGGGCCTGGGCCACGCAGGCGCCAATGGCCAGATTCGAGCGGATCGCCTCGGAGCCGCCGCGCAGAATGGTGGCGTTGCCCGCCTTCAGGCACAGGGCGGCGGCGTCTGCCGTCACATTGGGACGGGATTCGTAGATGATCCCGATCACCCCCAGCGGCACCCGCATCTTGCCCACCTGGATGCCCGAGGGCCGGTAGGCCCAGTCGGTGATCTGGCCAACCGGATCATTCAGCTGTGCGACCTCGCGCACGCCCTGCGCCATGGCGCGGATGCGCTCGGGATTCAGCGCCAGGCGATCCAGCAGCGCCGCATCCAGGCCCTGTTCGCGACCGGCCTGCATGTCTCTGGCGTTTTCTGCCAGCAGCTGCTCCTGCCGCTGCTCCAGCAGGTCTGCCAGACCGAACAGCGCCGCATTCTTGGCCCCGGGGTCTGCCGCGCCGAGGATCCGGGAGGCCGCGCGGGCGCGCTGGCCCACCGCCTGCAACTGGCGCTGAAGCATTTGCTGTTCGGCCTCTGAAGGGACCGACGATGGTGCGGACATATTCTGCCTGTGGTTCAAATCACGCCGCCCGCGACACGCTACGTCCCGCCAGGCGAACCGCGAAGTTTACCAATTCTTCCCAGAATCTGGCTTCCGGCGCGGATTTCGCGGTCTTGTCCAGGCCCACGGCCATGAGGTGCAGACGCTGAACCCGCGGCAGGGAATGCCGGCGCAGCGCGGCGACGAAGCGCGGCGCCCGCGTGCGCCAGATGCCGGCGGCCTCGCAGGCTCGCTCGGGCCCCAGCTGCCGTGCGCGCTGCGCGGCGGCCAGCAGGCTGCGCATGTCGCGGGCGATGCTCGGCACCAGGGCCGCCGGGGCCAGACCCTCCTCCTTCAGCCGCTCCAGCATGCGCAGGCCGCTGGCCAGATCGCCGCCCAGCAGGACATCGGGCAGATCGTAACCGGCATAGCGGGCGTGGTCGCTGACCACCGCCTGCAGCCCCTCCATGTCCCATTCCCGCTCGGGGTCGAGCAGGGGCAGGCGCTCCAGTTCCTGCCGCGCCGCCAGCAGATTGCCCTCCACCTGCTCGGCCAGCCAGGCCAGGGCGGGCGGCTGGATCCGCAGGGACAGGGTGCGGGCCCGGTCGGCCAGCCAGCGCGGCAGTTGATCCGCGCGGATCTTGCGGCAGCGCACGCCCACACCGGCCTCGGCGATCCTGACCATCCAGGCGGCGTCCTTGGGTGGCGCCACCGAGGTCGTCGCCAGCACCAGCAGGCAGACATCCGGGCTCTGCGCGCTCACGAACTCCTGCAATGCCCGACTGCCCTCGTTGCCCGGCTTGGCCTCGGGCAGGCGCAATTCGATCAGCTGCCGGTCGCCGAACAGGGACATGGCGCTGGCCTCGGCGGTGAGCTGATCCCATTTGAAATCGCTGCGCGCCTCCAGCACGCGGCGCTCGGTATAGCCCTGTTCGCGCGCGGCACGGCGCAGCAGGTCACCGGACTCCTCGACCAGCAGCGGCTCATCGCCAATCACCAGGGCCGCATTGAAGCGCGCCGGCAGGCGCCGGGACAGATCAGCGGCGGTCAGCCACATGCGGTGGGTTTCAGCGCTACGAACATGGCCTCATTATGCCCTGCGGACGCTGGCGATGCGGCCCGCCCCGACGGGCGCCGCGAGGCGGGGCCCGACTGCCCCAGGCCCGCCCGCTATAATGAGCCTCCGCTTTCGCCACGGCCGATGTCCATGCCCCAGCGCCGCCTGTCCCCGCTCGACGCCCTGCTCAGCGACCTGCAGCACGGCCTGAACAGTGTCGTGCGCCCCCAGGGCCAGCCACAGGCCTACCCGGCCGCCGCCGAGGACCAGGCCCTGGCCGAACGCGACAGCCGCCATGCCGCCGGCCTGATGCGGGTCAATCATGCGGGCGAGGTCGCCGCCCAGGCCCTCTATCGCGGCCAGGCCCGGGTCGCCCGCGACGCGCGCACCCGCGCCCAGTTGCTGGAAGCGGCGGAAGAAGAACAGGCCCACCTGGACTGGTGCGCTGCGCGCCTGAATGAACTGGACAGCGCGCCCAGCCAGCTCAGCCCCGTGTGGTATGCCGGCGCCTACGCGATCGGCGCCCTGGCCGGCCTCGCCGGTGATCGCTGGAGCCTGGGCTTCGTGTCGGAAACCGAAAGGCAGGTGGAGGAGCATCTGGCCGGGCACCTCAGGAAGCTGCCGGAAGGCGATGCCCGCAGCCGGGAGATCGTCGAGCAGATGAAGGCGGATGAAGCCCGCCACGGTCAGCAGGCCCGCGATGCGGGCGGCCGCGAGCTGCCGCGCCCGGTCCGCGATGCCATGCGCCTCGCCGCCCGGGTGATGACCACCGCCGCCTACCGCCTGTAGATCGCCGGCCCCGGCCCATGCTGCGCAGCCTGACCATCCTGCTGGCCTTCCAGCTGGCCGGCGAGGCGCTGGTCGCGCTGCTGCACTGGCCCCTGCCCGGCCCGGTGCTGGGCATGATCCTGCTGCTCGCCGCCCTGCTGCTGCGCGGCCGGGTCAGCGCCGGCCTGGGCGAGGACGCCCAGCAACTGCTGCGCTACCTGCCGCTGGTGCTGATCCCGCCCAGTGTCGGCATCATGGATCACTGGCATACGCTGGCCGCCGACGGCTGGGCGGTCGCGGCCACCATCGTCCTGAGCACGCTGATCTCGCTGGTGCTGGCCGCCGGCCTGATGCGCCTGCTGACCGGCAAGACATGAGCTTCGATCCCACCGCCGCCTTGCAGGCCGTGACCGGCAGCCCGGTCTTCGACCTGCTGCTGACCCTGCTGGCCTATCAGCTGGGTCTGGTGCTGTACGAGCGCTGCGGACGCCATCCGCTGCTGCTGCCGGTGTTCGTCGGCCTGGTGCTGGTCATTGCCGCCAACCTGCTGCTGGGCCGCGGTTTCGCCGACTACCGCCCCGGCGCCGAGGCGCTGTACGTGCTGCTGGGCCCGGTCACCGTGGCGCTGGCGGTACCGCTGTATCAGCGCATCAGCCACATCCGCGCGATGGCCGGGCCGCTGCTGATCACCTGGCTGCTCACCGGCTTCGTCGTGGCCCTGTCCGCCTGGCTGCTGATGCGGGGCCTGGGCGCCGGCAGCCAGGCCCAGATGTCCCTGGTGCAGAAGGCCGCCACCACGCCGATCGCGATTCTCATCGCCGATGCGATCGGCGGCATCGCCGCGCTGTCGGCGATCTCGGTGATGCTGACGGGCATCTTCGGCGCCATGGTCGGCCCGGCTTTGATCCGCCGCATGGGCATCCGTGACGAGGCGATCCTGGGTTTTGCCCTGGGCCTGTCGGCCCACGCCGTCGGCACCGCCCGCGCTTTCGAGGTCAGCCCCCGTTGCGGCGCCTTTTCCGCGCTGGGCATGAGCCTGATGGGACTGTTGCTGGCGGTATGTCTGCCGCTGATCTTCGGCTAGTGTCCCTTAGCGGACCTTCCTCTCACTGCGAGACGCTCGGCACGGCCCCCTGGGTTCATTGGGGGAAAACGGCGACGCCTGGGTTCGTCCTGCTGCCGCAAGCTCTCCATGGGAGCTCACGCCGGGCCCTGCCGCCTGTTCCGGGCGCTGTCCCCCGCGCCGCTTCGCGGTTCCCTGCGGCCACGCCCGCCAGCAGGG